>DATHHQ010000043.1:0-10670 GCA_035490095.1 Bradyrhizobium sp.
AATGCCGATGGCGATGTAGAGCATTTCGGGATTGGTAAAGATCTCGGTGGACGGCGCAAACCCCCGCAGCATCGCGGCGACCGGCGGAGCGGCAGCGGCGATCTGGATCGCAAAACAAACCGCGATCACGATCAAAAGCGCAATGACGAACGCTTCGAGGAAGCGAAAGCCCTTGTTCATCAAAAGCAGCAGCAGGAATGCGTCCAGCGCGGCAATGAGCGCCCCGCCGACCAGGGGAATGCCGAACAGAAGTTTCAGCGCAATCGCCGTGCCGATGACTTCGGCGAGGTCGCAGGCAATGATCGCCGCCTCGCAGGCCAGCCAGAGCAGCAGGTTGACGGGCCGGGAATAGGTGGCGCGGCAAGCCTGCGCGAGATCGCGATCGGTGACGATGCCGAGCCGAGCCGCCAGCGCCTGCAGCAGGATCGCCATCAGGTTCGAGATCAGGATGACCGACAGCAGGGTGTAGCCAAACTTCGACCCACCGGCGAGGTCGGTCGCCCAGTTGCCCGGGTCCATGTACCCGACCGAAACCAGGTAGCCAGGACCGGCGAAGGCCAGCAGCTTGCGCCACCAGTGGCCGCCGAGGGGGACTGAAATGCTCCCATATACTTCCGGCAGGCTGCGCTGGACGCCGGCAGCGGCGTCCGCACGCCAGCCTGCGGCACTGGTCAGGGCCGTTGGCAGGGAATCGGGGGGTAAAGCGGGAGATTGCGCGTCCATGTCCCTAAGGATGACGGATAACTGATCTTAATGCAACTCATTTGCAACTGCATCTAGCCGGGTTCCCGAAACTGTGTTGTCGGGAAGCGGGTGGTTTGGCCGTCCTTCGGGCCAGACAATGCCGGCAGAACGCGATTGCCCAAGGAATCAGCCATGTCCCCCGACACGACGTCTCGCCTGCCCCCAACTTTCAACCGCCTTGCGTGGTCCAATCTCGCCGCGCAATCGGCCGAGCAGATCGCGCTGGCGGCGGCACCCATCGTCGCGGTGCTGCTGCTCGGGGTTGGCGAAGGCCAGACCGGCCTGCTGCAGACCGCGCTGACGCTGCCGTTCATCCTGTTCGCGATCCCCGCCGGCCTGCTCGCCGATCGTATCTCGCGGCGCTGGCTGATGGCGGGCTCAGAAGCCTTACGCGCCGCGGCGCTCGCGGCAACCTTGCTGCTGATCTGGCTCAACCTGCTGACGCTGCCCCTGCTCGCCTTGCTGGGCTTTGTCGCGGTATGTGGAACCGTCGCCTACAGCGTGGCTTCGCCCGCATTGGTGCCGTCGCTGGTATCGCCTGCCCTGTTGCCCGCGGCCAACGCACGGATCGAGCTTGCGCGCACGGTTGCCTTTGCCAGCGGACCCGCCTTGGGCGGCGTGCTGGTCGGATGGGTGGGCGCTGCGCCCGCCTTCGGGTTTGCCGCGGCGCTGTCCGTCATCGCGGTGGTGCTGCTGTCCGGCATTTACGAGCCGGCCCGTGCGCCCGCGCCGCGACGCCATCCGCTGCAGGAGATCAAGGAAGGTGCGGCCTTCGTGCTGCATCATCCGCTGCTGCGGCCGGTGTTCATCACGCAGTTCATCTTCAATACCGCTTCGTTCCTGCTGCTGGCCGTGTTCGTGCCCTATGCGGTACGTCATCTCGGACTGTCCGCGACCGGGGTCGGCACCACGCTGGCGATGTACGGCGTCGGCATGGTGGTCGGTGCGCTATTGGCGACGCGGGTGATGCGGCGCCTCGCCTTCGGCACCGTGATCGGTCTCGGGCCGGTGACCGGTTTTGTCGCGGCCGCGGTGATGGCGCTGACGACGGTGATTGCCACGCCGCTGCTCGCGGGCCTGAGCTTCTTCCTGCTCGGCGTCGGTCCCATCCTGTGGGTGATCAGCACCACCACTTTGCGGCAATCGGTGACCCCGCCGAGCCTGCTTGGCCGCGTCTCGGCGATCAACATCATGAGCTATGGCGCGCGCCCGTTGGGCTCCGCGCTCGGCGCCATCGTCGGCGGCCTCTACAGCGCCGAAGCCTGCCTTTATCTGGCGGTGGCGATCTTCGGCGCCCAGGCGCTGGTGATCCTGATGTCGCCGGCTGTCTCGCTGGCGCGGCAGCCGCAAATGGTCGGCGAGTCGGCAAAGGCTTTGCGGGCCTGTTGATAAATAAAGCGGAAAAAAATCGTCGATCGTCATGCCCTTGTTCCGGGCATCCACGTCTTCCTTCTCAAAATAGCAACGAAGACGTAGATGGCCGGGACAAGCCCGGGCATGACGGAGCAAAATGTTCCAAATTGTTCATAGGAGCTTTCCCGACCCGGTTTATATGATATGTATCATTTCATACTCACCGGAGCCTCCATGACCGACCAGGCCGTTGCAACGATCGACACCGCCCCGCTCCCGAAAGTCTCTTCGATCTTCCTGCAGATCGCGGTGCTCGCGGTACTGGCGGCGACCGGAACCCTCGCCACCAATATCCTGCTGCCGTCGCTGCCGCAGATGGCGGCATCGCTCCATGTCTCGACCGCGGCGGTGACGTCGTCGATCACGGTTTTCCTCGCGGTATTCGCGATCGGGCAATTGGTGGTCGGGCCGATCTCGGATCGCTACGGCCGGCGCTGGCCGGTGCTGACAGGCTTTGCGGTGTTCTGCGCCGGCAGCATCTGGTGCGGCCTCGCCACCGACTTGCCGGGCCTTTTGATCGGCCGGGTCATCCAGGCCGCCGGCGCGTGCTCGACCTCGGTGCTGTCGCGCGCGATCGCCCGCGATCTCTTCAGCGGCGCGGCGCTGGGCCGCGCGATGGCGCTGATCATGATCGCGATGGCCGCAGCCCCCGGCTTCTCGCCGTTGCTCGGCGGCGCGCTCGATCATTATTTCGGCTGGCGTTCCGAATTCGTCTTTGTCGGCGTGTTTGCCGCGATCGGCGCCATCGCCTTTGGCGCGGTGCTCGGCGAAACCCATCGTTCGACCCGGATCCCGCTCAACCCGCTGGCGATTACGAAAAACTATTTCGGACTCGTCGCCGATCGCCACTTCCTGGTTCCGGCAGCGACCGTCAGCCTGATCATGGGCGGACTGTTCGCGATGTTTTCGGCAGCACCTCGGGTGTTGATCGAAGGCTTGCATTTCACGCCGATCCAGCTTGGCCTGTTCTTCGCGGGCACCGTCATGATCGTGTTCGCTGCCGGAATGCTGGCAACCAGGATCGCGCCGCGTTTCGGGTTGGACCGTTCGATCCAGGGCGGCCTGCTCGCGGCGGCAACCGGCAGCATCGCGATGCTGCTGGTTTCGCTCTTCAATCCTACTTTCCTGCCGTTCCTTGCCGCGATGTGCGTGTTCCTGCTCGGCATGGGCATCGTCAATCCCCTCGGCACTGCGCAGGCGCTGTCCCCGTTCGGCGAGAAGGCCGGCGCGGCGTCGGCGCTGGTCGGCTTCTGGCAAATGATGAGCGCGGCGGTCGCGGTCTGGCTCACCGCGACGGTCTCGCATGGCGCGATGTTCGCGCTCGGCATCGTGCTGACGGTGGCATCATTGCTGGCGCTCGGGCTCTACACGATGCGGGCGAAGACTGGCTAAACCGCCAGATAGCGCTCGTACTTCCCCGCCACGACTTCATCTGACGCGATGTCGGGATCCAGCGTGTAAAGCTCCTGCGCGCGGCCGATGCCACGCAGCGCAAACCGGCCGGTGGAGACCAGATAACCGCGGCCGGCGGCGTCGAGCCCGGCCCGAAAGGCCGACGACGTCAGGAGTTCGCGATCCACCGAGCTGCACATCGACGCGATGCGGCTGACCTCGTTGACTGCCGGCCCCACCACGGTGAAGTCCAACCGATCCTCGCTGCCGATATTGCCATAAAACACCTCGCCGATATGCAAGCCGACATAGGCTGATGTGGTCGGACGTCCATCGGCGGAGCGGCGGGCGTTCAACGAATTGATGTTGTGCCGGAAGCGATGTTCGGCGCGAAGTGCTGCGTGCTTGGCCACCGCCATGTTGGCGTGCGTGAAGATGGCCAGCACGCCGTCGCCGATCAGTTTCAACACTTCGCCGCCGGCGTCGTGAATCGCGTCGATGGAAGCTTGCGCGTAGTCGTTGAGAAACGGGATGATCTCGTCCGGTCCAATGCTTTCGCTGATCGCGGTCGAGCCGCGCAGGTCGGAAAACCACAGCACGGCCTTGATCCGCTCGGTCACACCGCGCGAAATGCGCCCACGTAGAACCTGCTCGGAAGCATCGCGCCCGAGATAGACCCGGCCTAGCGTCTTGGCGATATCGGCCTGCGCCGCGGTCTTGATCGCAAGTCCCAGCACGGGCACCAGGTCGCGCAACGCCGCCAGGCCCTCCGCGCCAAAGCCCTCGTCGCGCCGGGTTGTCCAGTAGGAATAGAAGCAGTCCATCTGCCCCATGGTGCCGGCCTCGCCGAACTGGTGCACATAGGCTACGAGATGCTTGTGACCTTTTTCGGCGAGATCGCCGGTGAATTTAAAATTGTTGGACGCGCCGCTGGCAAGGTCGATCGGCAGTTCCTCATGGCCGTTTTCGAGCATGTGATAGAAGATCGAACTCCGCCAGGCGTCCGCAGCTTCGCCCTCATTGGTCGAACCATATTCGAACGCGGAGCTCTCGTTGGTCTCTGCGTCGTTCCAGCGAAAGCCGCGGCCCTCGAAAATCGGGTGCAGCGTATCGATGAAGACCATCCCGCGCGACACGTGGAGGCCCTCGGCGCAGCAACGCTCGCAGAAGCCGCGGATCAGATCGTTCTCGGGCAGGCCCGTGAGACCCTGGCTGACCAGCCAGTTCATCAGGCGCAGGCGGGGCGTGAGTTCCATACGATATTATGCCGCTTAATCGTGTGTGACGAAAGACGTGCGGGATGATGCGGTGGAGGGTTGGTCACGTGCGGCTATCTGGCCTCATCCTGAGGAGCGCGCTCTTGCGCGCGTCTCGAAGGATGAGAAAGAGGCATTCATTCATGGTTCGAGACGCCGCTTCGCGGCTCCTCACCATGAGGCTGTCTATGATTTCGCCCGCGTGACGGCTTCGCCATCCTCTTTGACGAACGAGCCGACGGGATGGTCGAGCAGATCGAGCACTGCTTCCGACGGCCGGCAAAGCCGCACACCCTTCGGCGTCACCACGATCGGCCGGTTGATCAGGATCGGATGCGCCAGCATGAAATCGAGCAATTGGTCGTCGCTCCATTTGGGATCGGCGAGCCCCAGTTCCGCATAGGGCGTGCCCTTTTCACGCAGCAGCGCGCGGACGGAAATTCCCATCGCCCTGATCAGTTCGATCAGCCGGGCGCGATCGGGCGGATTCTTCAGATATTCGATCACCTCGGGTTGTTCGCCGCTTTGCCGGATCATCGCCAGCGTGTTGCGCGAGGTGCCGCAGGCAGGATTATGATAGATCGTCACACTCATAATTGGGCCTCCTTCGCCATTGGAACGCCCCCGCCTCCGGCGCGCAGCAACCAGCTCACCAGCATTAACGCTGCGACCGCGCCGCAGAGTTCGGCCGCGATGAAGCCCGGAAGGTCCGTGGGACGAATCCCGGAAAAGGTGTTGGTCATCGATCGCGCGATCGCAACGGCAGGATTCGCAAACGACGTCGACGATGTAAACCAATAGGCCGCCGTGATGTAAAGGCCGACCAGCCAGGGCACGGAAGCGCGCTCAAAGCGGATGCCCGCGAGAATGGTTGCGACCAAACCGAATGCCGCAACGCTCTCCGCCAGCCATTGCGCGCCGCCGGTTCTGATTTTCAGCGAAGCATCGAGCAGCGGCAGCGCGAACATCGCATGCGCCATCATGGTTCCAACAATGCCGCCAGCGATCTGCACCACGACGTAAAGCAGCGCATCGCGCGGCGTCAGCTCGCGCTTGAGCGCGAATATCAGAGTAACGGCGGGATTGAAGTGCGCTCCCGATATGGGGCCGAGAATCGTGATCAGAACCACCAGAATCGCGCCGGTGGGAAGCGTGTTGCCGAGCAGAGCGAGCGCCACATCCCTGGTGAGGCTCTCGGCCATGATGCCGGACCCCACTACGGTCGCGACCAGCAATGCCGTTCCGAGCGCTTCCGCCGTCAACCGGCGCGGCAAATCAAAGTTTTGCATCAGCGCGCTTTTTCTTGGGCGGACAACAGGGCGTGAGGCTTTCGATCAGCGGCGCGCAGATTTCCGGCCGGCCGTCGCAGCAATCCCTGAGCATGAACAGCACCACGGCCTGAAGGCGCGTCAGATCGGCACGATAGACAATCGAGCGGCTGAATCGCTGCGCCGATACCAGTCCCGCGCGGGACAGGATCGAAAGATGCGATGACATGGTGTTTTGCGGCACCGCCAGCGCCTTGGCGATGTCGCCGGCCGCGAGCCCTTCAGGCTCGTGCTTCACCAGCAACCGGAACACATCCAGCCGGGTCGGCTGGGCCAGCGCCGCGAGCGCGAGAATGACGTTTTCAGGATCCATATATCCAGACTTATGGATATATGGATGTTTGTCAACGAGGTTGGTGCACAGGCTGTGTCAGGCCACCAGCGGGCTGGAAAATCCGGCGACCACCTTGACGAGATCGGCCTGGCGGCCGGCGCCGGTTTTTTCGAACAGGCGGCCGACATGCGTCTTGATCGTGGTGCCGGCGACGCCAAGGGCGGTTGCGACCTCGGGAATGCCGCCGATGTTGACGATCGCAAGCAGTACGCGCAACTCGGTCGGCGTCAATTGATAGGCCCGCCGGATGACATCAGGGGACGACGGGATTTCCAACGTCGCTCTGCGAACGAACACGGCGGCGGCGACCTTCCCAGGTGCGCCAGCGCGGCGGCGTGCTGCCGCGGCCAGAGGCAGCACGTGGGCGACGTAGCATTCCCGCCCCTGCGCAGTCAGCAGAAAGGCGATGGCTTTGGTGCCGATCTCGAGGTCGCCGCTGTTGGCGAAGATATCCTGCAAGGTGCGATTGATCTTCGTATCGCGGGCAACCAGCCGGCCGCCGATCGAGCGCAGAAAATCGTCAGCACCGAGAATGCCTCGGCCGGCGGCGTTGGCATGGACGAGAAGGCCCTTGGCATCGATCAGGAACAACCCGGCGCTCAGGCTATCGAGGACGTCGGCGAAGGTCGCCGCTTCGTTGGCTTTCCGGTCGACTGCCTTGCCGATGCGGACCGCCCGACGCACGTGAGGTGCGACAAGTGTCATGCGCCGGCGCATTTCATCGTCGACCATGTCGTCCGCCTCGCTTCGGACGACGCTGAGAAAGTCGCGACTCTTCCTCGGTCTTTCAAGCACGGCGCCGGCAATATCGCCCCGGTCCTCCGGCCGCGTCCGGTCCTGGTAGAGGAGCCCCTTGCGATGATCGTCATAGGGCATGCGTTCCGGAAGGCTCACGACCAGCCCGGCGTCGAACAGCGGCGTGGTCGCGAGGGCATCGAACTCCTTGTACATTTCCGAATGCATCTGCATGTACATCAGGTCGAGGCCGACGTGACAGTCGATGTTGACGAATTTATTCACCAGGTCTTTCGAGCCAAGGGCGCCCGCCCGACCGCCGACGAACGCGGTGATCTTTGCGAGTGCGTCGGTCCAAAGCGCGGGATCCAGCGCCGCATCGTAGATGCGGCCGACAACGCAGCTCAGCTCATGGTCTTCGCTCATGTGACCTATCCAACCAGTGGATTCTTGGGAATGGCGGGCAGTTTGTCCCCTGCTTCTGGGGCACTATCACCGCTGTTTCGGCTGATACGGCCGCAGGCCGCGGCGGCGGCCTCGGCCGCACCGCTTCAGGCGTCAGCCTGATGAACTTGCAACGTGACCGGAGGTAAGGCAAATTTGTTGTTTCAATCCTTTTGATAAGGAGAACTTTGGGTGCGCGGCCTCAATTTCGACCAACTGCGGACCCTCCTCGAGGTGGTCGAGCAAGGGAGCTTCTCTGCGGCGGCGCGCCGGCTCAACCTGACGCAACCGGCGATCAGCCTGCAAATCCGCGAACTTGAGCGGCGTTTCGGCGTGCGGCTGATCGAGCGCCTGGGCAAGCAGGCGCACGCTACCGTGCCGGGCCGCGAACTGGTCGAGGCGGCTCAGCGCATTTTGCGCGAGTGCAATCACGTCGATGCGGTGATGCGTCGTTTTCGCGAGGGTTGGACCGGCCGCGTGCATGTCGGCACGACGCTGACGACAATGATATATCGCTTGCCGCCAATCCTGCGCAGAGTGCGTCTCGATCATCCCGGCATCGACCTGGTCGTCACCAACGCGCCGACGCCGAACAGCGTCGAAAACATCATCCAGAACAGGATCGACCTCGGGCTGGTCAATCTGCCGGTCCAGAAGAAGAAGCAACTCAAGATCACGCCGCTATGCCCGGAGGTGCTGCTGGCCATATTTCCTGTCGGCACGCCAGACGTTCCCGACGAGATCACACCCGGCTATGTTGCGCGGCAGAATCTGCTGGTGGAGCAAGCGAGTAGTGCTGCTCACTCGCTCGTCCTGGGGTGGCTATCCGGGCAGGCGTCGCCGCCGCGAGCGCCGACGGCCCTCGGGACGGTCGAGGCGTTGAAGAGTGCCGTGGCATCGAATCTCGGCATGGCCATCGTGCCGGAGGCTTCGATCGCCATGCGCTTGTCCGACTTCATCGTGCGGCCGTTGCGGCCACCACTTTCGCGCATGCTCGCCCTGATCGAGCATCGCAACAAGCCGAACGAGCCCGCACTTGAAATCGTCCGCAACGCACTGCTCGCACTGCGAACAGGCGGAGCAATCGAGTCCAGGACGCACAAGCGTCGACGCGACAAGCCGACCGACGCGCCGGCATGAAGGCGCGTTGCGGTCGAGGTCTTCCCGGGCCATGCGCGAGCGGCGCCAGGGGCGCCGAACGATGAGATATGCTTATTGTCAAGTATGGGAGGCGTGACCATGTTTGCCTTGCTTTGCATCAACGCGAGCGAAAGGGCTGTTCATGAAGGATGTCAGCCGTAGAGCCCATTGGGAAAACGTCTACACCACCAAAAGCGAAAATGAAGTCAGCTGGTTTCAGGAAAATCCGGCGCC
Organism: Bradyrhizobium sp.; assembly: GCA_035490095.1. GTDB lineage: Bacteria > Pseudomonadota > Alphaproteobacteria > Rhizobiales > Xanthobacteraceae > Bradyrhizobium. Next base: position 9,021 of record DATHHQ010000043.1, read on the forward strand.
ATCGCTTGAACTGATCGATCTGGCGCAGCCAACGCCTGAGACGACCATCGTGGACATCGGAGGCGGTGCATCGCGTCTTGTCGATAGCCTGGTCGCGCGCGGACTCCGTCAGGTGACGGTGCTGGACGTTTCGGAGGCGGCGCTGGCCACTGCGAAAACCCGTCTCGGCGATGAACCCAATGTGCAATGGGTGGCTGCCGATGTGACCCAATGGAAGCCAACGCAAACCTATGACATCTGGCACGATCGGGCGGCTTTCCACTTCCTCACTGATGGCAGCGACCGTGCGGCCTACGTCGCGTGCCTGAAGCAAGCGATCAAACCCGGCGGACACGTTGTCATCGGTACCTTCGCCATCGACGGTCCGGAACGATGCAGCGGATTACCCGTCAACCGATACGACGCGGCGAGCCTTGCGGCGGAACTGGGAAACGGGCTTCGGTTGATCGATGCCCGTCGGCATGAACACGCGACACCGTGGGGCGCCATTCAGCGGTTTCAATTCTGCATTTTCCAACGTTCGGCATAAGCTCTCAAGATTCCTTTTTGAAGGCCTTCCAGGCATTGAAGCCGAACCTAGCAGCATCCCTTACTCTGTTGTATCGGCGGACAAGGAACCGAGCCGTAAGAGCAAAACACGCAGCAATCGCCTGCGTGGGGCTTAAGTCTCTCTCCGCAGCCTTTGCAGTCGTAAAAGAATTGGCAGGCGTTAGTCGACATGGTCTCAACGGACTGATGACCGCAGTTCGGGCAAGTAAGCGTTGATTCCAACTGCATGGGCCGCCTGTCACTTGATGGTGGGCTTCCATATATCCACCGCGGTGCCGTTGCATAGGCGATGGAAGCACGAATTTATTCGGGATCGTTTTACCTCTACCAACCCGGTGTTTCTGACCGTCGCGGGGGTTCGCGAACGTCGGCTTTGGTGCGCATTCCGGACTCAAGCCGGACATCGTGCAAGGTCCGAAAAGTGCCCACGAGCGGTCATTCGAAAATGTTAGTTGTGCGCGAGCAGCGGCCTCACGCCACTTGGGGTCTCCACGCGATGACGCCTTCCGTCCGCGCCCGCACTTCGGGCGAGGCCAGACAAGTGGCGACCGCCTCGTAGCCTGGGGCACCGGGATATGGGGCGACGCTGATCGGGGGGCTGTGATTGGCGGGACAGAAAATGATCGTCTCTTCGGCACCCACGGCGGCCAGATCCAGGATCGCGCAAGAGCGCGTCAGCAGGAAAAGCGGCCGCGCGCCGGGCCCGCGGCGGCGCAGGTGGGCGATCACGGCCTCCTGGGCGGCCTGGTCCAGCCCGTGTTCCACCATGTCGACAACCACGACGGCCGCGCCTTCGGGTTCCAGTCCGACGAGCAGCGCAACCAGGGCCTCCGAGGCCGCGGCACCGTCTTCAACGAGCCAGGTCAAGGTTTGATCGACCCTGGACTGGAGTGCCGGGTCGGCCTCCAGTCGCGCCCGGGCCGCCGCGCTGCCGTGCTCCAACCGATCGAGACCCAGGAAGACGGCGTCAGGCAGGGTTTCAGCCAGACGCTTGGCCAATCGTGTTTTGCCGCTGCCCAACGGACCGATGATATAATTCAACGGCCGCACGTCGCTGAGTTCGAACCGTTCGCCACCCCAAGGCCAGGGAAGATCGAAGGC
>DATHHQ010000044.1:0-16428 GCA_035490095.1 Bradyrhizobium sp.
TCACGGCCTCGACGCTTGGCGGCAACTTCACGCAGGTGGTGTTCGATTTCAAGCTGAGCCCATGGCTGATCGGAGAGGGCGTCGTGCTCGCGCTGATCGTCGGATTGATCGGCGGATTATTTCCTGCGCTCCGCGCCGCGCGTTTGCCAATCGTCGCGGGACTAAATCCAACTTAAGCGATGGCGATCGCAACGATTTGCGGCGCGGCGGCCACGGAGCCCCGGCTTGATAGATTGTGCGTGTAAATTGATGCTTGAGGCTGGAGTTCATGTGTTATAATTATATTTCATCTGGATTGGAGACGTAACGGTCATGATTACCGCCAATCAACTCAGGGCCGCCCGTGCGCTCCTGAATATCGATCAGCGGCAAACCGCCGAATTGGCAGACCTGTCAGTTCCGACGATCCAGCGTATGGAAGCCAGTGACGGCGTGGTCCGCGGCAACGTCGATTCGCTCATGAAGCTGGTATCCGCGCTTGAGAAGGCGGGCATCGAGCTGATCAATCCGGGAGTGCAGAGTGCGACTGGAGGCCGCGGCGTCCGGCTGCGCGAGCACGTCGCCAAGCCAAAGATGAAGACGACCCGGCAACCAAAGCAGTCGTCCTCGCGAGCGCTCGAACGGGCTCGGTGAATTCAGATTGTCGCGCCAAGCTCACGGCATTAGCGCAAGGCCAGCGCAGACATCAAAATCGAAACGATTTTCAAGGCGCTACGGCGCCTGCGTCGACCCGTTCGAGCAGCGCCAGCAGACCTTGCAGCATCGCGGTCGGAGTAGGCGGACAGCCGGGAATGTGGAGGTCGACGGGGACGACTGCGGAAACACCGCCAACGACGGCGTAGCTGCCGGCGAAACATCCTCCATCCCGGGCGCAATCTCCGATCGCGACCACCCATTTGGGATTGGGGACCGCATGATAGGTGCGCTCCAGCGCTTCGCGCATGTTTTTGGTCACGGGGCCGGTCACCATCAAGACATCGGCATGGCGCGGCGAGGCCACGAACCGGATGCCGAAGCGTTCGACGTCGTAGTAAGCGTTGTTGAGCGCATGAATCTCGAGCTCGCATCCATTGCAGGATCCAGCGTCGACCTCGCGTATCGAGAGACTTCGGCCGAGCCGCCGCCGCGCCGCATTGCCGACGGCGCTCGCGAGTTCGTTCACCGCGGCATCGTCCGGCGCCGGCGCCTGCTCGGTGAATGGCGGGCGAAACAGGCTTTGAAAAAGCAGCTTGCGCATCTCGTGCCGTCCTTAAAGGTCTGTGCTTAAAGACCTGTTCTTAAAAGCTGTTCTCAGAGATCTGTTCTTACAGATCTGTTCCTAAAGGTCCTGGCCTGAGTAGGAGCAGTTGAATGACTTGTTGCAGAGCGGAAAATCCGCAACGATATTGTTTTCGATAACGGCCTCAAGCAGCGGCCATTGGAACCACGACGGGTCGCGCAGGCGGCATCGCTCGATCCGGCCATCCTGCACGCGAAGCCAAACCAGAACGTCGCCGCGAAATCCCTCGACGATGGCCATGCCCTCACGGGGTTCCCGAAGCCGCTCTACCTTCGCCCGCAATGGGCCTTGCAGAAGCCGGTCCAGGATCTGATCGATCAGGGAAAGACTCTGCTCAACCTCGCGCACGCGAATCCAGACCCGCGCGTTAACGTCCCCCTCATTCAGGACCGGCACCTCAAAGCGCAGGCTGTCATACGGCGGATAGGCGAGGGTCCGGCGCGCGTCGAAGGATCGGCCGGAGGCGCGGCCGATATAGCCTCCCGCGGCATATTGTTTGGCCAATGCGGGTGTGAGCACGCCGGTATCGACGGTGCGATCCTGCAGCGATGCGGTGTTGTCGTAGAGTTCGATCAGGGCAGGAAAGCGCAGGCGGATATTGCCCAGCATCGCCCGGATGATTTTGGTCCCTTCATCGTCAAGGTCGTGGCTCACGCCACCGGGCACGATGACATCGCGCAACAACCGATGACCGAAGGCGCGATGGGATGCGCGCAGGACGCTTTCCCGCAATACGCTGCAATGCGCGTGCATGAGGGTGAAGGAGGCATCGTTGCAGATGGCGCCGATGTCGCCGAGATGATTGGCAAGCCGCTCGAGTTCCGCAACGAGAGCCCGCAGCCAAACCGCGCGATCAGGCACGGCAAGTTGCAAGGCCGCCTCGACGGCCTTCGAAAATGCATAAGCATAGGCGGCCGTGCTGTCGCCCGATACGCGACCGGCGAGTGCGGCGGCCCGCTCGAGATCGGCGCCCATCATGAGCCCCTCGATACCCTTGTGGGTGTATCCCAGCCGCTGTTCCAACCGGACCACGGTCTCCCCGCTTGCGGTAAACCGGAAATGTCCAGGCTCGATAATTCCGGCGTGCACGGGGCCGACCGCGATCTGATGCAGGCCGTCGCCCTCCGCCGGCAGGAAGCGATAGGGCGATGTCTTCGACAACCCGTAGACGCGATTTCCCAGCGGGAAGCCCACGCCCCAACAGTCGTGATCAAGCCAGGGACGGGCATCGGGCAAGCCCTCCGCGGTTAACCCGAACAGATCGTTGATGGCGCGCTCCAGCCGAAGCGCCGGCGGGTGATGCAGGCCGACCGAAGGATAGTTGTGGTCGGGACAATCCAGGCTGACGGTCGCGATTTCCGCCGTCAGTCCATCCATGATCGCCATATGCACGCTTGCGGGTTCTGCCCACTGGTCGAGCAAGCTCCAGCGTCCCCGTGCCAGTTCGCCCGCTGCAAATTTCCAAAGGTCCGCATCCACCATGGCTCGCGGCCATGGGCTGTGTTGCGGGACCTTACGGCCCTCCAGCATGAGATCGATCAGCGACGGCATTTCCCGTTAAATCCTAATCCCGTTAATCCCAATCCTCTTAATTCCAAGACTATCCAAGCAGTTGAGCCACATGCTGGAACCAGATCACGAGCGGCGCGGGAAGATAGATTCCCGCGACCAGGACCAGTGAGAGATGCGCAAACATCGGCACATACGAAGCCTCCGCCGAGGCGGTGCTGCCGCGAGGTTCGCCGAATGCGACGCTGGTCAGGCGTAACGTCAACGCGCCAAAAGCCAGCAAGAGCCCCAGCACAAGCACGATCGCGAGCAAGGGCTGCCGGGCAAAGGTGGAACTTACGATCAGAAATTCGCTCATGAAAATGCCAAGCGGCGGCAATCCGGCGATCGCGACCACGCCCATCACGAGACCCCATCCGAGCGCCGGATGGGTGTCCGTCAAGCCGCGGATTCTGGCGATCCTCTGGGTGCCCTTGATCTGCGAAATATGGCCGACGGCATAGAAGATCGCCGACTTGGTCAGGCTGTGCATCACCATGTGCAGAAGCCCGGCAAAATTGGCGAGCGGGCCGCCCATTCCGAACGCAAAAACGATAATGCCCATATGTTCGATCGAGGAATAGGCGAACAGGCGTTTGATGTCGCGCCGGCGGTAGAGCATGAACGCTGCGAACACCAGCGAAACCAGGCCCATCGTCACCATCAGCGGGCCGGGGGCGATCGCCGCCGGATTGGCGGCAAGCAATATCTTGAAGCGCAGCAACGCATAGAGCGCGACGTTCAGCAGCAGCCCCGACAATACGGCCGATATCGGCGTCGGACCTTCGGCATGCGCGTCGGGCAGCCAGGCATGGAGCGGCGCGAGGCCGACCTTGGTCCCGTAGCCGAGAAACAGGAACACGAAGGCGACATTGAGCAGGGCAGGGTCGAAATTGTCCGCATGCTGGATCAGCAGCGTCCAGACCATCGCGTCCTGGCCCTCGCCCACCACCGGGCGCGCCGCCATGTAGACCAGGATGGTGCCGAACAGCGCGAACGCTATTCCGACGCTGCCGAGGATGAAATACTTCCACGCCGCTTCCAGCGCGGCGTGGGTGCGATAGATGCCGACCATCAGAACCGTGGTCAGGGTGGCGATTTCCACCGCGACCCACATCAGGCCGATATTGTTCGACACGAAAGCCAGATTCATGCCGAACATCATGGTCTGATACATGGCGTGGTAGAAACGCAGGTAGACCGGCGTCAGCCGGCCGGTCTCGAGTTCGTGCGCGATGTAGCTGGCGCTGAAGATGCTGGTGGTGAAACCCACGAAGGTATTGAGCACGATGAAGACGATGTTCAGATCGTCGACCAGCACGTAGGGCGTGGGCTGCGGACGCTCGATCAGGAGCAGCGAGAGGGCTGCAAGAAATGTCGCCAGGCTGGCGACGACGTTCAAACGCGCCGTCAGGCGATAGCCGGGCAGGATGGCCAGCAAGGCGGCAGAGCCGATTGGGATCAGCAGAACAGCCGCTACTGCATCGAACGAAGCCGTACTCATTCCCGTTCGCCCCGGTAGTGGTCGAGTGCGGACACGTCCACGGAGTCGAAGCGTTCGCGGATTCGGAACAGGAAGATGCCGATCACGATGAAGGCGATCAGGATCGAGAAGGCCACGCTGATCTCGACGACCAGCGGCATGCCCTTGGCGCCGGTGGCCGCCAGCACCAGTCCGTTTTCAAGCGACATGAATCCCACCACCTGACTGACGGCGTTGCGGCGGGTCACCATGACCAGAAGCCCGAGCAGCACGACCGACAATGCGAACGCGAGATCCTCGCGCGCCAAGGGGTCGGCCTCGGCAGTGACCCGGAGCATCAGCACCATGGAGAGAGCGACCAGCCCCATCCCGGCCAGCATGGTGGGGCCGATACCCACGGCCGACTCGATGTCCCGGTGAATGCCAAGCTGCTTGACGATGCGGTGCAGTGCCACCGGAATCACGATCGCCTTGAACACCAGAGCGATGACCGCGGTGACGTAAAGATGAGGCGCGTCCTGGATAAAGGCTTGCCAGGCGACGGAAAGGGCGAGCACCAAAGCGTGGAGTGCAAAGACGTTGAGCAGCGAATAAAGCCGATCCTGGTACAGCATCATGAAGCTGATCAGGACGAGTCCCCCGGCGAGTGCATGCGAGATGTCGAACGAGAGGCTGTGCATTTGCATCAGAAACTCCTCGACACGAACAGGAGGAGTGTGCCGAGCAAGCCGAGCATGAGTGCCGCCCCGAGAAACTGCGGAACGCGGAAAACTCTCATCTTCGCCGTTGCGGTCTCGAACAATGCGAGCAGAAAACCCGCAACAGCGAGTTTGACGATATAGGCGCCGGCGCCCACCACGTACGACAATGGTCCGGTGCCGAAGAGCGCGATCTTCCATGGGAGGAACACGCATGCGATCAGGGAAATGTAGAGCAACAGCTTGAGAAAGGCGCCAAACTCGATCATCGCCAGATGGCGGCCCGAATATTCAAGAACCATCGCCTCATGCACCATCGTGAGCTCCAGGTGCGTCGCCGGATTGTCGACCGGGATGCGCCCGTTCTCGGCGAGCGCCACCATGATCAGCGCGATCATTGCCATTCCCAGCGATACCCGTAACCCCACCCCTGGAGAGGCCATGAAATTTGCGACCGTCGAAAGTTGGGTCGATCCGGCAACGAGCGCCATGCAAAACACAAACAGCAGCATCGCGGGCTCGGCAAGCGCCGCAATCATGACTTCGCGGCTGGAGCCGATGCCGCCGAAACTGGTGCCGGCGTCCATGCCCGCAAGCGCCAGAAAGAAGCGTGCGCTTCCCAGCAGGGCCACGATCGCGATCAGGTCCGCCGTCCAGTTGAACAAGAGGCCGGTGGCGAAGGTTGGCACCAGGGCGGCGGCAACCCAGATCGCCGCAAAGGTCACATAGGGCGTTACCCGGAACAGCCATGACGCGTTGTCGGCCAGCACCACTTCCTTGCGGAGCAACCGCAACAGATCGCGATACGGCTGAAAAACCGAAGCGCCCTTGCGACGCACCAGCCGGGCCTTGATCTTGCGCACGAAGCCGGTCAGCAGCGGCGCGAGCAGGAGCACCAGCAGCATCTGCACGCCCTGCACAAGAATGTCTGACATCACGACCATATCGCGAGCACCAGCAGCAGCGTAACGAGGGTTGCGAAAACGAGACTGAGATAGCGCCGGATGGTCAGGAACTGCAGACGATTGAGTCGATCGGCAGCTAAACCGACCGCTCCCGCCAGCGGTTGATAGATTCCCTCCCAGATCAGATCGTGCAGTTCGATTGTCAGCCGCGCCGGGCTGATATTTCCCGGAGCCGGCATCTCGACATGATCGCGTGAGGCGAACACCAGCGTGCCGAAAACGCGGCGGATGGGTTGAGCGAAGCTTGCCCCCGAATACTGCGCCGCAGGGGTCGGATCGGAAAAGCCGCAGCCCCAGGCCGGCGCACGTCGTAACGCGCGAGAGGCGAAGCGATGAATAAAATAGACGGCGAGCGACGCGGATATCGTAATGAACACCAGCACAAGCAATCCGTTGTATGAACTGTGGCTCTCCGCAATCGGCACGATCGAAAGCCACGGCTCATTGGCCTGTATCGGCATACGGCCACCGAGGATCTCGATCCCAACAGGCGAAAGCGCATCGATCACCAATCCCGGCAAAATTCCGGCCAGCAGGCAAAGTGCGGCGAGGATGAACATGGCCGAAAGCGAATATCGGTCGACTTCGCAGGCTGTTTCCGCGGCCGCGCTGCGCGGCCGTCCGAGAAAGGTGATGCCGAAGGCCTTGACGAAACACGCCGCTGCCAGGGCTGCGGCCAGGGCGAGCAGCGCGCCGACCGCAGGCACCATGATCTTCAGGGCCCATTGCGGCAGTTGAGGACTTTGCAGCACGGCCTGGAAGATCAGCCATTCCGAAACGAAGCCGTTGAATGGCGGCAGCGCCGAGATTGCGACGCAGCCAATTAGAAAGACGAAGCTGGTGAGCGGCATCCGATGGATCAGGCCACCCAATTTGTCCATGTCCCGCTCGCCCGTCGAGGTCAGCACGGCGCCGGCCCCAAAGAACAGCAGACTCTTGAAGAAGGAGTGGTTGAGCACGTGAAACAGTGCAGCGGTGAAAGCAAGTGCGGCCGGAAGCTTCAGGTCATTGGCCTGGAACGCCAGTGCAAGGCCGAGGCTGACGAAGATGATGCCGATGTTTTCGATCGTACTGTAGGCGAGCAGGCGCTTCAGATCCTTCTCCATCATGGCGTAGAGGATCCCCATGACCGCGGTGATGCCACCAAGAAAAAGAACGATCACGCTCGCCGACCAGGTCGGTTGCCCCAGGAGATCGAATACGACGCGAATGAATCCGTAGATCGCGACCTTGGTCATGACGCCGCTCATCAGCGCCGAAACGTGGCTGGGAGCGGCTGGATGTGCGAGCGGCAGCCAAACATGCAGCGGCACCAGGCCGGCCTTCGAGCCGGCTCCAAGCAACATCAGGATCAACACCAGCATCGCCACGTACGGCGTATGCTGAGCCGCGCGAATCGCCGCAAATCCGTAATCTCCCGCCGGTCCCGCCAGCAGGCCGAAGGCCAGCAGCAGCGCCAGCGTGCCGAAGCTTGCCATCACGAGGTAGACGTAGCCCGCCTTCGCGTTGCCCGGTTCGCGATGGTGCGCCATGACCAGCGCCCAGGAAGCGAGCGACATGAATTCCCAGCACAGCAAATAGGAAAACGCATCGTCGGCCAGCACCACGATGTTCATGCCGGCCAAAAAAGCAGGGAAGAAGGGAAGCACGCGATGCGGCGCCGGGTCGTGGTGGCCGTAGCCGAGACCATAGAGGCTGGCTGCGGCACCTCCCAGATTGACGACAACAAGGAAAAACGAGGCCAGTGCATCGAGGCGAAAGTGGGCGCCAAGCCATGGCAACCCGATCGGCAAGGTCATGTCCGAGCTATTCACCGCGTCGCCCAGCAGCCAGCGGCCGGATCCGAGCAATGCAACCGCGCAAATGACCAATGTGGCGCCGTAGACCACTGCCGTGGAGCTCGTTGAGCGACTCAGGACTATCGCAAGCGCGGCGATCGCCAGCAATCCTGCGACGCACGACATTTGCAGGACAACAGGAGAGATCATGAAAGCAGAAATCATGCCCGCGTCCTGGTTCCGCTCGATGTCTTGTTTGCCGGTCGCGTGCCCCGAACGGTCTTCGCCGGACCCGAATCGATCTTCAGTCGTACTCCGCGTCCCTGCGAATGACTGGCGGCTCCTTCGTTGATCATCTCGATCCCGGCCTCGTTGAACGCGGCGATCAACTTGACCAGCGAATCGACATTGCCGCGGACCATCGTTTCGCTGGCCTCCATGCGCTGAATGGTCGGCACCGAAAGCCCCGACAGTTCGGCGAGCCGGCGCTGATCGAGGCCGAGAAGCACCCTCGCAGCACGCAGTTGAGCCGCTGTGATCATAGGTCCGCCCCTGAACCAATATCGGACATCATTCGTGCATGATAATTAATGATGTTAAAGTGTCAATAAGTGATATATAGGATATCTATTCTAAAGGGTGGATCTTTGTCCACAGATCTCTCCGTCGGAACAATCGCGGCGGCGCGCAGTTGGTCCGGTGAGATCGATGTGCACAGGTGACGTGCACTGATCTTGCGGCAACTTCCCTTTGAATTGAGTTGCCGGCTTCCTAGATCAGCTTTGCTCTCTTTCCCGAGCGTTCCAGACGGCCTCCCATGATCCTGAAAAATGTTTTCATCGCCATGCTCTGCACGATGCTGCTGGCGTGGAGCGGCCTGTCGATGGCGGATGAGTACCGTCCCGACGAGTTCCTCGGCCTCGACCTTGCGAAGGCGGTGCTTTCGCCGAAGCGGCTTGGGCCTACGTCGGAATTCGCGCCGGTTGCGGTCGAGGCGCGAACCGATCCGGGAAGCGAGGGCACGCAGGCGCGCGTGGAACCGAAGGCCCATGCCAGAAGCGTTGTTTCGAGGAACAGAGTTGTTCCCGGGAACATCGTTGTTCCCAGAACGGCGCTAGCGCATGCGCGCGCGGAGAAACCGCGCGGCGCGGCTCGAACCAAGCTCGCGCGACGCCACGGCAATCCGCTCGATGCGGAGGCGCGCGATACCCGGATTCAGGTCTGGCCGTGCAAGTCGGGTGGCATCTGCGACTGGCAGAAGCAGAAGAATTGAACTGCCCGTAGCGAGGCTCGCCATCGGCGCGCCTCGCAATTCCCTTCAAGTCATCCGCCTGTCGCAAAACCTTCGATCCAGAGTCAAGTTGAGCGGGCAACCTTCCTCGTGATTCGACGAGGGGGCTGGCCATGGCGGTTGCGATACGTGCGAAGCAAAGTCTGACCAGGCGTCAATGGTTGGTCCGGTCGGCATCCACGGTCGCGCTTGCAACATTGGGCGGTTTCGCCCGACCCTATCTCAGCCGGGCTGCGGATCGTCCGGGCATAGCTCACGGGCTTGCCTCGGGCGATGTATCGACCGACTCCGCTGTCGTATGGGCGAGAGCCGATCGGCCGGCGCGCATGCTGGTGGAATGCTCCACGCTCGAAAGCTTCAAGACAATTATTGGCGTCGCATCGTCGGAGGCGCTGCCGGAGCATGACTTTACTTCGAAAGTGCTGCTCCAGGGTCTTCCGGCCGGACAGGACATTTTCTATCGCGTTCGGTTTGAAGATATCGGCGAAACCGGCATATCGGGAGAAACCCAGGTCGGGCATTTCCGGACCGCGCCCGCAGCGCAAGGTTCAAGGTCGCAAGGTTCGAGGTCGCAAGCCTCGATATCGCAAGCCTCGATCTCATTTATCTGGTCGGGCGATACCGCGGGCCAGGGCTGGGGCATCGATCCCACCCGTGGTGGCATGCGAACCTACAAGACCATGCTCGAAAACCGCCCCGACTTTTTCATCCATTGCGGCGATCACATCTACGCCGACTGTCCGGTGCCCACTGAGCTGAAACTGCCGAACGGGGAAATCTGGCGGAATATCGTGACCGAGGAGAAATCCGCGGTCGCGCACAGCCTGGCGCAGTTTCGCGGAAATTATAAATACAACCTGCTCGATGATAATTTGCGCGCCTTTCATGCGCAGGTGCCGATGCTGGCGCAATGGGACGACCATGAAGTGACCAACGACTGGTCGCCGGTCGGCAGTGCCGACGAGACCGGTTACGCCGAAGACGGCACGTCCAGACTGGTGGCGCGCGCACGCCAGGCGTTTTTTGAATTCATGCCGATCCGCGCCATTCCCGAGCAGGAGGGGCGGGTCTATCGCAGGGTAGGATACGGGCCGCTGCTCGATGTCTTTCTGATCGACATGCGCAGCTACCGCGATTCGACCTGGAACAAGCGTGACGACCGCGCCGACAGCTTCATCCTGGGCTCCGCCCAGCTGGCCTGGCTGAAGCGCGAGCTCGCGGCCTCGAGCGCGACCTGGAAGGTCATCGCCGCGGATCTGCCGCTCGGAGTGATCAGCCAAGACGCGATCGCGCTTGGTGATGGGCCGCCGGAGCGGCGCGAACACGAGATTGCCGATCTGTTGTCGTTCATGAAACGCGCCGGCATCAGAAACACCGTGTGGCTGACCGCGGATATGCATTATACGGCCGCCCACCATTACGATCCGAACCGCGCGGTGTTTCAGGACTTCGAGCCGTTCTGGGAATTCGTCTCAGGTCCGCTTCATGCCGGGACATGGGCTCCCGGCGAACTGGATAATACGTTCGGTCCGAAGGCGATGTTTCAAAAGGGCTGCATGGCGGAACAAGGCGAGAATCTCGCACCATGTTTTGGCCTGCAGTTCTTCGGCCGTGTCGATATCGACGGCCGGTCGGAGGTCATGACGGTGACCTTGAAGGATGTCGACAATCGGGACCTGTGGTCGGTCGATATCGAGCCGCGGCCGGACGCGCGGCCGGGAACCATGCTGGCTCAGCATATCTGAGCCGCTTGCAGCTTGGCGGCAGCTCAGCGCGTCACGATCAGATAGCCGCCCAGCACCAATAGCAGCGACAGCACGACGAGCGCGCCCGCCACGCCGGTGACGATGGCGAGCAGTTCGTTGGCCTCGAGCCATCGTCGTAATGCCTTGACCATTCCAACTCGATCTTGATCTGGACGCTGCGCTGCTGGCAGACTATCAAACCACGGACCCGCTGTCTCAGCTATCCCTTCAACGAAACACCCGTTGACGCGGCATCGCCGGTGGCTCGTCCGGCCGCTTCAAGCCTTCAGGAGTTATCATGGAGCATCTGCAAACCCAGGGGATCAGCCTGCCGCGGCTTGGGCTCGGCACGTTTCGCTTGCAGGGCGATGCCTGCCGCGCGGCGGTCGAAAGCGCGCTCGGTCTCGGCTACCGGCATATCGACACCGCGGAAATGTATGGCAACGAAGAGGCGATCGGTGCCGCCATCGCCGCGGCTCGCGTCGCGCGCAAGGATCTGCATGTCACAACCAAGGTCTGGAACGAGAACCTGGCACCGGACGCGATCCGCAGAGCGTTCGACGCCAGCCTGAAAAAGCTGAAGCTCGATCACGTCGATCTCTATCTGGTGCACTGGCCGGCGAAGAATATGAACCTGCCAGCGATGTTCGAAACCTTGCTGAAGCTGAAGGAGGAGGGCCGCACCCGCGCCATCGGCGTCGCCAATTTCAACATCGCGCTGCTCAAGACCGTGGTCGAGGAGATCAGGGCGCCGATCGCCTGCAACCAGATCGAGTACCACGTGATGCTCGATCAAACGCCGGTGCGCAAATATCTCAGCGCCAAATCGATCCCGCTGGTGGCCTATTGCCCCCTGGCGCAGGGCCGGGCCGCTTCGGACGCGACGCTGATGGCGATCGGCCGCAAGCATGGCGCCAGCGCGGCGCAGGTAGCGCTGAAATGGCTGCTTGATCAGGATGGCGTCGCTGCGATCCCGAAAGCGTCGCGGAGCGAAAGCCAAAAGGCCAATCTCGACGCGCAGCACGTCGGTCTCGACGATGAGGACAGACAGGCCATCGCGGCGCTGCCGAAAGACAAGCGCTGTGTGAATCCCGGCTTCGCGCCGGCGTGGGATTGACGCACGAAAAATGGCCCCGCGCGGGACCATTTCCGTGTCGTGCCTCGATCGTCGTCTCAATAGTCGTGGCGACGATGCTTGACGATCACCACTCTGTCATGATGGCGCCGGCCTTCATGCCAGCCGTGATTGCGATGTTCGCGGAACTCGGCACGGGCGCCGTAGCCGTGATGATGGCCGCCGCGCTTGATCACGATGGTCTCGGCGCTGGCAATCGACGGTGCCGCAATGGCGATGGCGCCAAGCGCCGCGATGATTAATCCAAACTTCTTCATGCGTTCCTCTCCTCGGTTGAGCGATGATTAAACATCGCAGCCGCGCGAACGTTCCCGGCGAATCCGAAGAGAATTCTGAACATCCATTCAGCAACCATAATGCACGCCATGCGGGTGCGGTCATCCAGACCGAGCGCTATTCGATGATGGCCTGATACACCAGCGCATTGATCTTCTGGCGATAGTGCCAGCGGATCGGGCCGGGTGCCGCCGAGAGATACACCACCGCGAGTTCTTCCCTGGGATCGACCCACCAGTCGGTGCCGCTGGCGCCGGGCCAGGAGAATTGTCCGACCGAGCCCATCATCCTGACCACGCCGGGCGTTGCGCGTACGGCGAGCCCGAGACCGAAGCCGTAATCGGCGCGGGTCGGATCGGCGTTGCCGACGAGATTCTTGATGTTGGGACCGAGCTGGTCGGACAGCATGTAATCGACGGTCTTGCGGCCGAGCAGGCGAGCCTCGCCGGAGCGTCCGCCGTTCATCAGCATCACCGCAAAGCGTAAGTAGTCCGAGGCGGTAGAGGCTGCGCATCCGCCGCCGCATTCGAATTTAAGCGGTTGCGTCAGCTCCGGGCTGCGTGCCTGCGGCTTGCCGGTGTCCGGATCGGCGGGCAGCGGCTTTGCGTAGCGCGCCGCCTTGTCCGGGGGAATCGAGAATCCGGTGTCGGTCATCCCCAGCGGCGTGAACAGATTGGTCTGTAGATATTGTCCGAGCGACTGCTTGCTGATCTGTTCGATGGTAAGGCCGAGAACGTCGAGGCCGAAGCCGTAGTCCCACACGGTCGCGGGTTGATACAGCAGCGGCAATGACGCCAACTTGTCCATGAAGGCCGCGCCGTCATAGTCGCGCGACGCATCGCCGCTGCCGGCCGGATACATCTTGTGCACCAGCGTATTGCCGCGGCCGCCATAGATGATGCCCGAGGTGTGGCGCATCAGGTCCTGGATCGTGATCTGGCGATTGGCCGGCACGGTGTCGGCGGTCGGCTCGCCATTGGCATCGCGCGCGGCGACCCGCATGCTGGCGAATTTCGGAAAATACTTGGCCAGGGGATCGTCGATCAGGAGCTTGCCCTGTTCGTATAGCATCAAGGCGCCCACCGCCGTCATCGGCTTGGTCATCGATGCGATGTTGAAGATGGTGTCGGTGGTCATGGCGACGCCGGTCGCCTTGTCGCGCCAGCCATAGGCATCGAGCGCCACCAGTTTGCCGTGCCGGGCGATGGCGATGACGGCGCCGGGAATGCGCCCGGCCTCGATGTCCGCCTTCAGTGTTGCGCTGATCCGCGCCAGCCGCTCACTGGAGAGGCCGACGTCCTCGGGCTTGGCGCGCGGCAAGGGATCGTCGGCGAACGCCGCGCCGGAAGCGAGCAGGCAAAGCGTGGTTGCGAGAATTTTGATGGCAGCCATGGACGTCTCCCGTTCGGGCTCTTCGGCCCTTGGTGTTTACGGGGGAAGATTAGGGCAACGCGGTCCGCGAGGCCAGCAACGCATCCATTCGTTTTCGTGGAGGCTGACTGGACGCGGGCGCGGGCATGGCGATAAGCCGGCGCGGGATCGAAAGGCTAGTTGCACTTATGCTGTGACGGAGTTGGGTTGCCGTTGGCGGTGAACTTGCCGTTCCTGATGGTGTATTCGCCCTTCTGGTTCCGATTATACATCGCGCGCATGGTGCCGTCGGGCTGCATCGCAAATCCATACTCGCGGGTTTGTTTGAGCTTCGGGAAGAAGACGCGCAAATTCAGCATACCATCGCCGGAAACCTTGGCGGCGATCACTTCGCTTTCGTCGGTGGTAGCGCCGAAGTTGCGCCGGTGCACGACCCGGTCACCTGACGCTATCTGATAGGCAAGCACCGCGCCTTTGCCCCTGTCGGGAGCAACCGAACAGTCCAGCGACCAGGGTCCTATCAATCCCCAGGCGCGCGCCGTCTCGGCCACCGTCTCCGCGGACACGTTGAGCGTGAGCGTCAGGAGGAAAGGGATTGCCAGCGCCAATCGCCTGAAAGGCCCTTTCACGTTCACGGCTCCGCTTGCTTGAGCTGATCGACGATCGAAGTCTAGCATTTCGATTTCGGCGCAAATGCGCCCGCGCCTGTGATCGGCGGCTTGCGGAAATCCGGCGCCCGGCGCATCATCCATGTATAAAAAAGTTATCCGGGGGGAACGCCAGCATGTCCGCATTATCGCGCCGCAATTTTCTTGAGCTTACGGGATCCGCTGCTGCCGCCGCGCTGTCGGGGCGCTTCACAACGCCTGCTGACGCGGCGATGGGTCCCGCCGACAAGTTCGACCTCGTGATCAAGGGCGGCGACGTGCTCGATCCCAGCCAATCGCTGCGCGGCAAGCGCGACATCGGCATCCGCTGGGGAATGATCGAGGCGATCGAGCCCGAGATTCCAGCCGCCCGCGCGTCGAAGACCATCGACGCGTCAGGCAAGCTGGTGACACCGGGCCTGATCGATCTGCATTGCCACGTCTATCCCTATGGCTCGGCGATCGGCATTCCCGCCGACGAACTGGTGCAGCATCAGTGCACCACCACGGTGGTGTCGGCGGGCGACGCCGGCGTCAACAATCTCGCGGCATTGCGCCGCTACATCGTGGCGCAATCGCGTTCGCGGATCTACGCGTTCGTCCACATCGCCAATAACGGATTGTCGGCTTTCCCGGTGGCGGAGCTCTACAACATCGACAACGCGCAGATGGAAGCCTGCGCCATGGCGCTGGCGGAAAATCCGGATTTCCTGATCGGCGTCAAGGTGCGGATGTCGGAGAACGTGATCTTCAAGCACGGTCTGGAGCCGCTGAAGCGCGCGATCCAGGCCTGCGAAATGTGCGGTTGGCCGGCCAAGATGATGGTGCATATCGGCGGGGTCGAGACCGGCGAATTGATGTCGAAGATTCTGGATCTGCTGCGGCCCGGCGACGTGCTGACCCATGCCTATTCCGGCGCGCCGAACATCGCAGGCGCCTTCACCAACATCGTGCAGGACGGCAAGCTGCTGCCGGCGGCGCTCGCTGCGAAGCAGCGCGGCGTGATGTTCGATGTCGGCCATGGCGGCGGCAGTTTCGATTTCACGGTGGCGGATATCGCGATTCCCGGCGGCTGCGCGCCGGACACGATCTCGTCCGACATCCACGTGTTTTCAGGTAATTCGCCGGGCATGCCGTATCTGCCCTGGGTGATGAGCAAGTTTCTCACGATGGGCTTTTCGCTGGAGCAGGTGGTGACGATGGCGACCACGGCGCCGGCCAAGATCATCAACCGCGCGCCGAAGATCGGCACGCTGCAGGTCGGCGCGCCCGGCGATGTCGCGATCATGGAACTGGTGGAGGGGCCGGTCACGTTCGTCGATACCCGCAACAACAAGCGCGACGGCAAGGCCTACCTGAAGCCGGTTCAGACCGTGATCAACGGCGTGCCATTCGGCCGGCCGTATCAATCGCCGTTCGCGGTGAGGTAGCCGGCGTTTCCATCAAGTCACCTACCAATGCTCAATCACCATATCGGGAGACACCATGCGCGCGCGCGTAAACCTGAAGCCGCTATTCTGCCTGACGGCCTTATTGGGAGCGGGACTTTTCATGCCATCTGCGAGCGCTGCCACATTCGTGTATGTCGGAAATGCCGATAGTCAGGATGTCACCGTTCTGGAGCTCAAATCGAGCGGCGATCTGACGCCGGTCGAAACTGCGGCGGTGGCCGGTCCTGCCAAGCCCGGCGGCTCGCTGCCGCTCGCGGTCAGCCCTGACAAAAAGCGTCTCCTTGTCGGCTTGCGCAACGAGCCGTATTCCGCGGTGACCTTCGCGATCGATGCCAAGACCGGCAAACTGACGCTGGTGGGCCAAGGCCCGTTGGCCGATTCAATGGCGTATGTCGTCACCGACCGGAGCGGGAAGTTTCTGTTGGGCGCGTCGTATGGCGGCAACAAGGTCTCGGTCAATCCGATCGGACCGGACGGCGTTGTGCAGCCGGCGCAGCAGATCGTGGAGACGCAGCCGAATGCGCATTGCATCATGCCCGATCCATCGAACCGCTTCGTGCTGCACACCAGTCTTGGCGGCGACCTTGTGTATCAGGACAAATTCGACGTCAAAACCGGCAAGCTGACGCCCAACGATCCGCCGAGCGTCAGCGTCAAGGCCAAAGCGGGTGCGCGTCATCTGGTGTTTTCCCCCAACAAGAGGTTCGTCTATCTGGTCAATGAACTCGACGCATCGATCTACGTTTTCCCGTGGGATGCCA
>DATHHQ010000045.1:0-11555 GCA_035490095.1 Bradyrhizobium sp.
ACAGAATATCGCGCCATCGAAGGGCTGGCGTCCGCGCAAGAGGAATGCGGCGATCAGCAGCACCATCGCCCATGCGGCTTCCAGCAATTGCGTCGGCACGCGCCGCCGTCGAATGCCGCGATGATCGGGGAGATTGAGGGCGAGCCAGGATGCGGACGGGCGGCCCGCGCAGCAACCGTTCAACAGGCACCCGAACCTGGTGAAGATCATCCCGATCAGAATGGTGAAGGTCGCCGCGTCCCAGAATTTGGCGAACGATAGATCCATGACGCGCAGCAGCGGAATCGATAGCGGCACAATCAGCAACACTGCGCCATACATCGTCATGCCGCCTTCGGAGCGGCGCCAAATCCGCGCGCGATCGTTTCGATAGATATCCCAGTGGCTCGCCACGAAAAACAACCGGGCCCCGATCAGGCTCGGTACGGTCAAGATCATCGACGCGACTACAAACCGGTCCGGGTCAAGCCCGGAATGTCCGGCAACCCAACCGGCGACAAAAATACCGCAGACCATGCCGACATAGAGCATGGTCGGATAGCTGTAGAGATTCCATCCGCGCCAGCTGATGAGGATCTTATGCATCGGCCGTCCGTTGCAGGGCAGAACGTTCAGCTATAAGTCGCATATCAAGGTTGTTCGGTTCATACTGTGGGATAATCTACCTGCCCGTTTGTGTCGTTTCCACCTTATTCGCATAAGGCGCCGCAAAAAGCAGCGCGCCCGAGGAAATAAACTGATGTTGATTGAAATGGCCATCGCCGCGAGCGTGATCGCCGCCGATCAGGCCAGCAAAGCGTTCGTTTTGTCGCGCTCATGGGCGGTGGATTCGAACGCGGGATTTTTATCCATCCGCAAGGTGTTGACCCGGCGCGGCGCGCCGATGTTCGCCCTCGCAACACGAACGCTCGTCGTACTTTGGATCGCCTCGACGGCAATTGCCGCCGTCCTGCTGCAAGCGGGAATGATTGCCGAAAACGTACTGGGCGCCGCTGGCATCGGCGCCGCCTTGGGAGGAGCCGCCGGCAACCTTGCCGATCGACTGCGGCACGGGGCGGTCGTCGATTTCATCGTCATCGGGCGATGGCCGCCATTCAATTTGGCCGATGCGGCAATCGTGATGGGCGCCGGGTTGCTGGTATTGTCGTTCGCTAAAACTTAGCACCCCCAGTTCGACAGCGCGGTTTCTTCGTTGACAGGTACTATTCCGCTGTTATGCTCAACCTAAGCTTTAACAGGTATTGAACGTTCTTGCTGACCGTGCCGGGGCGCACACGGAGCATGAGCGCCGCGATGTTGCGCCAGATTCAATTGGTAGCGCTATACCAAAGCGCACTCGGCGCTGCTGAATTCCAAACGCATTTCACAGACGGAGCCACCACGCCTTGGTTCACTTGAACCGTGTGCCCAGCTGCCGCGACCAAATCTCGCCTGCAGTACTGATCGGGCCGACGGACACGGCTGACCGTGCCGGGAGGCACATGGAGTCGATAACATGAGCACCACACTTTTCTTTTTGGTCCCGATCGGCATGCTGGCCATCGTCTGGTCGTTGTGCTTCGTCGGCTGCTTTCTTCAGACCAGCGGGCTTGAAGCACCCTACAGCAACAACATTCTCGCAGAACCAAGCCTTGTCGCCTATTGGCCGCTGAGCGATTTCCCAAATTCGCCGCCGCCGGCTGGGGCGCCGGCGCTGCCGCCGCCGCCCCAGGGCAGCACCAGCGTTGGCACCGCCCAAGATCTTTCCGGAAATAATCATAATGGCAATTACATAAATCCGCCGATCTATCTATCGGGGACGACATTTCTAACAACGATGGGCAATCCACCGGTTGATCTCAATCCCACGCTTAATCTGCACCAGGCTTCGATTGTGCCCGGCGACGCGTTCGCCAGCGGCAGCAAGAATCTGCCAGCCTGCGTCGATTTCGAAGGGGGTTACGTCAGCATTCCGTGGGCGGCGAATTCGCCACCGTTGACCGACTTCACACTCGAAGCCTGGGTCGCGCCCAGGTGGACCGTAACGGGATTCAATTGGGGTGTGTTTTCCGCACGTACCAACAACGGCACAGGCTTTGCGATCGGCATTAATGCACAAAACCAATGGGAGTTGGCCACCGGAGACGGCACAGCAGTTGTGGCGGTTAACACAATGGTGCCGGCTGCTGTTAATGGTGCCCTGACGTATGTAGCGGTGACCTTCACAAGCACCACCCAAGTGCTCAGCCTTTGGATAAACCCGGGTACCGAAACCGATAGCAATTCCCCCCCGCCGCCGACAGCGGCTTGGCCCCCCTCCCCAGCTACGACAACGCCTTACGTCGCCATCGATCCGACCCAGCCGGTGACGTTCTTCATCGGCACCGGCGACAATCAAGATGCTCAGACTCCGCGAACGCAGAATGGCGGCCCCGGCGCCCCGTTGGTTCCTTTCCAGGGCCTGATTCAGTCGGTCGCGCTATACAACACCGCGCTCGACCCCACCGATCTCGCATCGCACTTCCAAAACGGAGCCGGGTGACTCTTAGCTCGCTTTAACTGCTGTGCCCGGCTACCGCACCAAATCTGCCTGCAGTCATTGATCGTGCCGCGCGCCGGCGGTCGTTTGCTGACGCGGCAATGGTGATGGCCACCGGGTACTGTTGCTGTCCTTCGTCGAGGTAAGGCGTCAGCAGAAATGCCCGCAGTCGACACGCTGCCCATGATGAGCATGCCGGCCTATGTGCATTGCCGGCCCGGAGAGACGATCTCTCGTCCTCGGCCGGGTGACATCATCCTGGTGCACCACAAACACTGGCTGGGATGGCTCATCCGCTGCTTCGTCCGCATCCGCCATCGCGCGCCCGAGGACCGTCCCTACACCCATTGGAGCCACGTGGCGCTCGTCGTCAGCCACACTGGCAAGATGGTGGAAGTTAACGCGCGCGGCGTGGTCATCAGCCACATCTGGCAATACCGCGAGTGCGACTACCACTATGTTTGGCTTGACCTGCCGGACGCCGGGCGCAAGGCAGCCGTCCAATTCGCGCGATCCTGCCTCAGGCAAAAGTACAGCCTGCGCAATTTTCTGCTCCTCGCCGCCACCATTGCGCTTGGCGATCGCGTCCGCATGCCCGACAGCGGTCACGGATGCGTTTCGCTGGTCGCGAGAGCGCTGCAGGAGGCCGGCATCCAGTTCGATCGAAAACCGACCGACATGACGCCGGCAGACTTGGCCAAGCGATTTGGCGTCACGCCGTGACAGTTGACGCGGATCAATCTCCGCGCGCGCCGATCTTGTTCTGCGTTTTGGTCTCGAAATCGCTGGCGTCATGGCGCTCGTGCAATTGTTCTTCAGGCAGCCCGCTGGTGCGGTTGACCATTCGCCCGCGCTTGACGGCCGGGCGCTCACCGATTTCTTTCGTCCAGCGTGTCAGGTTTTTATATTCGTGCGTCTGCAGGAACGTGCGCGGGTCGTTGTAGGAGGCGCCGTTCAACATGCCGTTGCCGTACCACGGCCAGATCGCCATATCGGCGATCGTATATTCGTCGCCGGCGATGAATTGATTGTCCGCAAGCTGCCGGTCGAGCACGTCGAGCTGACGTTTCACTTCCATTGAAAAACGGTCGATGGCGTATTTGATCTTCACCGGAGCATAGGCATAGAAATGCCCAAAGCCGCCGCCGAGATAGGGCGTTGAACCCATCTGCCAAAATAGCCAGTTCAGCGCCTCAGTGCGCTTACCGCGATCCTTGGGGAGGAAGGCGCCAAATTTATCCGCCAGGTAGAGCAGGATCGCGCCAGATTCGAACACACGTCGCGGTGTCTGCTCGCTATAGTCCATGAGCGCCGGGATTTTGGAATTCGGGTTCACCCCGACAAATCCACTACCAAACTGGTTGCCCTCACCGATCCGAATCAGCCAAGCGTCATATTCCGCTCCGCTGTGACCGGCGGCCAGCAATTCCTCCAGCATAATCGTAACCTTGACGCCGTTAGGCGTCGCCAATGAATAGAGCTGAAGCGGATGCTTTCCACGCGCCAACTCCTTCTCATGCGTCGCGCCCGCGACAGGGCGATTGATATTGCCATAGCGCCACTTGGGACTGTCATCCTTCTCCCAGACCCAGACTTCCGGCGGCGTGTATGCGGGTGTGTCAGTCATGTTGGGCTCGCGTTTGTCGCTCAATAGGCTCGCCGAATGGATAGAGCGGCGATCGTGGTCTGTCCAATCATGGTTGTGGGCGTCGTCATGTTATGGGGCACTGCCCAACCGACTATCCAAAGAAACGCCTGCTGCTTCATGCTCGCCCCCGCCTCGGGAAGGTGATCGTATCGGTCGATGTCGCCGTCGGGTCATCAGCGGACATTCGAGGAGTTGCGACCAATGTCCTCTTTCCAGCGGACAGGGACATGCGAACCGGTCTCCGCTAGTACGAACCGAGTCTCGACGAATGGATTTCGAATATTGAAAATTCTCGATTGGAGACAGCGCGCCAAAAATCGCCAATAAGCGCGTACCTAGGGCGGATTTCACGCCTGAGAGACTGGTTCTCAGGCGCTAATGTCCTGAAATGTCGCGAACATTTCCGACATCCGGAGGTCGACATGGAGACGGGACTGGGTGGCTGACGACGCAGTCTTACGCGAACCCGTCTCCACCTGGAATTCCCTGCAACAGGGATAAAGAACAGGGAATTTTATAGATTCTGGCCCCCTGCCCCGATATTGGCGCCCCGTCGGCCAGCGAATCCAAAGGTTTGCAGCAAGATTTCCTGCTCAACAGAATAGGGAATTTTCAAACGCGTTACAGGGAAGACTGTTCAAGAAACAGCGAAGCTTCGCACGACCATTGAGAGTCCAATCCCGTCCTCGGCGTTTCCAGTACCTCTACAACCACCACAGGCCCCCCGGCGCTGTTGCCGGACAGACCTAGCCGACGACCTCAAGGCTCGCCGAGCAAACGAGACCCCCATCGTCTCATATGAGTTGATCCCGGACATCGGCTTCCAGATACCCCCGCAGAGTGCTATTGTCCCCCTCGCGCTCTGGTTGTCTTGGGAATGTCGGATCAGCAAATATCAGTGAAGACTAGGGAACGCTCACAAGGCGCATCATGTCAATTTCACTTGGTCATTCTCTTAATAAAGCCGTTTCCGTCTCCATACCTTTGCTGTTCGGTGATGGGCTGCCCCGCGTTTGCACGCTCGTCGGCACTGAAGCAGGCGGAGTTTGGCTGCAGATCACGGATCCGAGCTTCAAATTGTTTCGAACCGATAAAAACCGGGTTGCTCAAGCGAACTCGAACGTTTTCGTCCCGTTTGCGCAAATCGCTTACCTGCTGGACTCCGCGGCGATAACGAATCCGAGCGGCACATTCGGCCAGCCAACCAGTCAAACAAGCAATCCGAACCCTGCGGTCGAAACTCGACCGAAGCGAAAGAAAGTAACCCGAGGCAGGTAAAGCGTTTGGTGCCCGAGCCCAACTCTAGATAAACCGGCCGGGATAGCGTCACGGAGCGTGGACCGATGGCGGAGCAAGCAACAGCAGAGACTCCCGCCAGCTCGAAAGCATCCGAGTTTGCGCCGCCGCAGCTCACGCTGCCGAAAGGAGGCGGTGCGCTGCATGATATTGGCGAGAAATTCTCGGCAAACGCTGTTACCGGCACGGGTTCGCTGAGCGTGCCTATGGCGGTGAGCCCGGCACGCTCGGGATTTAGTCCGCAACTTTCGCTGTCCTACGACTCCGGCGCCGGTAACGGTGTGTTCGGCATGGGCTGGAGCCTGTCTGCGGCGGCCATCACGCGGAGAACCGATAAGGGACTCCCGCAATATCGGGATCACGCGGAATCGGACATTTTCATCCTGTCCGGAGCCGAGGACCTGGTCCCCGTTCGCAACGAAACGCACGGCGGCGCATGGGTGACGGACGAGTTCGATTGCGACGGCTACCGCATCAAGCGGTACCGCCCGCGCATTGAAGGCTTGTTCGCGCGGATCGAGCGATGGACCCGCATCGATGACGGCGACGCGCATTGGCGTTCGTTCTCCAAGGACAACATTTGCACGATCTACGGCAGCAGCCTGGAATCACGCATCGCGGATCCGGCGAACCCATCTCACGTCTTTAGTTGGCTCATTGCCTCAAGCTTCGACGACAAGGGCAATGCCATCCTCTATGAGCACGTGGCCGAGAACGACCGTGGCATCGATTTGACGAAGGCGAACGAGCGCCGTCGTGTAGCCACCGCCAACCGGTATTTGAAGCGCGTCCGCTACGGCAATCGAAAGCCGCTACGCGCCGGCAGCCACGGCCTTCGCGACGCCGATTGGATGTTCGAGGCCGTCTTTGATTTCGGCGAAGAAGCCTACCGCAAATTCCCGCGAGACGGCGATGGCAGGATTTTTGTCCAAGCCGCGGCCGAGCCAAGGGCGGATTGCGAGTGGCCGGCGCGCGCCGATTCCTTTTCCACCTATCGTTCGGGATTCGAGGTTCGTACTCACCGCTTGTGCCGGCGCGTACTGCTCTTCCATCACTTTCCCGACGAGCTCAAGACCCCGCATTATCTCGTCCGCTCCACCGAATGTGAGTTTCACGAAAAGCCGACCGGCTCCCTCCTCACGCGGATCATACAGTCAGGATACAAGCGTCAACCGGACGGACTCTACCTCAAACAGAGTCTGCCCGCGTTGGATCTGTCGTACACGGCCAGTCCGCTGGAAGACGAGTCCTTCGATCGCTTCGAACTAAAGCCGGCCGACTCCGAAAATCTGCCGCAGGGGATCGACGGCACCAGCCAGCGCTGGCTGGATCTGGATGGCGAAGGCATTTCGGGCGTGCTCTCGGACCAGGGCGCGGGCTGGTATTACAAGCACAATCTGGGCAACGGCCGCTTCGGAGCGATGGAGCCGGTCCCGGCCATGCCGACGACCGCCACCATCAGCGGCAGCAATCAGCACCTGATGGATATCGCCGGCGACGGCAATTTGGATCTGGTGGACCTCGCGCCGGCCGCGGCCGGCTATTACGAACGAACGATCGGGCACGGTTGGGGACGCTTTCGCGCTTTCCGCTCCTTCCCCGTCCTCGACTGGAACGATCCAAACCTGAGGTTCGTCGACGTCACGGGAGACGGTATCGCCGACGTTCTGGTCACCGAGGACGTCGCGTTTCGCTGGCATCCCTCGCTCCTGGAAGAGGGATTTGGTCCCGCGGTGCGCATTCCCGCTCCCCACGACGAGGCGGATGGCCCGCGCATCGTCTTCGCCGATCGCACGCAGTCGATCTATCTTGCCGACATGTCCGGCGATGGATTGACGGACATCGTGCGCGTTCGCAACGGCGAAATCTGCTACTGGCCCAACCTCGGCTACGGACACTTCGGCCGCAAGGTGACCATGGATCGCGCGCCATGGTTCGACACGCCGGATTTGTTCGACCAGAAGCGCATCCAGTTGGCCGACACCGATGGGTCCGGCACCGCCGATATTCTCTATCTCAGCCCCGACGGCATTCAGGTCTGGCTGAATCAGACCGGCAACGGCTGGTCCGGCCGCAGGCTGCTGAAGGGGATTCCCGCAGGCGACCTTAGATCGATCGCGGTGACCGATTTCCTGGGGCGCGGCACCGCTTGCCTGGTGTGGTCATCGCCGATGCCAGCGGATTCCCGGCGTCCGTTGCGCTATGTCGATCTCATGTGCGGGCAGAAGCCGCATCTGCTCACGCACGTGCGCAACAATCTCGGCGCGGAAACCGTGATCGAATACGCATCCTCAACCGAGTTCTATCTTGCCGACAAAGCCGCCGGTACGCCGTGGATCACGCGTTTACCGTTTCCCGTTCACGTCGTCAAACGCGTCGAGACTTACGACTACGTCAGCCGCAATCGTTTCGTCAGCAGAAAAACCTATCACCACGGCTATTACGACGGCGTCGAACGCGAGTTTCGCGGATTTGCCAGAGTAGAGGAACTCGACACCGAAGAAATCGGCAGCCTGACCGGCAGCGGCGCATTTCCCGCTGCGACCAACGAGAACGCCGTGTGGAACGTGCCTCCGGTCTTGACGAAGACCTGGTACCACACCGGCGTCTTTATCGGCGGAGCCGCGATCTCGCGCCATCTGGCGGGTGAATATTACCGCGAGCCGGATTCGGGCGCCGAGATGCTTCTCGATGACACGATTCTGCCCGGCGATCTAACGGCGGAAGAGGCTCGCGAAGCGTGCCGCGGGTTGAAGACTTTGATGCTGCGGCAGGAAGTGTACGCGCTCGACACCGTAAAGGAGTCGTCGCGGCCGTACACGGTGACCGAAAACAATTTCACCATAAGGCCGCTGCAGCCGCGCGGCGAAAACCGTTATGCGGTGTTTTTCACCCACGCCCGCGAGAGCGTGGCGTTCAACTACGAGCGCAAGCTTTACGACGCCAGCGGCGGCAGGCGAGCCGATCCGCGCGTGACCCACGCGGTGACGCTTGAGGTCGACGACTACGGCAACGTGCTCAAGTCCGTCAACATCGGTTACGGCCGGCGGTTGCCCGACCCGTCCGATCGTCTCACCGCCGCCGATCGTTCGAAACAGCAACGGCTATTGGCGACGCTGACGGAAAATAAGTACACCAACGCCGTGCGCGAGCCCGGCGCGTACCGCAATCCGCTGCCCGCGGAAACCCGCGCTTATGAGTTGCTCAAGCTCAAGCCGCGCGCCGATCGCTTCGGAACGACAAATCTCTTTCGTTTTGGCGAACTGGCGAAAAGGGTGGGCGAAGCGAGCGACGGATGGCACGACCTGCCCTATGAAGACGTCGACGGCGCGGGCGCCAAGGGCGATGCGCCCTGGCGCCGGATCGTCCAGAAGAGCCGCATCCTCTATCGCGCCGACAAGCTGGATCGGCTGCTGCCGCTCGGGCAGTTGGAAACGCTGGCGCTGCCGGGCGAGGCCTACAAACTGGCGTTCACCCCGGGTCTGATCCGGGAGGTTTACCGGCGCGGCAAGGAAAACCTGCTGCCCGATCCGGCAGCGGTGCTCGGCGACGAATGCGGCTATGTGGATCTCAACGGCGACGGCCATTGGTGGATTCCGTCGGGCCGGCTGTTCTACGCATCCGGCGCGGCGGACGATGCGGCGGCGGAATTGGCGTACGCGCGCGAGCATTTCTTCCTGCCGCACCGGTTTGCCGACCCGTTCGGCAATGTCACAAGCGCCAGCTACGATCGTCACGATCTTGAAGTGGTCGAGACGCGCGATCCCATCGGCAACACGACGAAGTCGCAATGCGATTATCGCGTGCTCGCGCCGCGGCTGATCACCGACATGAACGGCAATCGCTCGGAAGCCGCGTTCGATGCGCTCGGCATGGTCGCCGGCACGGCGGTCATGGGCAAGGAAGGGGAGAACGAGGGCGATTCGCTGGAAGGCTTTGTCGCCGATTTGAGCGAGAGCGCCGTTCTGGCCCACATCCGCGATCCGCTGCGCGATCCGTACCGCATCCTCGGCCGCGCCACGACCCGCCTGGTCTACGACCTGTTCGCCTTCGCGCGCACGCGCGGCCAACCGCAGCCCGCGCCGGCCGTGGTTTACACGCTGGCGCGCGAAACCCACGACTCGGATCTGGCTGCCGGGCAGCAGACCAAAGTGCAGCATTCGTTTTCCTACTCCGATGGTTTCGGACGCGAGGCGCAGAAGAAGATTCAGGCTGAACCCGGCCCCGATGGCAGGCCGCGCTGGGTCGGCAGCGGCTGGACCATTTCCAACAACAAGGGCAAGCCGGTGCGCAAATACGAGCCCTTCTTCAGCCCGACGCACGCGTTCGAGTTCGCCAACATCACCGGCGTGAGCTCGACCTTGTTGTACGATCCGGTCGAGCGGGCGATCGCGACGCTGCACCCGGACCATATTTACGAAAAGATCGTTTTCGATCCCTGGCGGCAGGAGTCGTGGGACGTCAACGATACCGTTTTGCAACCCGACCCCGCGAAGGATCGCGACGTCGGCGGCTTCTTCCGCCGCCTGCCGCAAGACGATTATCTGCCCACCTGGTTCGAGCAACGCCGCCACGGCGCGCTGGGAAAGGAAGCGCAAGCGGCAGCCGCGAAGGCGGCACTGCACGCCCGCACTCCCAAGGTCGCCTATTTCGACACGTTGGGACGCAGCTTCCTGACCATCGAGCACAATCGGATCAAGCGCGGCGATGAGGTTATCGACGAAGACTACGCCACGCGGCTGGAGCTCGACATCGAGGGCCATCAACGCTCGGTGACCGACGCGCTCGGCCGCAAGGTCATGGTGTACGCCTACGACATGCAGGGCCACCAAATTCACCAGGCCAGCATGGAAGCTGGCGCGCGCTGGATACTGCACGATGTGACGGTAAAGACGGGCAAGGCGGGAAAGAAGGACGAGCCAGGCAAGCCAGTGCGCGCCTGGAACAGCCGCGATCATGAATTCCGCATCGCCTACGACACGCTGCGGCGGCCAACGGATTCCTTCCTCCGTGAAGGTGAGGGTCCGGAGCTACTGGTAGGGCGCGTTGTCTATGGCGAAAGCCAGCCCAGCCCGGAGATCAACAACCTGCGCGGCAAAACCTTCCAGCTGTTCGACCAGGCCGGCATCGTCACCAGCGACCAGTACGATTTCAAAGGTAACCTGCTGCACGGCCGGCGCCAGCTAGCGCAAGCGTACAAAACAACGCTCGACTGGTTGCTCGCCGTGCCGCTGCATGCCGATGCCTATACCGCCGCCACTCGTTACGACGCGCTCAACCGCGCGACTGAATTGACCTCGCCCGACAACAGCGTCATTCGCCACACTTATAACGAAACCAGCTTGCTGGACCGAGTGGAGACCAATCTGCGCGGCAAACAACAAAACGGCCAGCCGGTGTGGACACCCTTTGTCACCAAGATCGATTACGACGCCAAAGGCCAGCGCCAGTCGACCGCCTACGGCAACGGCGCCAGGACTACCTACAGTTACGATCCGCTGACCTTCCGCCTGGTGCATTTGCTGACCCGTCGCGAGGCGCCCGCCTTCCCTGGCGACTGTCCGCAGCCGCCGCCGGCCGGCTGGCCCGGTTGCCAGGCGCAGAACCTGCACTACACCTACGATCCCGCCGGCAACATCACGCACATCCGCGACGACGCCCAGCAGACCATCTACTTCCGCAACAAGCGGGTCGAGCCGAGCGCCGACTACACCTACGACGCCGTCTATCGGCTGATCGAGGCCACCGGCCGCGAGCACCTGGGCCAGGCCGGCGGCCGGCCGGCGCCGAGCTCCTACAACGACAAGCCGCGCGTGGGCATCCCTTTTGCGGCCAGCGACGGCAACGCCATGGCGCGTTATCTCGAGCGCTATGTCTATGACGCGGTCGGCAACTTCCAGGAGATGATCCATCGCGGCAGCGACCCGGCCAATCCGGGCTGGACGCGCGCCTATGCCTACAACGAGGAGAGCCAACTGGAGCACGGCAAGCACAGCAATCGCCTGACCAGCACGACCATCGGCGCGACGATCGCGGCCTACAGCAGCGGCGGCGACGGTTACGACGCCCACGGCAACATGCTGCGCATGCCGC
>DATHHQ010000046.1:0-5792 GCA_035490095.1 Bradyrhizobium sp.
TGAAGGCGATGGCGATTTTTGCGCAGCGCGCGTTCTGGACGCTCCGCCCCGGCGGCGTGAAGGTTCATGCCGGCGCGCCCGTGATCGAACACGAGATGGTCGAGGAAGACTTCAAGGAACTCGCCGCGGCCGGCGTCAAGCTGCTCGGCGAGGTCGGCCTTGGCGGCGTCAAGGATGGCCCGACGGCGCGCAAGATGGTGGGATGGGCGCGCAAATACGGCATCCAGAGCACCATCCATACCGGCGGTCCGTCGATTCCCGGCTCCGGCCTGATCGACAAGGACGTGGTGCTGGAAGCCGACACCGACGTGATCGGCCACATCAACGGCGGCCATACCGCCCTGCCCGATGACCAGATCCGCTGCATCTGCGAAGGCTGCAAGCGCGGCCTCGAACTGGTTCATAATGGCAATGAGCGCTCGGCGCTCTATACATTGCGGATCGCACGCGAAATGAAAGATCTCAGCCGCGTCATCCTCGGCACCGATTCACCGGCCGGGTCCGGCGTGCAGCCGCTGGGAATTCTGCGCATGGTGTCGCTGCTGTCATCGCTCGGTGAAGTGCCCGCGGAGATCGCGTTCTGCTTTGCCACCGGCAACACGGCGCGAATGCGCGCGCTGGACTGCGGCCTTATCGAAGTCGGGCGGTCGGCCGACTTTGTCATCATGGACAAGGCGCAGCATTCCGCCGGCAAGAACATTCTCGACAGCGTGCAACTCGGCGACCTCCCCGGCATCGGCATGACCATCATCGACGGCATCGTCCGCACGCAGCGCAGCCGCAATACGCCGCCGGCAACCAAGGTGCCGGAGATCGGGCATTAGCGCGACCAGCGTCTTGCCCCCTCGCGTCGGGCGGCGCGAACGTCCCCTTCGCGGCAACCGCCGACTTTCCCAGATGACGCCATTTTTGTTCGCTACCAGCGCAACGTGCAGAGGCCACCGACCGATTGCCGGCTGATCGCCGAAATTGGCCGGAGCATCACGCGGAGGCAATCATGGGCCGCATTTATCTGGCTCTAGCTGGAGCCGTATTGTTCCTTTCCTGCCAATCGGCATCTGCCCAAATTTGCAAGCCAGTTGCTGAGCGTACAGGCGAAGTGGGGTGTTGGATCATCGCCAGTCAACCGGTCGGGCAACTCGCCAAGGCGGAGACCTTTTGGCATCTCGATGTTTATGCCACCCGGGCCGAGGCCGAAGCAGCGAAAGCTTCCGGCAGCGTCGTCGTGGAGTCTCTTGGGAAGACCTGGCTGCTGACGATTGCAGATCAGGGCTGGCGACCGTCCGGGGGTGAACGCATTGCCGAAATCGGGCCGCTTCCGATTATCGCCGGTCAAACCTATTCCGCTCAGTACATGGAGGCGATCTTTACGCCGGGGATGGTAGCGCCGACGCATACGCACGCGGGCCCGGAGGCTTGGTACACGCAGTCGGGAGAGACCTGCCTGGAAACGCCCCAGGGTAAGCAGATCGGACGTGCGGGTGGCCCACCTGTGATCGTGCCGGGCGGACCGCCGATGCATCTTACGGCAACCGGAACAGAGCAGCGCCGCGCGCTGGTCCTCATTCTTCACGATTCATCCAAACACGCGACCACACCAGAACACGATTGGGTGCCCAAAGGTTTGTGCAAGATTTAGCGTTGCGCTCCTGCATCGCGTTGTCGTTTCGACCAATGTCGGCTTTGCGCGCCAGCCATAAGTCGACATTCGATACAAAGTGGCCTTACATGTCACAATGTGCGGCGCGGTTTTGGCCCGGATCCTGCTTTGACACGGTGGTCCTTCTGCTACGGCAGGAGCATCGAGAGATGACCAAGCATTCAGCACCAGCGAGGAGCCAACCCCATGAAAGAACGGGAACTTCGAGACCTGATTGCAGATGTTAAGACCGGCCGAATGTCGCGGCGGGCCTTTGTCCAGCGGATGATCGCCGTCGGCCTGACGGCGCCGATGGCCGGCATGATGCTGAGCCATTCCGGGGTGGCGATGGCCGCGACAGAGATCCCATACAAGCCGACCAAGGCCGGCGGCGGCGGCCTTCTTAAACTTTTGTATTGGCAGGCCGTGACCCTGCTTAACCCGCATTTCGCCGTCGGCACCAAGGATCAGGAAGGCTCCCGCATCTTCTACGAGCCGCTGGCGGGATGGGACAATGATGGCAATCTGGTTCCGTTCCTAGCCGCCGAAATTCCGAGCAACGAGAACGACGGATTGGCCGAGGACGGCCTCTCGGTGGTCTGGAAGTTGAAGCGGGGCGTCAAATGGCATGACGGCATGCCGTTCACGGCGGACGATGTCGTATTCAACTGGGAATATGCGCGAACGCCCGAGACCGCGGCGGTCTCAATCGCCAGCTATAAGGATATCAAGGTCGAAAAGATTGACGATTTCACCGTACGCGTGAGCTTCGCAAAGCCGACACCGTTCTGGGCCGATGCCTTTGTCGGCCAATACGGCATGATCATCCCAAAACACCTGTTCGCGGATTACACCGGCGGCAAGTCGCGCGACGCGCCGACCAACCTGAAACCGGTCGGCACCGGCCCCTATGTTTTCGTCGATTTCAAGCCAGGCGACGTCGTGCTGGCCAAGCTCAATCCCAACTACCACGTCCCGAACCGTCCGCATTTCGATACGCTGGAAGTCAAGGGCGGCGGCGACGCGGTATCGGCGGCGCGCGCGGTGCTGCAGACCGGCGAATATGATTATGGCTATAACATGCTGGTGGAAGACGAAATCCTGCTCAAGCTGGAAAGTGCCGGCAAGGGAAAGGTGAACATTATCGAGACCGGCGCTGTCGAGTTCATGATGCTCAACGTAACCGATCCGGCGGTCGAGGTCGACGGCGAGCGCGCGAGCCTGAAGACCAAACATCCGCTGTTCAGCGACCCGGCGGTGCGCCAGGCCATCAACCTGCTGATCGATCGCGCCTCGATCGAGAAATTCATCTACGGCCGCACCGGTAGCGCCACCGCAAACTTCCTGAACAGCCCGGAACGCGTCCGGTCGAAAAATACCAAACTCGAATTCAACATCGAGAAGGCCAACCAGATTCTCGAGGCCGCCGGCTGGAAAAAGGGCGCCGACGGCGTTCGCGCCAAGGACGGCAAATGGCTGAAGTTCGTGTACCAGACCTCGATCAACGCGCCCCGGCAGAAGACGCAGGCCATCGTCAAGCAGGCGTGCCAGAAGGCGGGCATCGATATCGAGCTGAAGTCGGTCGTGGCATCGGTGTTTTTCTCCTCCGACACCGCCAACCCCGACACCTACTCGCATTTCTATTGCGACGCGCAGATGTATAACACCACCATGCAGCAACCCGACCCGCAGTTCTTCATGAACCAGTACCTGTCGTGGCAGGCGGCGACCAAGGAAAACAAGTGGCAGGGGCGCAATGTCTCCCGCTGGCAAAGCAAGGAATACGACGAGATCTACAAACAGGCCGAACAGGAGCTCGATGCGGTCAAGCGGGCGGCGATGTACATCAAGCTCAACGACCTGGTCGTCGGCGACAATTATATCCTGCCCGTCGTCCGCCGGCCCAGGACCACGGCCCTAAAAACCGGCCTGACCGCGCATTTAAGCGGCTGGGACAACGACCTGTACCAGCTCGCGAGCTGGTACCGGGAAGCATGAGATCAGACGCGAGATTTGCGATGCGCAAACACTGAACGGGCGATGGCGGGACAACGATGGGAAAATACATTCTCAGGCGCCTGATCATCGCTCTTCCCAGTCTGCTCGGCATCAGTCTCATTCTCTTCGTCCTGCTGGCGCTCGCGCCGGGAGATCCGTTCGGCGAACTCGCCACCAACACCAATATTCCACCCGAGGTCCGCGCCGCGCTGCGGGTAAAATTCGGGATCGACGATCCGGTTTTCGTTCGCTACGTGCGCTGGCTGGTGGCGATGCTGCAAGGCGACTGGGGTTTTTCGTTCTCAAGCCGTATCAACGTCGACCAGTTGATCCTGCAGCGCGTCCCGACCACGTTGTTCGTGGTCGGTTCGTCGCAGATCCTGGCATTGGCGGTTGCGCTCCCGGTCGGCGTGTATGCCGCGATGCGGCCCTATTCGATCTTCGACCAGATCGCCAACACCCTTGCGTTTGTCGGCTTTTCGCTGCCGACATTCTTCACAGGGCTGCTGCTGATCCTGATCTTCAGTGTCAATCTCGGCTGGTTGCCCTTTGTCTATCGCACTGATATCGCCGCTACCGGATGGCACTGGTATTGGGAAAACTTCAAGCAAGCCATCATGCCGGTCGCAGTCCTCGGCCTGTTTCAGGCGGCATCCTATACCCGCTACGTGCGCTCCGCGGTACTTGATGTCATCCGCCTGGACTATGTCACGACCGCGCGCTCGAAGGGCCTCCACGAAGGCAAGGTCATCGTCAAGCACGTGGTTCGCAATGCATTGATTCCCGTGGTGACACTGGTCGCGCTGCAAATGCCTGCCGTGTTCGGCGGCGCCATCGTCACCGAACAGATCTTCCGCATCCCGGGCATCGGCTCGTTGCTGATCACAGCTATACTCGCCAATGACACGCCCGTCATCATGGCGGTGACGTTCGTGTTCGCCTGTCTCGTCGTTGTCTTCAACCTCCTGGCTGATATCATCTATGGCTGGCTTGACCCACGCATCTCCTACCGTTGACGTTGCCGTCCCGTTAGAGGGTCGCCCGCGCCGCATCTCGCGCGGCTTTGACGCGTGGCGAAAGTTTCGCCGCCACCGCATGGCGGTTGCGAGCGTGGTGATTTTGACGGTGCTGACGTCAGCGGTCGTGCTCGGGCCGTTGATCTGGCGCGTGCCGATCAACGAAATCGATTTCACCGCGCGGCTCACCTCGCCGTCGTGGCAGCACCCGTTCGGCACCGACGACCTCGGCCAGGACCTGCTGGCGCGCATGCTGTACGGCGGACGCATTTCGCTTGCGGTCGGTTTCGCGGCGATGGCCGTTGCCATCGTCGCCGGCACCCTGATCGGCGCCATATCGGGCATCTCCAGGGGCAGCGTCGATGCCGTGCTGATGTGGGTCACCGACCTGTTTCTGGCGTTGCCGCAACTGCCGCTGCTGTTGCTGGTGATCTATCTGTTTCGGGATTTCCTCAAGAATTGGGTCGGCCCGGAAGCCGGCGTCTTCATTCTGATCGTGATGGTGATCGGCGGCTTTCGCTGGATGCCGGTGGCGCGCCTGGTCCGGGCCCAGTTCCTGTCGTTGCGCGAGAAGGAATTCGTCGAAGCGGCGCGGGCGCTCGGTGCGACCACGCCGCGTCTGGTGATCAGGCAT
Organism: Bradyrhizobium sp.; assembly: GCA_035490095.1. Taxonomy (GTDB): domain Bacteria; phylum Pseudomonadota; class Alphaproteobacteria; order Rhizobiales; family Xanthobacteraceae; genus Bradyrhizobium. The sequence goes on from DATHHQ010000046.1 coordinate 5,288, forward strand.
ATCCTGCCGAATTCCCTCGGACCGGTCATCGTGGCCGGTACCATCGACGTCGCGGCGGCGATCATTGCGGAATCGACGCTGTCGTTCCTGGGCCTCGGCTTTCCGCCTGATATTCCGACCTGGGGCCGTCTTTTGTTCGATGCCAAGGATTATCTGGACATCGCACCGCACTGGGCGCTGTTCGCCGGCGCCGCCATTTTCCTGACCGTGCTTGCCATCAATTTCATCGGTGACGGATTGCGCGACGCGCTTGATCCCCGGAAAGTCATGTAAATGTTGCGTGAAACCCGTGCGATGGACCTCGACGAGAAACCCGCGGGCGAAACCGCGCTGCTCGATATCAGGGGACTCCAGACTCATTTCACCACCGACGACGGCATCGTGCATGCGGTGGATGGCGTCGATCTCACCGTCGAACGCGGCGAGACGGTTTGCGTCGTCGGCGAGTCCGGCTGCGGCAAGACCGTCACCGCGCTGTCGGTCCTGAAGCTCATCGCGATGCCGC
>DATHHQ010000047.1:0-13528 GCA_035490095.1 Bradyrhizobium sp.
GTTTGGATCCTTCACGTCGCAGGTTTTGCAGTGGACGCAATTCTGGGCGTTGATGACGAAGCGTGGCCCGGCCGTCTCCTCGACCCACTCATAGACGCCGGCCGGGCAATAACGATTGGACGGACCGGCATAGACATCGTGTTCGGAAGTCTTCTGCAGGCTCATGTCGGCGACCTTGAGGTGGACCGGCTGGTCCTCTTCATGGTTGGTGTTGGAAAGGAACACCGACGATAGCTTGTCGAAGGTGAGCTTGCCGTCCGGCTTCGGCGGCGCGATCGGCGCATGAGCTTTCGCAGGGTCGAGCGTCTTGCGATCGGGCTTGGCGTGCGACTGCGTTCCGAACAGCGAGAAACCGAGCGTGTTGCACCACATGTCGATACCGCCGAGTGCCACGCCCACGACGGTGCCGAACTTCGACCACAGCGGCTTGACGTTGCGGACCCGGTACAGATCCTTGCCTACGGGCGAATCGCGCCACGCATTCTCGTATTCGACCAGTTCGTCGTTGGCGCGCCCCGACCCGAGCGCGGCGATGGCGTGTTCGGCCGCGAGCATGCCGCTGCCCATCGCATTATGGACGCCCTTGATGCGCGGCACGTTCACAAAACCCGCCGCGCACCCGATCAGCGCGCCGCCCGCGAAGCTCAGGCGCGGCACCGACTGATATCCGCCCTCGGTGATGGCGCGCGCGCCATAGGCGAGCCGCTTGCCGCCTTCCAACAGGGTGCGGATCGCGGGATGGGTCTTGAAGCGCTGGAATTCATCGAACGGCGACAGATACGGATCGTCGTAATTGAGATGCACGACAAAACCGACCGCCACCAGATTATCGTCGTAGTGATAGAGGAAGGAGCCACCGCCGGTGGAATTGTTCAACGGCCAGCCGAACGAGTGCTGGATCAGACCTTTTTGATGCTTGGCTGGATCGATCTGCCAGACCTCCTTGAGGCCGATGCCGAATTTCGGCGGCTCGCTGCTGGCGTCGAGGGAGAATTTCGCGATCAATTGCTTGGTCAGGCTGCCGCGCGCGCCTTCGGCGAACAGCGTGTATTTGCCGAGCAACTCCATGCCGCGCGTATATGACGACTTGTGCGAGCCGTCCTTGGCGACGCCCATGTCGCCGGTGGCGATGCCGCGCACCGCGCCTTTTTCATCGTAAAGCACCTCGGTCGCGGCGAAGCCCGGGTAGATCTCGACGCCGAGCGCCTCGGCCTTCGGCGCCAGCCAGCGGCACACATTGCCGAGCGAACCGATATAGCAATGATGATTGTTCATCAGCGGCGGCATCGCGATTGCCGGCAGCGGAATGGCGGTGCCCGCGGTCATCCAGTAGAACTTGTCGACCTTGACCTGCGTCTTCAGCGGACAGTCGGCGTCGGCCCGCCAGTCCGGAAGCAACTTGTCGAGCGACACCGGATCGATCACCGCGCCCGACAAGATGTGGGCGCCGACTTCCGACCCCTTCTCCACCACGACCACCGTCAGATCGGCATTAAGCTGCTTCAGCCGGATCGCGGCGGCGAGGCCCGACGGCCCGGCGCCGACGATCACAACGTCGAATTCCATCGATTCGCGCGGCGGCAATTCTTCGGTGCTCATGATCTGATCTCAGCCCGGTTGAGAACGCGTCTAAGGACGTTTGTTTCCGATTTTTGCATGAAGAACAACCATTGAAATGCGCGGCCGGGCGTTTCGTTGCGGCGCGATACGCTCTAGAATGACCGGATGCCCAAGACATTGCCCAAGACATCGCGCCATGACGCCTGATCCCGCCCCCACCGTCCAGCAATTGCTCGCCTTTTATCTGGAGGCCGGGGTCGACTGTGCGCTGACAGACGAGCCGGTCAACCGGCTGTCCGATCCTGACATTATCCCCATCTCCGGGTCCCGCGAAACGGCACTGCCCAAACCGGTGAGGACGATGCCTACCACGATCCCGGTCGCGCGCGGCGAAACAACGCCAGCGCCGGAAGCGGCGATCGTTTCGGCACGGGAAGCGGCGCGAACCGCGCCTTCGCTCGAGGTGCTGCGCGCCCTGCTGGAGAATTTCGATGGCTGCGCGCTGAAATCCACCGCCACACGGCTGGTTTTCGCCGACGGCAACCCACAGGCGCGCATCATGTTTGTCGGCGAGGCGCCCGGACGCGAGGAAGACATCGAGGGGCTGCCGTTTGTCGGCCGTTCCGGCAAGCTGCTGGACCGGATGATATCAGCGATCGGGCTCGACCGCTCCAGCGCCTACATCGCCAATGTCATTCCATGGCGGCCGCCGGGCAACCGCACGCCGACGCCGCAGGAGACGCAAATCTGCCTGCCGTTCATCCAGCGACAAATCGAACTGGTGAACCCGGATGTGCTGGTCACGCTCGGCAATCCCTCGACCCAGACCCTGCTGTCGACACGCGAGGGCATCATGAAGACCCGCGGGCGTTGGTTCGACTATGACACCGGCACGCGGATGATCCGGGCGCTTGCCACGTTCCATCCGGCCTATTTGCTGCGCTCCCCGTCCTACAAGCGCATGGCGTGGCAGGATCTGCGCGCGATCGCCAAGGCGCTGGAGCAGGGAAAAGCTTCCTCATCCTGAGGAGCGCGCCCTTGCGCGCGTCTCGAAGGATGGCCGCGAGTCCGTGCGTTGTGTCCATCCTTCGAGACGCTTGCTTCGCAAGCTCCTCAGGATGAGGTCGGAGATATATTCACAACCTCTGAGGAGTGGCGTCTTCGCCGCGTCTCGAAGGATGAGACGCTATCGGCCGCATGGTTCGAGACGCGCCAACGGGTCCGCGCGAAGCGCGGCCCGATGATAAACTCCGACACGCTCCTCACCATGAGGAGTAACGTCGCTTACGGCGTCTTCGGTCGCACGATGGCCCAGCCGATCCGCAGCAGCGGCTGCCGCCCGGTCACCGGCCACTCGAACGCCCGCGGCACTTCCGGCACCAGGCCGGGAAATCGTTGCGCGATGGCGGCCGGCGGCGTGCCGACCGTATCGGATGCGCGCCAGACCACGACGCCGCCGGTTTCAGTGAATTTCGCCAATGTCAGCCAGGGCGTCCGTTCCGGTGCGGCGTCGAGCAGCAGATGCGGACGGCCGGCATCCAGCGAGATCAGGGTCGCAAGCTGCGCGTCGCCTGTCACCGCGCGCAGCGGGTGATTGGTCCGCCGCTCGAAGCTGTCGCCAAAAAAATGCGCGATCGCGGTTGCGGGCAGCGACGTCGCGACCTCGCCACCGGTCCAGGGCAGCAATAGCGTCGTCAAGGTCACCGCGATCGCAGGGGCGATGACGGCAGCCGCCCAGACCAGACGCAGCACTTGCTGACGCCGCAGATGAACGAGGTCGCCGGTCGCCACGACCGCCGCCAGTCCCGACATCAGCAACACGATGCCCCCGCCCGCGACACGATCGAGACCAAACAGGCCGGAGATCAGACTTCCCGCCAGCGCGGGGGCGATGGCGAAGAAATAAACGAAATCCCGCGCCAGCGGATCGACCGGCGGCCGAAAGATGATCGGCGCATCTTCCGGGTTGCGGCCGAACCAGCCCGAGTTAATCACCACCAGCACCACGATGCCGGAAATCGCCAACAGCAGGCCACCAAGCAATCCGACCCAGTGCAGCGCCCTGTCGCCCAAATCCGCGATCGCCGGCCATGGCGGCAGCGCCAGGGTGTCGGCGCGCATCAGCCAAATCAGATACGGCAGCGCCAGCACGACGATCACCAGCAGCGCGAACAGCGGATCGAACGACGTCAGCGTGCGCCGTCCGCGCTCGGTTGCCAGCGCAAATCCGGTCACCAGCATCAGCAGGCCGATCGCGGCAGGGATTGTCAGCAGCAGGAGTCCCGCTTCGATCGACCATGCGAACCACGCGTTGCGACGGCCCTGCCCCATGATTTGCCAGGAATGCAAAAGCAGCAGCGCCCAGAGCGGCCGGGCAAGCACCAGGGGCCCGAACTCGACACCAGGCGAACTGAATGCCGTGACCGTCATCGTCAGCAGGACCGCGAGCACCGCCTGTTGTCCGCCGACAATGGCGCGCGCCAACAGATAGAGCGTCCAGAACGTCGCGATCCCGCAAAGCTGCGCCAGCAGATAGACGCCGAACATATGATTGCCCGCGGCGCGAAACGCGATATCGCCGAGCCAGAACGCCAGCGGCGGGCCGAGAACGGTTCCCACCTGGTATTCCCGGCCATACGCGAGAACCGTAGCAAGATCGCCGGGAGGGCTTCGATACAGCAGCACCGGCAGGATCAGCCACAACGCCGCCTGAAACAGCACCACAATCCAGACCACCAGCCGCGGCCGGGCGCGGATCAGTTCGATGACCAGGGAGGTAAAGCGCATGAAACGTCCGAAATGCCCAAGTCGGCGTGTTCGATCTCGAACACGGTGATAAAGCGCGTGGGCCGCTGAGGCAACAGATTGATCCCGCGTCAACGCGCAAGGCGCCTCCGCTCGGCATCATGCATCGTTATGCTCCCATCCAGCAGGCACGACGTGAGCTGCAATCGGAGCAAGATCGTGATTGCCGCAAGTCAGCTTTCCCTCTGCGAGCCAAACACCTTAGCCATGACACTTGGCGAGACACTTTAGCTATCTCGCTTGGCGAGACAGCTTCATTCAACGCGGCGAACGCGCAACATCCGAGCGCCGGCACGCCGCGCCTGGCTTCTGCTGTGCCGAATTTTTCATGATGCTTTCCGATCGCGCAAAGAGCCATTGTCCATACGCGTGACATGTCCAATCGCGTTCGCGCACGACGTCTTTCTGCGCGCCGGCGTCAACGATCGTCGTGTGCCAGTTGTGCAACTGTAGGAACAAAAGCGCGCGGACCGTCGATGACTCGTTCAAGTAATTGACATTGCGTTTGCCGCGTCTCACAGTTCGTCCGAGCCGATCGATTTGCGGAAGATGCGTCGAGGGCTCGCGATGCGGCTGAGCCAGCCCGTCAGCGGCCTTGTAACGGTCGGTAATTTTCACAGTAAGCGTCGGATAGTGCGTTGCGCGACCTCGGCTGATCATCGCCACGAGGTGGGATGACTCCGCCGTAGTTCCGGTTCATCTGCGTTGATGGTCTTGCCGTGCGTTATCTCTCATAGCGGGGCCCGTGATTAAGGCCGCATAAGGAATGTCACTTGCACCAGAGAACGATTCGCTTTTGGCTCACATGTCTGGTCATCGGCTGCGTTCTGCCGGCGGCGCTGGGATCTGTGTTCCTGTTCACCATTTCCTATCAGCAGCAGCGGACGATCCTCGAACGCAACACGACCGCGACCGCGCGCGCGCTGATGCAGGCGATCGATGCCGAGTTGTTCGGGGTGCAGTCGGCGTTGCAGGTGCTCGCGTCGTCGCAGCGCCTGGCTTCAGGCGATCTCTTAAGCTTCTACCGGAAGGCGAGCGAGTCATTGCCGAACATGGGCGGCAATTACATCGTCGTCACCGACTCCACCGGTCAGCAGCGGCTCAATACGCTCAAGCCGTTTGGAGATCCGCTGCCTCAGTTGCCGCTCTCCGCCAAAGTGCAGCGGGTGTTCGACACCGGTGAACCTGTCATTTCCGATTTTTTCGTTACTCCCGATATCGGGCAATCCGCGATCACGCTGGAAGTGCCGGTATTCTCCAACGGGAAAGTCATCTACTCGCTGGCAATGGGCATCTTTACAGATCGCCTTGGCGATATTCTGCGCCGGCAGAATCTTCCACCCGACTGGATCACGGCGATTTTCGATAGCAGCGGCACGATCGCGGCACGCACGCACAAGGCGGAACAATACGTTGGTCGAAAAGGACCCACCGGCTTCCTGCGAACCTCAGCCGAGGCCAGCGAGGGTGTCACCGAGGTCAACTCGCTTGAGGGCATTCCTACATTGAGCGCTTTCAATCGGTCGCCGCGGTCGGGCTGGGCGATCGGCATCGGCATCCCGAGGACCGCTTTGACGGAAAATCTGTGGCGATCCATGGGATTCAACGCCGCGGTAACCCTCGCGCTGCTCGCATTGAGCATCGGGATGGCGAAAATCATCAGCGTCCGAATCAATCGTTCGATCGGATCCCTTCGCATCCCTGCCCTTGCGCTCGGAACGCCGCAAATCCTGTCAATTCCGGATAACGAAATCGTCGAAGTGAACGACGTCGGTCAGGCGCTGATGAAGGCCTCCCAAATGATCAGGGAGAGCGTGGTGGAACGCAAGCAAGGCGAATTGGCAACGCAAGAAATGATCCAGGCAAAGCAAATCGCCGACAGGACCAGCCGCGCCAAGTCAGAGTTCCTTGCATCGATGAGCCACGAACTGCGGACCCCGCTGCATGCCATCTCGGGCTTTGCCCAACTGCTAGGTCGGTCCGGAGATACGCTCGCCCCCGAAAAGCGGATTCGCTATACGGAGAACATCGTGGAAGCGAGCACCCAATTGGGAAAAATCATCGATGACGTGCTCGACATGGCGAGTTTCGAATCCGGCCACGTCAACGTGAACTGCGAAATTCTGGATTGTCTGGAAGTCATGGCTGAAGTGAGCCGCACGCTTGAGGTTTCGGCCAAAAAGAGAGGAATACTCTTTACGGTGGATACCTCCGCCAATCTGCCTTCCATCGTCGCCGACCGCGGGCGACTGATTCAGGTTCTGTTGAACCTTGGCAGCAACGCGATCAAATACAATGTCGAGGGCGGATGGGTGTTGCTGACCGCGCTTCCTTATGACGACGTCGTGCGCTTCATCGTCCGGGATACCGGAAAGGGAATTCCCGTCGAGCGCCAGCGCGAGATTTTCGAGCCTTTCAATCGTCTTGGCGTCGAACTCACCCAGGAAGAAGGCAGCGGCATCGGGCTGACGATCAGTCGCCGGCTGGTGCAGGCGATGGACGGCAAGATCGGCTTCGAAAGCTTTGTCGGCCAAGGCAGCAAGTTCTGGGTCGAGCTGCCGATGGCCAACGAGATTGCGGCGAAGATGGCTCGTCGACCGTCGCTGTTCGCGACGGCAGCGGACACTCGATGCAAGATTCTCTACATTGAAGACAAGATTCCGAACGTCGAGCTGATGCGCGCCATCATCGAAGATTTGAGCCATACGCGCTTCATCGACGCGCAAACGGTGGAGGAAGGGCTCAAGATAGCGCGTTCGCTGCGGCCCGACCTTGTCATTACCGATATTCACCTGCCGGACGGCAAGGGTTTCGACGTTTTGAGGGGCCTGCGGAACGACGACCGAACCTCGCGCATTCCCGTCATCGCGCTGACGGCCGATGCCATGCCTTCCAACATGCACAGCATGGAGCTGGCCGGCTTCCATCATATCTTGACCAAGCCGCTCAAAATACCGGATCTGATGGAAATTCTGCGTGCAACACTCAAGGCGGCCTGAGGCCGCCAAGTTGCTCGGCTGACGCGCAACATCGTCCGCTATCAGACCTCGGCCGAGACCTCGACGCTGGTCTGGATCTGGGTCTGCACCAGGCGGCCCTCTACCGCGATGGCCTCGTGCTTCTCACGTGCCGCCGCGACCGGCGCAAACAAGCGGCGATGATGCACCGTGGGTCCGAGCCGGTTCAGCGCCGCCAGATGCTCCGGCACGGCATAGCCCTTGTGCTGCTCGAAGCCATAACCTGGGCAATCCTCCGAAAGCTTGCACATCAACCGGTCGCGCGCGACCTTGGCGATGATCGAGGCCGCCGCGATCGAGAGCACCAAACCGTCGCCGCCGATCACCGCTTCGCAATCGCAGGGGGTATCGAGCCGGTCGCGGCCATCGACGAACACATGTTTCGGCAGGTCCGGCAGCGCATGCACCGCGCGCGCCAGCGCCCAAAGTGACGCCCGCAGGATATTGTCGCGATCGATCCGCGCCGGCGATGCGAAGGCCACCGCGAACGACGCAGTGGCGCAAATTTCCTCGAACAATTCCTCGCGGCGCTCCGGCGTCAGCCGCTTGGAATCGTCGATGCCTTTGGGGATCCGCTTGGGATCGAGCACCACCGCTGCGGCCACCACCGGACCGGCCAGCGGACCGCGCCCGGCCTCGTCGCAGCCGGCCACCGGCCAGACGCCACGCTTGATCAGCGCGCGCTCGCGGCGAAAACTCGGCGGCGCGACCGCAATCACGCCTTTCGGCAGCTTGGCGGGATCTTTCCCGGATTTATCGCGAATCATGCGGGGATGGTGCGCAAGCGAACCCGGCGGCGCAACCGGGAACTCCCGCCGGCCCTGGAATTTCACCGCTCTCAACAGGCAGGCAGCTGCGAGCTCCCGCGTTTCATGATAGGGTTGACGGCATCAGGAGGCTCAGATGAGCAATCTCGAACAACTGCCCATCCTCATCAAGCTGTACCCGAACCGGCGGCTCTATGACGGGGAGATGGCGCGCTATCGCAGTCTCGATGAATTGCGGGCCTGGCGGGAACGGCAGGTGCCGTTCTTGATTGTCGATTCCAAAACCGGCGATGACGTGACCGACAGGATTTTGTCGTAGCGGTTGCTTTGCCGTCCGCCGCGCATTAGCGCGTTTTCAAGCGAAAGCCTGCCCCGGACTTGATCCGGGGTGGAGACCGGTTCGCGTCAAGAAAACGCGTCAAATCAAGAATCTAGAGCCCCGGTTCAATCCGGCAAATGAATGCGCCGGTCGTCGCCCACCTCGATGCCGGGTGCGACCACGGCTTCCCAGTGATGACCGTCGGGATCGGCAAAATATCCGGAGTAGCCGCCGTAATCGGTCTTATGCGCGGGTTTCAGCAGCGACGCACCTTTCGCGACCGCAAAATTCAGCACCGCATCGACCTCTTCCATGGTGCGGCAATTCCAGGCCAGCGTCACCCCGCGAAAGGCCTGCGGACGCGGATGCTCCGGCAGCGTCACGTCCTGCGCGAGTTGATCCCACGGGAAAAGCCCGATTGCCGTGCCGCCGGTCTCGAAGAACGCAACAGTCTCGCCGGTAGCGCGAAATTTTCGCGCAAAACCAAGCGCTTCGTAAAAGGCGATACTGGCGCGCATGTCGCTGACGCCGAGCGTAATCATGGTCAGCCGCGCGACGGGTGCAGGCATTTCTTGATTCATAACGGCTCCTCCTTGCGGCTCTAAAACAGGCTCAACTGCTGCCCGCTGCGCTTCGGCCGGGCGAAATGGTCGGTGGTCAGTTTCGAACGCCGCTTGTTGAGCCCGAGCTTCTCGCAGGCGATCTCAAACCGGCGTCCGATCATCCAGGCCATCGGCCCGGTGCCCTTCATCCGTGTCCCCCACTGCGAGTCATAATCGCGTCCGCCGCGCATGTCACGGATCATGGTGAAGACGTGGCGATAGCGATCGGGGTAATTCGCCATCAGCCATTCGCGGAACAGGTCGCGCACCTCCAGCGGCAGTCGCAGCAGCACGTAGCTCGCTTCCTTGACGCCGGCATGCGCCGCCGCATCGAGAATGCGCTCGATCTCGGAATCGTTCAGCGCGGGGATCACCGGCGCCACCATCACCGTGGTCGGAATTCCGGCTTCGGACAGTTGCCGCAGCGCTTCGAGCCGCCGCGCTGGCGTCGAGGCTCGCGGCTCCATGGTGCGCGCGAGTTTCGGATCGAGCGTCGTGACCGAGAGTGCCACCTTGGCGAGATTGCGTTTTGCCATCCGTGAGAGAATGTCGATGTCGCGCGTCACCAGCGCCGACTTGGTGACGATGCCGACCGGGTGCGAGGCGCGCTCCAGCACTTCGAGAATGCCGCGCATGATCTTGCGCTCGCGTTCGATCGGCTGATAGGGATCGGTGTTGGTGCCGATCGCGATCATGCGCGGTTCGTAATCCTGCGCCGCCAGTTCCTTTTCCAACAGCGCCGGCGCGTCGGGCTTGGCGAACAGCTTGGATTCGAAGTCGAGCCCCGGCGACAGGCCGAGAAAAGCGTGGGTGGGCCGCGCAAAGCAGTAGACGCAGCCATGCTCGCAGCCCCGGTAAGGGTTGATCGAACGGTCGAAACCGATATCGGGAGAGTCGTTGCGGGTAATGACCTTGCGTGCGGTATCGACCGCGACCGTGGTCTTGAATGGCGGCAATTCATCGAGACTCTGCCAGCCGTCGTCGAACGCGACCCGCGCTTCGGCCTCGAAGCGGCCGCTGTCGTTGGATTGCGCGCCGCGGCCACGTCGCCGCTCGCGCTCGATTGCCACCGCAATTTCGGGAAAAGGAGAAGACGCACCCGCCGGTTCGGAGGGCGCCGTGACCGGCGGGTGCTTGAGCGCATGAGAGGATGCTTTACTCATGGTGAGAACGTAACACACCACTAGAACAAATCAAGAACAAATCTTCGGCGATGATCGATGGCAGGCGAATTCAACGAAACGTCCGCAGTCACCGCAAACTGACACGCTGGGGGGTCCCGAATGCCTTGTTTCAACCGGCGGCATCGGCGAACACAGCAAGGAGAAACGGCAGCAAATATTCAATCGCTTGCGATGGTTGGGGGCTGCAATGGATCCTTCCGCAAATGATCAAGCAATGCAGTGTGTCAGCGCCAGAAACAGCGAGGTCGATATTCTCATCATTCCGACCAGCGAGGCGACGACGATCGCGCGCCATTGCTCTGCAAAACTGTCCGGGAGTTAGAAGACCTGCGTCGCCCCCTGCCCCGGTCCCGCTCCACAAGAGCCGCCGTCACCCCGGGGCTGCCGCAAAAAGCTGCAAACGGCAGGCTGCTTTGATTGTGACAAGGTGATAACGGTCGGCGTTTTCTCTCCTTTTGAGGCATAGAAGAGCCGTCCATGTTGAGCGTCATCATCCCCACCGAAGGCGTCGAGCAGCCCGCGGTCGCCACCTTGGCGGCGCTGGTGCCGGGCGCCGCTGCCGGCGTGATCCGCGAGGTACTGCTGGTCGATCGGACCGGCACCGGTGTGATCGAGCGCGTCGCCGATGTCGCAGGCTGCCGCTTTTTGCGGTTCGAGGGATCGCATGCGGCGGCGCTGGCGGCCGGCGCCCGGCAGGCCCGCTCGCCATGGTTGATGTTCCTGCATGCCGGCGCCGTGCTGGACCCGGGCTGGATCGAGGAGACCACGCAATTCATTCACGGCGTCTCGAACAGCGGCCGTCCCCGCGCCGGAATCTTCCGCTACGCTCGATCGCCTTACGCCGAAACCCGCCTGCGCGATGGTTTCAAATTTGTCGCCAGGATGATTGCGGGGCCGTCGGCGGATCAGGGATTGCTGATCGCACGGGACCATTACGAGCGGCTCGGGGGCTATGCGCCGGACGCCCGCCGCTCCGAGGCCAGACTGCTCCGCCAACTCGGCCGCTCCTCGCGCACCCTGCTGCGCAGCCGGATCATGGTGGCCTGAGCCGCGCCGAGATACTTGCCAAAGTCAAATAATTATTTGACAATGGCACCTATCGGAGGTGCGCCATGCCACAGCAGGATTCCGACGGCCAGATATCGGCGGTCCGCAGCTTCAACCGCTTCTACACACGCAAGCTCGGCGTTCTCGACCAGCAGCTGCTGAAAACCCCGTTCTCGCTGAGCGAGGCGCGGGTGTTGTACGAACTCGCCAACGGGGAAAACCTGGCCGCGAAAGAGATCGGGATCGAACTTGGTCTTGATCCAGGGTACCTCAGCCGGATTGTCCAGAATTTCGATGAAAACGGGTTGATCACCCGTAAGCCGCTGCCCTCGGATCGGCGGCAATATCAGCTCAGCCTGACCGCGAAGGGACGTCAGGCGTTCGCGAAGCTCGACCGCAGTTCGCACGACGATGTCGCGGCGATGCTCGCCACGCTGCCACGCGGCGACAGCGAACGGCTGATCGGAGCGATGGCCGTGATCGAGCGGCTGCTCGGCGCGCCCAGCGTTTCACCGCGGCCCGCGATCCTGCGCGGCCTCCGGCCGGGCGACATGGGATGGGTGGTGCAGAGCCATGGCTCACTCTACGCCAGCGAATACGGCTTCGACTCCTCGTTCGAAGGTCTGGTCGCGGAGATCGCGGCAAAATTCCTCAGCTCGTACGACGCCTCGCGGGAACGCTGCTGGATCGCCGACGTCGATGGTGCCCAGGTCGGCTCGATATTTCTCGTCAGGCATACCGACGACGTCGCCAAACTGCGGTTGCTGCTGGTCGATCCGGCCGGACGCGGACAGGGACTTGGCCGGCGGCTGGTCGCCGAATGCGTGGCCTTCGGGCGTCAGTGCGGCTATCGCAAGATCACGCTATGGACCCAGAGCATTCTGGTCGCCGCACGCAGGATTTACCAGGATGCCGGATTCGTGCAGGTCGCCACCGAGCCGCACCGCAGTTTCGGCCAAAGCCTGATCGGCGAGACCTGGGAACGCGAACTGTGACATGGAGGCGTGGCAATGGACCGCGCCGCGTCACCCCGGAACTCATCGCGTACCATACCAGGAGAGCTCATCAGCTGCGCGTCGAGGCGTACCGGAACATGGCGCGCGCATTGTGGGCTTTGCTGATAAAGATCGTGCGGCGGCGTTGATGACGGTCAAGCCGACGCGACAGCGTTAAGTTCGCGGCAGACTGCTTGAATCGCTGCCGCCGTTTCGTCCGGCTGTAGAGTCGGATGAAGGTGCGTTCCCTGCATCCGCCTGACCGGCCACGCGCGACGCAAGGCTTCCTCGGCCGCGTGATCGTAGATCGCTGAAAGCTGAATATAGCCGGCAGGAACGTGGTCCCAAGGAGCAAGATCGATCGCATCGTCGAACCAACTTAGCGTCATGCGTGGCAGACCCATCTCAAAAGATTCGAATGACCTGGGATCAAGGGCAAGGGCGTCAATGCCAACAAGCTGAGCACGACGCCGGTCTTTGACCCACCACTGCGACCAAGGCGGCAGCAGGCCATCTTCATCGGCAAGTCCGGAAATAAATTCGCGAAAAGCCGCCCTGACCGGGGCCGCCGAACCGCTTGCAGGAGGTATATCGCCATCCACAATGATCAATCCGCGAACCGGCATTTTGGTCGCCAGATCAGCGACCAGCGTGCTTGCCGAGCTATGACCAACCAGAAAAGGTTCTTCATCGACGGAAGCCAAGTCTGCAAGGTGATCTGCAAGGTGAGAAGTCCACGCACTCCACGAAGGGGCGCCGCCTAGCCTGGCCAAAACGTCCGGAACGTGAACGCGCGCGCCGGCGGCGCGAAGCCGGTCTGCTGTCGGTGCCCAGCTAGACGCACCAACCAAGGGGCCTGTTACAAGAATAATGTCGGATTGCAAAAGCATCGCCTTCTTTGAATTGTCTGTGCTGCAGAGAAGACGGCGTCGCGCCGGCTAAGCCGACGCACCTTTTGCCTTTGGTCGCCGCAGATGTTCATCCAGCCGCGGCATGATCTCGACGAAGTTGCAGGGCCGCGTGCGGTAATCGAGTTGGGCTGCGAGAATGCCGTCCCAGCCGTCGCGGCAGGCGCCCGGCGATCCCGGCAAACAGAAGATAAACGTGGCCCCCGCGACACCCGCGGTGGCGCGGCTCTGGATCGTCGATGTGCCGATCTTGGCGTGGCTCAGCATGTGGAACGCGATGGAGAAACCATCCATCCGCTTTTCGAACAGCGGCTCGATCGCCTC
>DATHHQ010000048.1:0-8173 GCA_035490095.1 Bradyrhizobium sp.
CATTCAGCGTTCCCGTCAGCGGCGTTGCCAGCGACAGCACATCCTGGGCACCGGTCGCGGAGATCGGCCCCCGCGACGCGGTCCAGCCGATGTCGGCGTTCTGCAGAATCTGCGCCGCCGGATTGTCGGCTTTTCCTGCGAAGGTGCGGGGCGCGCCGCGATCGGCGGCGTCGCGAATCGCGGCAAGCGTAATCACGACCGGCGCAATGATGCTGGAACTGCGCGGGGCGGGGGGCAGCGGCGGCAATTGGACAAGCACCGGCGCACCGACCGTGCCGCGCGGCGACAGCCAGTCCATGGCCTTCAGGCTGACGAAAAACGAGACCGCGACCACCGCGATCCCGAGCAGGATCGTCTTGAGACGCATGTTCCCCCGGACCGGATTGATTCCGCAGCCGAGTCTACAGGGCGCCTCCGGCGGGCGCCATCCCGCCGGGGCAGAAGCACGGTTACGGTTTTGTTATCCCAAGCAAAAATGGCGCGGAGACCGCGCCATCTGCATGCAACGCTGCTTTGTGGCGGCGGCGGCGAATCAGCTCCGCTTGCCGCCCGCACTGTCGGCGCGGCGGTCCATCGGCAGCACGATCACCTTGGTGCCGACGTTGACCCGCGAATAGAGATCGGAGACGTCTTCATTGGTAAGGCGGATGCAACCGGACGACACGCGGGTGCCGATGGTCCCCGGCGCGTTGGTGCCGTGAATGCGATAGACCGTGCCGCCGAGATACATGGCGCGGGCGCCGAGCGGATTGCCGGGGCCGCCGGCCATTTGGCGCGGCAGATAGGGCTGGCGCGCGATCATTTCCGGGGGCGGAGTCCAATCCGGCCACTCGGCCTTTTTTGTAACCGATTGCACGCCCGACCAGGTGAAGCCCTCGCGGCCGACGCCTATGCCGTAACGGATCGCCTGACCGCCGCCGAGCACATAATAGAGATAGGTGTTGGGCGTATCGATGATGACGGTGCCGGCGGCCTCGCGGGTGGCGTAGCTGACGATCTGGCGCTTCAGCCGCGCCGGCATCTCGACCACGGTGCCTTCATCTTCCGATGGTGCGGCCTGCGCAGAGGGCGGTGCTGATTGCACCGGCGGCGTCATGATGAATGGAAACAGCGGCAGCGGCGTGGCCGCGGCGGACGCGGAAAATGCCACGGCGCCGATCGCCAGCGCGCCGAAGGCAGCGGCGGCACGGCGGAAATTCAACTTCAATGCATCCAGATTGAACATCGGTCGTCCCCCTGTTTGGTCGCCAGCGCGCCATTCGGCGCGTCGTTAACCTCAGCAGTAGAGGGCAAAGGTTTCCGGACGTTTGCGTCAACACCGCAAAATCGTTTCGTCAGGGTAGGGAATTGCTTCGTCAGGGTGTCGCGAGGAAACGACACTTTCTTAATGCCTGTCTCCGGAGCGGCCATTTTCGTGGACGGATTTACGCAATCCTCTCGAGTTGCGCGGCAGCAACGGTGTGGCGGAGAACAAAAGCAGTTCTGCCCAGCATGAGGATTGCAAAACAAACAGTGACCAAGATCACAGACGGGCGCCGCTTGCTTGGATATTGTGATCGTTGGCTCGGATGATTGGGGGGTCGGTGTATTGCCGATTTGGAATTTTCTGATGCGCGCCGTGGGGGCCTTTGTTTTAGCGGTTTGGTCGGTCTGCCTTTTTGGTCAACCTGCCTTGGCCGATAAGCGCGTTGCGCTGGTAATCGGCAATTCTGGCTATCAAAATGTCGCGCGGTTGGGGAATCCCACCAACGATGCGTCGGCGATAACCGAAATCCTCAAGGGCGCCGGCTTCGACCTGGTTGAATCCCGACGCGATCTCAAGATTTCCGAGATGCGTCGCGTATTTCGGGATTTTGCCAACAGTTCACGCGATGCCGATGTAGCCGTCGTTTACTACGCGGGGCATGGCATTGAGGTTGAGGGCACAAATTATCTGATTCCGATAGATGCTTCGCTGGAACAGGACCTCGATGTCTACGACGAGGCGTTTTCGTTGGATCGCATTTTGGTGACGATTGAGCCCGCGAAGCAATTGCGACTGGTGATCCTCGACGCCTGCCGCAACAACCCCTTTGCCAAGGCGATGAAGCGGACCATCGGGTCGCGCGCGGTTGGAATGGGGCTGGCTAAAGTCGAACCGGCCAGCCCAAACACGCTGATTGCCTTTGCCTCGAAGGCGGGATCGACGGCGTCGGATGGCGACAGCAAGAACAGCCCGTTTACGGCGGCGCTGGTGAGGCACATCACGAAACCCGGCCTCGATTTGCGCAAGGCCTTCGGCTTTGTGCGCGACGATGTCTTGAAGAACACCAGCTACAAGCAGGAGCCGTATGTTTACGGCTCACTCGGCGGTGACGATGTGCCGCTGGTTCCGGCCAAGCCCGTCGTTGCAGAGCCGTTGCACAACGCTCAAGCGGATATTCGCCGCGACTACGAGCTTGCGCTTCAGGTTGGCACCAAAAAGGTTTGGGACGCTTTCATCGCCAGCTATCCATCGGGGTTCTACACGGAATTGGCCGAGGCGCAGCGCGGCAGGTCAATCGCTGAGGAAACCCGAATCGCGGCCACAGAAAAGGCCCGACTTGCCGAGCAGGAAAAGGCGCGTCTGGCTCTGGAGGGTGCAAAGCAGGGGGAACAGGCCAAGGCCGCAACCCAGGCAACAGCCGCCGAGGAGGCCAGGGTCGCCGCCGAGAAGGCGACGCAGGTTGAGCAGGCAAAGGTTCTCGCCGCGGAAAAGCTGCGCGTTGCGGCGGAGAAAGTTGCGGATACCGAACCGCAGAAACCTGCTCAACAGGTCGCGTCTCTCCCATCACCGGATACGCCAGCGCCGAAGCCCACCTTGTCTCTTGCCGAAATGACACGCTCCCTGCAGGTCGAACTACGTCGGGTTGGTTGTCTCACCGGGTCGGCTAATGGTGAATGGACGTCAGCGTCCCGCCGCTCGCTGGAACTATTCAATAAGCACGCTGGAATGAAGTTGGAAGTGAAGCTTGCGAGCCTTGACGCTCTCGATGCGATCAAGACCAGGCCTGGCCGTGTCTGCCCTCTATCCGAGCGACCGGCAGCTAAACCCGAGGCTAAGCGTGAGCCGGGACCTGAGGCGAAATCACAACTGACGGCATCAGAACCGGCTGAGAAACCGCAATCGGGAGAGATCGTTTGCGAAAATAGCGGCTGTCGACCCGTCAAAAAAGGATGCCGTCTTGGTGGAGTTAGGAACAGTACAAATCCGAGCGTCAGCCACACCGGCGAAGTCTGCGATTGAGCAGGATGAAAAATCAGGTTGTCGAGATCGCTTAGAGGCAAGGAAAGAGCAAATTTCCCATCGAGGATTTTGTTTGACCTCGATCTCTTGCAGGATTCGCCTACAGCGCGCGCCTGCGCGGCATATCCGGTGCGGTAGCACCTATCGCCACGCGTCGGTCGGCAACGGCGTGATGAAACTGCTCCAGCACGAGGCCAATGGCTGACAGGTCGCCTTCCTCGATGGCGCCATCATCATAGCACTCAAGCGTTTCCCGCAACACGCCGTCCACCTCGGATTGCATCGCCGTCAATTCTTCCGATGATTCCGCCTGGCGCACCTTCGAAATCAGGGCGAGCAGATTGTCGCGATGCAACGTGCTCTGTTGTTTTTCATCGCGCTTCATATATTGCCGCAGCCAGGCGCCGGCGGACCCGAACCCGGAGAGAACCAGAATACCTCCCCACAAATAATCGCTGTATTTCTCAAGGAAGGTGCGCTCGGTGCCATCGATGTAGGCCGCCGCTCCCTGATGCGCGGGCAATGCGGCGTCTTTGTCGGTGTCCGGTTTCTCGATCTTTGAGGCAGTGGGCACTTCCCTGGCGAGGGTCTGACGAACCGCGAACAATTGCCGGGTGAAGGTGCCAACCGCCGTGTCCGACAACGACTTTGGCGCGATGATGAGATGATTGACGCTGACCGTATCGATTTTGTCGTCGGGTCTGGCGGGCGATGACCCAAAGGTGCTGCCCGGAATTTCCTCGGCTTCATAGAGCGGATGTTTCTGGGCGATCACCTCCGACACATCGATCGGCAGAAATTTTGGCTCGCCCCTGGCCTTGGCGGTGGCGGCGATGGCTTCGGTGGTGATCTTGCTGTCGAGCGGCCCAACCGCCATGAACGCATCGAGAGCCGTATCGCGCGTCAACTCGGCGATCTGGTTGGTGGCGAACTGGGTGATCGCGACCTTTTCCGGATTGACGCCCGATTCAGTCAGGATCACACGCAGCAAGGTGACATTGGCCTGGGTCCGGCCGATGACGCCGACGCGATGTCCGGCGAGATCGTCAATCCCCTTGATTTTCGGTGCCGGTGATTTCTTGGAACCCTTGGGCGGAAGGCCGGAAGGTGCCCAGAGAACAACGACGTTCTTGCGCAGGATGGCGACGGATTCGGCATTGGCCGGCAGTGGCAGGTCGCCACGCGCGACGGCGAGGTCGGCTTTCGAGGCCGCAAGAAGCGCTATGCTTTCAGTCGCGCCCTCGGTCGTGATCGGGACGAGGCGAACCGAACTCCCGTCGCGGGTAAAGGTCTGCGCCAGGGCCCCAATCAGCTTCTGGTCGTCACTTCCGGGCGGGCCGACCGCAATCCGCAACGTCACCGGCCGCAGCGCGAAATACAATGTGCCCGCGGCGGCGGCAAACAGCAACAGGCCGGCGGCCAGCACCAGCAGCGAATAGTCTTTTCTTTTCCGGCGCCTGAGAGGCAGGCCTGACGTTGTGCCGAGGTCCGGTGAAGGCTCTGATGAAGTCATTGTTCTGCAATTGTACACGAAAAATACGTCAAAGCGGCCCGAAAAAGCATGACCGGAACATCAATGACGTCACACGCTTGAAATATCCTTAGCGGAACGTCGGGAATTGAGAATCAGCAAGCCCTCAGGTTCCCGCGATGCGAATCCTAATTGCAACCGACGCTTGGCATCCGCAGGTTAACGGCGTGGTTCGCACGTTAACCTCGTTGGCTCGCAGCGCTTCGGCGCTGGGCGCCGAAATTGACTTTCTCACCCCGGATGGGTTTCCGTCCGTGGGTGTCCCGACCTATCCGGGGTTGCGGGTGGCGCTGCCGAACCGGCGCGAGATTGCCCGCAGGATCGAGGCGGCATCGCCGGACGCCATTCACATCGCGACCGAGGGGCCGATTGGATGGGCGGCGCGCGCCTATTGCCGCCGCCGGAAATTGGCTTTCACGACGTCCTATACGACACGGTTTCCGGAATACATCGCGGTGCGCTCGATCATTCCGGCCAGCGTGAGCTACGCCGTGCTGCGGCACTTTCATGCGGCTGCCGCCATGACGATGATCGCTACCGCATCACTGAGGCAGGAACTCGGCGCCAGGGGTTTCAGAAAGCTCGGCACCTGGACCCGCGGCGTCGACACCGACCTCTTTACGCCCGACGATCCGGCCGAGCTTGATTTGCCGAGACCGATTTTCATGACCGTCGGCCGGGTCGCGGTTGAAAAAAACCTGGAGGCGTTTCTGACGTTGGACCTGCCCGGATCCAAGGTTGTGATCGGGGGCGGGCCGCAGCGGGCGGTGCTGCAACGCCAGTACCCGAAAGTCAGATTTTTGGGCGAGAAGACGGGCAAGGATCTGACCTCGCATCTGGCGGCGGCGGACGTCTTTGTTTTCCCGAGCCTCACCGATACGTTCGGCGTGGTTCAGCTCGAGGCGCTGGCGTGCGGCACGCCCGTCGCCGCATTCCCGGTGACAGGCCCGCTGGACGTCATTGCGGATCACCCTGTGGGAGTTTTGGATACCGATCTGCGAAGCGCGTGCATCCGCGCGCTCGGCATCTCCCGTGAATTGTGCCGGAGTTTTGCGCTGGAGCGTTCCTGGGAAAACAGCGCAAGGCAGTTCATCGGCAATCTCAGCGCGTTGCAGCCGAGCCGTTCGCCGCTTCCCGCCCGCCGCGTAGCGGCGAGCGGCGCCGTGCGCGGCTAGGGCATGATCCCGAAAGATCATGCTCCAACAAAACGATCAAACACCAGAACAGTGAGCGAAAGTCATCATGGCAGAAATCATCAAACTTGACGGTACACAGCAGCTGGACTTCGACCGCGAGATGGTCGAGCAAGCCTACGACCGCTGGGCCCCCGTCTATGACCTCGTGTTCGGTGGTGTGTTCAGCAAGGGCCGCAAGGCCGCTATTGCCGCCACCAACAAGATCGGCGGCCGCGTGCTTGAGGTCGGGGTCGGCACCGGGATCTCGTTGCCGCAATATGCGCCGCACCTTCGCATCTTCGGCACCGATATTTCGGAGGCGATGCTGCAAAAGGCCAAGAAGCGTGTTGCCGAGCTTCGGTTGAAGAATGTCGAGAACCTCGCGGTGATGGACGCCGAGAAGCTCGAATTCCCCGACAATTCGTTCGACGTCGTGATGGCGCAATATGTCGTGACCGCGGTGCCGAATCCGGAGGTCGCGCTCGACGAGTTTGCCCGCGTGCTGCGGCCGGGCGGTGAACTGATCATCCTGACCCGGGTCAGCGCCGATGCCGGCGTGCGCCGTTTCATCGAGCAGCGGCTGCAGCCGGTGGTGCGTCCGCTCGGCTTTCGGACCGCTGAATTCGCCTGGTCGCGTTATGCGAAGTGGTTGGCAGGCTCGCGCGGAATGGAGCTGGTCGAGCGCCGCCTGGTGCCGCCGCTCGGCCACTTCTCGCTGATTCGTTTTCGCAAAACAGAGGTCGCAGCCGCCGCCGCCTAGCCCGCGCGGGCGGGCGTTTGCTGAACGCGTCGGTGTGAAACGTCATATGTCATTATGATATCGTCACACGGCGGACATCGAATCGCAGTAACCAAGATCCCGACATACTTTTTGGGGGAGAAAAAATGATTAAGAATTTTCGCGAACAGTTGCGAACGCAGCGGTGGGACGATCATCGCTACTATCATCACAGCCGCATCAACCAGTCTCTGCACTTTGTCAGCGCTGCGAGCTTTCTGATCGCCTATGCGCTGCTGTTCGTTAACCCGGTTGCTGCCGCGCTGATAGGTTGGCTGGTCTCGATGACGACCCGGCAGGCGGGTCACTTCTTCTTCGAGCCCAAGGGCTACGATCACGTCAACCACGCGACGCACGACCACAAAGAGGAAATCAAGGTCGGCTATAATCTGAACCGAAAGATCGTCTTGATGACGATCTGGGCGCTTTCGCCGCTGGTGCTGTTCCTCGATCCGACCCTGTTCGGGGCGTTTACGCCGTGGACCTCGCCGGCCGATTTCATGCGCCAGGTCGCCAAGGTCTGGCTGGCGATCGGGATTGGCGGCCTGCTGTTCCGGACCGTGCACCTGTTCTTCATCCGCGACGTCGAGACCGGCCTGGTGTGGATGACCAAGATCCTGACCGACCCGTTCAGCGACCTCAAACTGTACTACAAGGCCCCGCTGTACTTGATGAAGGGCGAGTTGATCGACCCCGGCCTCGAGAAGCACGTCAAGCACGCCTGACTGTTTGACACGAAAATGCCGCCAGACGGACGGGCGCGTATAACAAAGCTCGTCATGCCCGGGCAGAAGCGCGAAGCGCGTCTTCGCGCTAGATGTCCCGGGCTGGGCATCCACGTCGTCGACAGCACAACAGCAAGAAAGACGTGAATGGCCGGGACATCTGCGCGAAGACGCACTTCGCGCTTTAGCCCGGCCATGACGGAGAACGAAAGAGCCCATCTAGCGGGAAAATACCCGCCTGATGATCTCTTTCAGGACTTGCCGGCGGATGGTCTTGTTGGTGAGCGAAGCATCGCGCCACCACCAGCCGTCCTGCTTCATTTTCTCGGCCGCGGCGACAAAGCGTTGCGCCACCTCGGCAAAATCCGCGTCGGTGTAGTTCAGGCTGAAGATCAGGCGACCGGTCCCGACCCAGCTCAGGGCGAGTTGCTCTGCACGCAAATAATACTGAAACATCCAATTGTAGCGCGACGGCTCGGTGTAATGGACCATCCAGATCGACGAAAGGTTGCCGACCCGCACGGGCAGATCGTGCTCGGCCAGCATTTGGTTCAACCGCCGCGCCCGCTCGTCCCAGATGGCATCGAGCCCGCTGTAGATCGAACGAAACGCCGGGTCGCCAAGCCGGGTCAGGAATTCATCCATCGCCATCATGACGTAGGGGTGCGAATTGAAGGTGCCGCGCGCGAAGCAGACATC
>DATHHQ010000049.1:0-11003 GCA_035490095.1 Bradyrhizobium sp.
TGTTCTTGTTGCCGGGGTCGGGGACCAGGAGAAGATTGGCTTGCACCGCCGCGATGTCGGCAAGCTGCTGCGCGTTCAGCATCTTGGTGACGTCGTTGTGCTGGGCGTCCTGGTAGGTAAACGAATCGAACTTCGTCTGCACCGTCGGCGTATCGCCGGCGTTGACGTCGGCAAATCTGATTACGCTGCTCACGGTATCGATCGCCGAGCTGTGCGTAACGCCGATGGTTTCGATCAGCGCGCCGTCGACGGCAACGACGAACGGCGCCCCCGGAATGTGAGGATTGGCGTCGGCCGGCCCGGTTGGGCCCGGGGTCGCCGTACCGGTGGGAGTGGGTACGTTCACAAAAACCGGGACGGCGGTCGCCCCATCCGCCAGCTTGAATTGCTGGAATGTCTGGGGAACGATCGAATCCGTAAATTGATGATTCTGCGTCTTGGTGTTGGTGTTGTCGGTGAATTTCAGCGCGAACACATCGGTGATGAGCTTTTGCACATCGGGCGACAGCGGAGCCGAATAGGAAGTCAAAATTCCCTGACTGAGGGACTTTACCACACCGGCCTGATCGACCGTCGCGATCGGAGCAAGGGTAAGCTTGTCGAACAGAACGTACCTGCCCGTGGTGCCGTCCGGTTCGACCAGAACCTGGAATTTTGCAGCCGGCGCGCCGCCCTGGCCCGGGACGTCGAAGTCGATCTCGACCAGCACCGCGGTGCCGCGGATGCCCATGGTGGCGACCGGCGTGTCGACTTTCATGTCGCCGTGTTTTGCGGTCTCGCCGGCGACAAACGAGATGGTCCCCGCCACCAGGCTGAGCAGCGATGAATTGTTCGACCCGTTCGGGTCGTAGACCATTTCGTTGAGCACCATTCTCGCATTCGACGAGAGGCCGAACACGGTGCCGTCGATGAAGGTGATGCCGACGGTCGAACTGGATCCGGACTGGACCACGTCGCCTTTTTCGACGTTGTCGCCGTTGTTCAGGATGATCGAGACGCCGTTGCGTATCGCGCTCGCGCTGCCGATGAGCTTGGTGAGGTGGCCGATCACCTTGCCGGCGCTCGCGCCGCCGCCAGCCTGTGCGAATTGCTGGTGGCCGGTAAGCGCGTCGATGATGTCGCCGGTAAGGTGGGCGCCATCAGGCGACGACAGCGCGGCGCGCTTCTCGCCCTTGAAGTAATCCTGCAGCACCAGTTCGCGGTCGTCCCTGGACAGGATCAGGTCGACGCCGGATCGCTTGAAATCTCCGTTGAACAGCAGCTGCGCGTCGGGAACGATGATGGCACCGACCGGCGCCCCATGCGCTGACACAGAATCGACGTGGATGTGCGGATGGTGTGGCGCACCAGGGCCGTGAAAAGGCAATTTGGCGTCGAATTTGCCGGAGTAATTCAAAGGGCAGACCCCGAAAAAGGGTTAATATTTACATAATATTCAGCAGTCTAAGCGTCCTTATCATTGGAAAGTGCATCGCGAAACCATCTCTTGCTTGTGCAAGTCTTGGGCAGGTCGGTCCGGCAGATCCGCCGAGCGGCGCTTGAGCCGCAGAAGCAAATAAAATGAGGTATTGTGTTCAGGAACTACAAGTATAAAATTTTAGTTGTGAGCGGAACTCAAGAATTGCTAGGTAGTTTGATGTATATAATCGGGTAGAAATACGTAGATCATCTTTTTTCCTGCATCAACTTGCAGGATACTGTACCAATTCCCTAGCTAAAACTGTGATTTTAATAACAAAACCGACGATTCTGACAAATTAGCCATACCCCGCAGAAATCGCCTTAAATACAACCTTTCCATGTCTCTTTTTCGATACTGGCGAGGCGATTGCGTCGCTCTGACGGCACGATATGTAAGATTTTCAGCAAAATGGCGAGACGGATTTTAGCGCGTTTGGTGCTTTCCGGCCCGGCCCGGCCGCCTTTAAGCAGAATAAAAGCCCCACCGCCCATCATCCCCAGCGAAACGATCCGGTCGCGAGCTGGCTGATGAGCCCGCCGACGCCCGGACGCGGGGCGTCAGATGGGAATCTTCGGTCACTCGCACGCGCTGCGTGCAATCGTACTTGCCTGGGGCATGGCCTGTCTCGGACCCGCGGGAGATCTCGCGGCCGGCACGCTTGTTCCGTCCGAATCGCCGGAACCGACCGGCGGATCCGCCGAACCGTTCGGGCTTTTCGCTTCAACCCTGTCCGTTGGGTCCTTGCGGGAGAAATGGCTCGGCGTCGAGCGCAAGCTCGACGACGAAAGAGTGCAACTGGCGCTTTGCGATGGCGATCGCGATCGTTGCGTGTCTCCGGCTGCCCTGCAATTTCTCGCCATTGTGGATAATGCGAAGGCCCGCGAGGGACGTGCCCGCCTCGGCGAGATCAATCGCGCGATCAATCTTGCGATCAGGCCGATGAGCGATCTGGCTCAGCACGGCGCGATCGATGTCTGGAGTTCGCCGCTCGTCACCTTCGCCAGTGGTGCCGGCGACTGCGAAGATTATGCGATCGCAAAATTCGCAGCCTTGCGCCACGCCGGCATCTCCCCGGACGATCTGCGCATCGTTATCATGCGCGACACCATCGGAGGCGAGGATCACGCCGTTGCCGCGGCAAGGCTGGATGGGCATTGGCTGATGCTGGACAATCGCCGCATGGCGATGGTCGAGGACGCAAACGTCAGCAACCACCGGCCGACCTTTGTCATCGATCAATACGGCGTCATGCAGTATGTCGACACGCCGCTGCTCGCAGCCGCGCCCGGCCGGGATCTTTCGCCGTCAGCCGCGCTGGATCTCGCGGCCCTGCCCGGCTTGATCTCGCCCTCCAATTAAGAAGCCGGAACGAGACCAGGCTGCGGCGCGCCGTTGCCTGGCAGCCTCAAACCCCGTCGAGAATGATAACCGTCGGTGTGCCCGGCAGCGCGCCTCGCGAAATCGTCAGGCTTCGCTCGGTCCGCACATCGATCGCGAACTGCTGGCCGATCCGGCGCATGAATTCGTCGAGCGGTGTCATGAACCGATGCATCGGCAGCACGACGGAGGCGCGCAAGCGCTGCGTGATTTCCGAAATGCCGTCGAGCGACATCGTGTAACTGCCGTCGATCGGCACCATGACGATATCGAGCCGGCCGATCGCCGCGAAATGGCTTTCGTCGAGCTTGTGATGCAGATGGCCGAGATGACCGATGCAGAGGCCGGCGACCTCGAAGATGAAGATCGAGTTGCCGTCCCTGATCATCTCCGCGTTCGAATCGTCGCCGAAATAGCGCCTGATGTCGGTCGTCACATTGCGGATGAACACATCGCCGACACGTTGTGCGATTTTGGCAGGCTGTCCGTCATCGCCCCAGCCGTGAAACACATGGGGAATGTGGGAATCGGGAAACAGCGTGTAGTGCGTGCTGTGAGCCCTGTTCATGGTGATGACGTCGGGCAGGCGGCCCGTCCTGTAGGCGCCGCTAAAGTCGGTCGCGATCCGCACGCCGCCCGGCGTGTCGATGTAATAGGTCGAATGGCCGGCATAGGTGATCGTGACCTCGTCGGTCTTCGCGGCCAGCCGGCGAAGGCTGACCGGCGTGGCGCGCGGCGGCGCATTCGCCATCGCCAGACATTCGCTCCGCAACGGTTCCTGGGCGGCAGCCGAAGCGATCAGCGAGCCCAGCATGGCAAAGACGACAGCGATGGATCGCAACATGGCAAAAGCCCGTCTCCGTTGACCCCGACACTGTATCGCCGAATTCGGCGTCCGTCATGGCGGCAATGATGCTTTCCGCGTGAGGTGCTCGGGCAGGAATAGCGTGGTATCGATCTTGAATGTCGTCTTGCGAAAGTGGGATTGCTCCCCCATTCGCCAAAACGCCGCTTATGTATGGAGTTCACCTTGACGCGTGCATCCTCTTCTCATCGGCTGGAGCCGCTTCGGCACGGCGATGCCGGCGTTCTCAACATCGCTTACTACGAGGCGGGGCCCGCGGACGGCCCGGCCGTGATGCTGCTGCACGGCTTTCCGTTCGACATCCACACCTATGTCGACGTCGTCCCGCTGCTGGCGGCGAACGGCTGCCGCGCCATCGTGCCCTATTTGCGCGGCTACGGCCCCACGCGTTTCCGCGACCCGGCGACGCCGCGCTCGGGAGAGCAGGCCGCGATCGGGGCAGACCTGATCGCGCTGATGGACGCACTTGGCGTGAAGCGCGCCGTTTTCGCGGGCTACGATTGGGGCGGACGAGCGGCCTGCGTGGCCGCGGCGCTGTGGCCGGATCGCTGCACTGGTCTGGTGTCGGTCAACGGCTATCTGATTCAGGATATCGCCAAAGCGATGGCGCCGGCCAAACCGGAGCGCGAGGTCGCGCTGTGGTATCAATATTATTTTCAGCTTGAGCGTGGACGGGCTGGCCTTGCCGCCGACCGGCGCGGCATCGCCAGGATTTTATGGCGGCAATGGTCACCGAACTGGCAGTTCGACGATGCGACCTTCGAACGGACGGCTGAAGCCCACGACAATCCGGACTATGTCGATGTCGTGATCCATAGCTATCGCCATCGCTACGGTGTGGCTGACGGCGATCCGCAATATGCCGACCTGCAACAACGGCTGGCCGCCCTGCCCGTCATTGCGGTGCCCACCATCACATTGGACGGAGACGGTGACGGGGTTGCCCCCGCGACCGATGGCACCAGGTCCGCGGCAAAGTTCACCGACCGCCGCAGCCATCGCGTGATACCGCGCGCGGGTCATAACCTGCCGCAGGAAGAACCTGAAAGTTTCGCGGGCGCGGTGATGGAGTTGATCAGAGCGTAGCGCCTAGAGCGGGATGACTTTTCTTCGAATCGTCATCCCGCTCTATCCTTTTGTTTGAGCATGATCTCCGCGCAAACGCTTCGCGTTTGTCGCGAGGGAAAACCGGTAGCCACCCTGCATCAAGTGCGGGGCAGGCTTTTTCCGGATCATGCTCTAGAAAAATTCCGCCTCAGGCTGCCAGCCGGTCGAGCAACGCCAGCATGACCGGCGCATCGGGCATCGGCAGCACCGCGTCGATCCGCTCGATCAGACGCGACTGCAGCAGCGGGTTGCGGGCCTTGCCGATTGTTCCGAGCGGGCCGCGAAATCCGTGTTCCTCCCAGGCGAGTTCGAGCAGGCTTTCGCTCACCAGCGCGTCGATCAGGTCGTCGGCCGCGCGATCGATGCTGATCAGCGGGTGCGCCGAGAAAGCCGTCGGTCGCGGGTAGAGAATGACCGGCTTCGAAGGCGCGCTGAGTTCGACCCGTTTCCAGCGATCGGCGTCCTGCAGCACCCATTCGATCAACTGGTTTTCGTAGCCGACGATGAGAGGCTGGGCGCCGGCGCCGCCGGCCACGTAATCGTCGAACAGCTTGCCCGACGATGGCGGCTTGTACCCCATCCGGCGGAACACGGTCGCCACGTCGCCATCGATGCGGCCGAGCGAGTCGAGCGCGACGACGTCGCCCGAGAGCAGGCTCGCCGCAAGTCCTGCGAACATGAAGCCAGAATTGGACTTATTGGGATCGGTCGAGACGATGCGCGCGCGGCCGAAAAGATCGCTGACCCCCATCCCGGCCCAGGTTTCGCCTGCGATAATGGCTTTCAGAATTTTCAGCAGATCGACCGTGTAGCGCGGCCCGCCGGCGGGTTCCGCAAAACCGCCTTTCACCAGGCCGTCGGCGATGCGGTCCCAGGAATAGAGTACGATCGGCGAATTGAAGATCACCTGGTCGCGCGAGATCTTGAGCCCCGAATTGCGCGCCACTTCGACGAGGACAGACGATGAGGGCCACAAGAACTGCGGCTTCTGGTCGAGCAGCGCGCGTTCGCGCACCATTTCAACCGATCCGGCACGCCGGGCGTCGAGAATCAGGCCGAAGCGCCGCTCAAGCAGATCGCGGACGCGCGCATTGGCCAGGAAGCCTTCCTTCTCGCCGCCGGCGAATCCGAACAGCCGCTTCGGCTCGCCAAATCGGCCGGCGATTTCGGGATGCTGACGCAGGTAGACATAGCCGCCCGTTCCTGCGGCGCTTGCGGCAAGCAGTCCAATTCCGAAGGCTCGACGAGAAATGGCCATCAGGCCCTCCTTTTGCCCGGATCCGGCGGAGCGCCGAGCTGTGGCGGCGGCCCCAGGTCCTCGTCCAGCGAGCTCTTCAGCAATTTGAGTTCGATATCGAGATTGCCGAGATCGGCCCCTTGCAAGTTCGCCGCGTAGCGCGTGAATGCGACATCGAGCCGGTCGATCAGGTCGCCCGTGGCGGTAATGCGCGCGGTGTCGGGGACGTTGCCGCGTTCGAGCGATCCGTAGGCTTCGGCGATCTCCGCCGCGCGTGGCAGGTAGTAGGTCAAGAACCGCCGCACCAGGTCGACGCGCGAGGGATCCTTCTCGATCGCCGCGAATATTTCGCGGGAAACGCCCGCCAGATGCCGCACGCGGTCGGCGACGTCAGGCGCGCGGATCGCGCGTACGGCAACTTCCAGCCTTGCCGCAAGCGGTTCGGCGTCGGTCAGAAGTTCGCGCGCGAATTCGATCTTGCCCCGGCCGGCCCCGCTCAAATCGAGCCGCTCGAACAGCCTGCGCGGCGACAACAGGACGACCAGTCCGCCCCCCGCCGACGCGCTGATGATGCAGGCGATCCAGAACGGCATGCCAACGCTGATCACCAGCAGGGGCAACAGGATAGCCGCCGCCGCTCCGCCCACGATCCAGTTTATGCCTGAGAGCGCCGGCGGCATTCAGTTGTACCCTCGCACGGCACGGAATGCCTGAGTGAGACTCTTGGTGCCATCGAAGACCCTGCCACCCGTCAAAGTGGCCAGGTTGTCGAGTTGGGTGCGATCGGCGCTGTCCCCGAAAGTGACTCCGAATACCGGTACGCGCCGGCCATCCGCGCGCCACGCTGCTTCAAAAGTCGACATTACACCCTGGCTCTTGCCGTCGGTCATGATGACGATGGCCGGCAAATGCTGTCCGTCGTCGAGCAACGGCTTCATGGCTGCAAGCGCCCGTGCACCGCAAGTGTAGAAATCGGTGCCGCCTTCCGCGCGCAATTCGAGTGCTTTGGCGAGAAGGCCAGCTTGTTCGCCTTCGTCACCGGTTGCCGTCGCGGTCCACAGCACATGATCGCTGAATGGCAATACCAGGATCCGATCTTCCTTCGACCATTGCACCAGCATCTCGCGGGTGCGCGCCGGGGTTAGCAGAAATTGCATGGCGTCCAGCAATTGTTTTTCACCATGGCCTTGCATGCTGCCGGACAGATCGAGACACAACGCTGTGAGGGAGGGTCGACGCAGCGCCTCCTGATAGAGCGCCAGCGCCTTTTGAATGACGGCAGGCTCCGGCGGTCGAACCACCGTGAGGGCGCGGCCGGGGTTCACATTGGTCAGCGCGTCGGCGCTGATCGGCGCGGCGCGCCCGAGTTCGACCCGCCGCCCGGTCGCCGCGATGCGCGCCTGCGTCTCGCTCTTGAGCAGGAAGGCTTGCAGGTCCGCGAAGAAGCCCTCGACTTCCTTGCCGCGGCCCCGATCGACAAAGCCGAGCGGCGAATCGCCAACCGATACGCCATCTTCCGGGTAAATCGCGTAAAGCGGTTCTATTCCGCCGGCGGTCAGCTTGTCATTGGTCTCCTTGATGACGGCCTCGTAGTTCCACATCGCCTGGTAATGCGCGCCGCGCCGTTCTCCGTCCTGGTAGAGATCGGCGAGCCAGCCGCTGGAACCGGACGAGCGCTCCACTCCGCGCAACAGCGAGCGCACGGTCGCGAGAACTTCGCCCTTGTCGAGATCACCAGCTTCGATCAGGTCGGGCTTGCCGATTCCGGCGGCCAGCATGGCGAGGTAGGCGGCCGCCCCGGAGTTCGATTGGGTGGCCGAAGTCATCAGGAATTTCAGGCGGCCGCCCTCGACGGCGGCAAGGATGTCCTTGGTCGTCACCTTGGCGTCGATCCAGCCCAGCGCCTGCGCCTTGGAGCGGCGCACCCCCAGGATCACCGGCATCTGGGCGATCGACTTGACCGATTTGACCCGCCGCGCCGTGTCGAACATATCGATCCAGATCGACGCCGCCGGCCAGACGGCATCGGCCTCGGGGTCATTGCCGGCCTTGAGTGCCAGCGCGATGTCCAGCGAGCCCTGGTATCGCACCGTGCAGGTCGCCCGGCGCGACCCGCAAAATTCCTGCACCAGAGGCTCCAGCACGTCGTTCTCCGAGCCGGACAGAATGGTGAACTGCGGTCCAGGCGCCGAACAGGCGGCGAGCGCAGTTACGAAAATCAGGCCGGCAAGCGGCCGCAGCAGAGCTCCTTTCATGCCGGCGACTTGGACAACGCCGATTTCAGCTCATCGGTCAGTTGCGCCATCCGCTGCTCGATTTCGGCGCGCTTCTTGCGTCCCTGGTCCTGGACGTTGAGGACGCCCGAGATCGTATCGACCAGATCCCGGTTGGTTTTTTCCAGCGTCTCGATGTCGACAATGCCGCGCTGCGATTGCTTTTCGATTTCGATCGCCTGCGTCTTCATCATCTCCGACGCCTGCCGCATCATCTCGTTGGTCGCGTCGGTGACGGTCTTTTGCAACGCCAGTGCGGATTGCTGGCGGGTGAGGCCGAGCAGCAGGATCATCTTCTGCTTCCAGACCGGGATGGTGAGCTCCGTGGTCGCCTGCAGGTTCTCGATCAAGGTTTCGTCGCCGGACTGAACGATACGGATTTGCGGCAATTGCTGGATGCCGATCTGCCGGGCCTGCTGAAGATAGAAGATGCGCTTCTCAAGCCGGTCGAGCGCCTGGGCTGCATCCTGATAGGTTTGTGCCGCCAGCAGCGTGTCGCTGCCCGCACCCGTTGCCTTGGCGGCCTGTTCCAGTTCAACCAGCTTGTGGCCGCGGAAATCCTCGGCGAAGCCCTTGCCGGCCGCGATGTGCGAATCCAGATCGCCGAGCGAGGTCTTGGTTTGCTCATGCAACTCATCGAGAACCGCGATGTCGCGCCGCAAGGTCTCCTTGTTGCGATCGAGTTCGACGCAGATGCGGTCGATCTGGGAGGCAACGTCGCCGAACTGTTCGGAAAAGCGCCGCAGACGTGACTCCACGGAGGAGAACAAGCGCGTGAGAAAGTTGCTGTCCTTGAGGGTGGCGGGATCGAGCCCGCGCGCCTTGGCAAGGATATCCGACAACAATTTGCCGGTGGTCCCGAGCTCCCGATTTTGCGTCTGGGCGAGGATCCGGTCGGCGAACTCGACGACCGAACGCTGCGCGCGATCGCCGAAGGTCACGATGCGTGAACGGTCGGAAATGTCGATCTCGGACTTGATGCGCGTGACAGCGGACGCATCGGCCATCACGGCCGGGACATTGATGGTTTCGCTCATCACGCTCATCCTTTGTGGACACATCTCCCGGTGGCGCCACATGGAGCCGCGGTGCAGTTTTGGCAAGATAGCCCAGGCAATCGAACGAATCGATGACGGTCTTCGGCGCCGAGTGGCGGGGCGCGAGGGCGCGACGAGCCTTGCGGCGATCGGGATCGTTGAGAAATTATGACTTAACTTCAATAACATAGTTGTTTATGCGTGATTCGGTCTGGTGCGCCATTCGGGGTCGGGTTGCGAACGCATCACAGCGTCCGCAGACGCGTCGAGACATCTATGTCAGCAGAGACGCACCTTGTGCTTCCATCAGCTTCACGGCCTTTTTGTCGAAAGAGACAAAGCTATCCGCGCCGAGCCAACTTCCCTCGTAAGCGATAACTCCGTCGGCAAAATCACCGCCTGCGTCCAGCAGAGCCAATCCGGCTTCCGCCGCAGGCCGGTTCACTGCGACGTTCGCACCATTAATCAAGCGCCGGATCACTTCGGCGATTTCGCGCGCCGGAATCTTGTAGCCCTGCGACAGCACCCAGACCAGTTCGCAGAGAGCCGGTATCGCCAGTGCGACCACGTCCGCTTTCTTCAATACCATCTGCGCGGCCTTGCTTTGGTGCACGTGATCTTCGGTAACGGCCCGAACCAGTACATTGGTGTCTGCCGTAATCTTCATCGTTTGCCGGCCCAGCCCCGAGCGGCGATCTTGTTCATTTCCTCAATCGACAAGGACGGACCATCCTTTCGTTTCAGAAAACCGAAAGCATCCGAAATCTTGCCCGTAGGCCGCGCGGCCTTCACCTCAATCCGCCCGTCGGGTAGCTTGTTCACGGTGATTTTCTCGCCGGGGTGAACGCCCAGATGCTTCAGGAGATCCTTGCGCAGGGTAACTTGTCCTTTGGCAGTCACGGTAAGCGTGCTCATGGTTCGAGCCTCCTCGCATCAAGATGTAAGGTAAAACTACCTTACAATCAAGTGGGGCTGAAACTCCATGGCGGCCGGAAAACAACCGATCCGCCGCTCACTCCCGCCGCGGGCTGATCTTCCACGCTGCTACGAGGATGCAGGCGGTCATCAATCCCGTAGCGAGCGCCGCGATCGGGATCGACAGCGCCAACGCCGCGGTCGCGGCCCAGCCGATCGAGGAAAACGCCTCCGCGAATGTCGCCAGCCGGGACGATGTCTGGCGGCGGCGAAACTGGCTGCGCCGCGCCTGTACCCGAAACCATAACTGTATCGCGGTGGCGGAAGCCGCCGCGATGATGACGCCTGAAGCGGTGACCGCCGCCTGGAACGGTGAGGCGAAGATCAGTGCGACAATCAGCGGCGCGAAGATCGCGCCGATCGCGATCAACACCACTTCGATCTTGGCGCGGGTCACGCGCGAGGGCGGCAGCGGCGCGGTCGCCACGAGGTCGGCGGCGTCTTCGCCCGATATGGTCAGCCACGCCAGACCGCCCGCGAGCTGACCCGCCGCCATCACCATCACCGGCGTGATCAGCACGATGGCGTCGGAACTCTCGGCGAAACTTCGCCACAGCATCAAGGCCGGCGGCACCAGATAAAGCAGCTGCATCAGCGTCTGCGACACCAGCCACGGGTCGCGCCGCAACAGCACGAATTCCTTCCACCGCAGCGCCTGTTGCCGCGAGCC
>DATHHQ010000050.1:0-3107 GCA_035490095.1 Bradyrhizobium sp.
CCCAACTCGATGCTGAACTGGACCGAGCGCATCATCCGGATGCGCAAGGAAGTCCCGGAGATCGGCTGGGGCGACTTCAAGGTGATCGCCGCGCGCGACCCGGCGGTGCTGGTGATGCGCTATGACTGGCGCAACAATTCGGTGCTGTTCGTGCACAATATCGACGAGAAGCCTCGGGAGGTTTCGTTCGCGGTCGGGCTTCCCGGCGACGCCGGCAAGCTGCTGGTCAACCTGCTGTCAGAAGACCACAGCAAGGCCAACGAGCGCGGCAAGCACACGCTGATGCTGGAGGCGTATGCCTATCGCTGGTACCGGGTCGGAGGCCTCGACTATTTGCTGAAGCGCAGCGACATCAACACCGACGCGACAGGCAAGACCAGTCACCCGGCCTGAGCACCCGCGCCGATGATCGCACCTTCATTGCCGCGTAAATCCAGTACGCCCCGGATCTTCTCGCCTTGTCGGTCGAGGAACGTTGAAAGTAGAATTTCACCGTCAAGGCCCGCGGCATCCGACGCGATAGAAACCGGCTCCGCCCCCAGGTTCAGCGCGACCACGACCGTCGCTCCCGCGCGCTGCCTGCGGTAAAGCAACAGATCGCCCTGTGCCGCAATCGGCACGTAATCGCCCGACATCAGTTGCGGCAATTTCTTTCGTAAGCCGATAAGCGCCTTGTAGAGACTGAGGATCGATCGAGTGTCGGCCTCGAGATTGACGACGTTCTCCTGCGCAAAATCGTCCGACAGCGGCAGCCACGGCGTCGCGGTCGAGAATCCCGCATAAGGCGTCGCATTCCATTGCATCGGCGTCCGGCAACCGTCACGGCCGACGCCGATGCCCGGAACGTTCTTCTCAAAGGGATCGCGCACCTGATCGGGGGCGATCGCCATCTGATGCATGCCAATCTCGTCGCCGTAATAGAGCGTCGGCGTTCCCCGCAAGGTCAACAGCAGCATCGCGGCGACGCGGGCCTGCGCCTGCCCCACCCGGCTGGCCACCCGCGGACGATCGTGATTGCCCAGCACCCAGTTCGGCCACGCCCCCGCCGGAAGTGCGGCCTCGTAGTCGGCGATAATTTTCTCGACCGACCGTGCGTTCCATGGCGTTGACAACAGCGCGAAGTTGAACGGCAGATGCGCGCCTGAGAGATCCTTGCCGTAATAGGCAACGAGACGCTCGAACGGAAGGTAGATTTCGCCGATCAACACCCGGGCATCGAATTCATCGATCACCCGCCGCATCTGTGCGATCACGTCATGAACTTCGGGCTGATCGGTGGAGTAGCGCGTCAGGATCTTCTCGTGCGGCGGCCGGCCCTCGCGATAATTCGGATTGGACGGATTGTCGCGAAACTCCGCATCCTTGATCAGGTGCCAGATCACATCGACGCGGAAGCCGTCGACACCCTTGCGAAGCCAGAAGCGCATGACGTCATGGATGGCCTGGCGCACTTCCGGATTGCGCCAGTTCAGATCCGGCTGCTGGGCGAGGAAGGCGTGATAATAATACTGCCGCGTCGCGGCGTCGTAGGCCCACGCGCTGCCGCCGAATTCCGACATCCAGTTGTTCGGCGGGCCGCCATCCGCGGCCGGCTCACGCCAGATGTACCAGTCGCGCTTTCGGGCATCGCGCGAACACCGGCTTTCGATGAACCAGGGATGCTGGTCGGAGGTATGATTGGGGACGAGATCGAGGATGAGTTTGAGACCGTTTGCATGCACGGCGCTGATCAGCGCGTCGAAATCCTCGATGCTGCCGAACAGCGGATCGATGCCGGTGTAATCGGCGATGTCGTAGCCGAAATCAGCCATCGGGGACGGAAAGATCGGCGACAGCCAAATCGCATCGACACCGAGCGCCAACAGGTAGGGCAGCCGGTCGATGATCCCGGCGATATCACCGACCCCGTCGGCATTGGAATCCTGAAACGAGCGCGGATAGATCTGGTAGAAGATGCCGTGCCGCCACCAGGATTCAGCGCTTTCGCTCATGGAAAAGTCATCTTCTGAAAATCGAATGACAGGGGGCAACGCCGAAACCGCCGACGGGTTCAAACCAACTAAATCTTGGCGTCGCCGGTATGACAGGCAAGACAGCTGCCCTGCAGTAAATCTGCATATCTTTCCCTTGGCGAGACGTCAAAAATCGGCATTGTGTGGCCATGGCAAATGAAACCGAAACCAAGGCAAAAGCTGGCGCCATCATCATCCCGGTGACGCTGTTTGAGCAGAACTGCACGCTGATCTGGTGCGAGGCCACCAAAAAGGCCGTGGTGATCGACCCCGGCGGGGACGTTCCGAAAATTCAGGCCGCGATCGCGCAGTCCAATGTGACGGTGGAAAAAATCTGGCTGACCCACGGCCATATCGACCATGTCGGCGGCGCCGCCGAACTGCGCGACGCGCTGAAAGTGCCGATCGAAGGCCCGCACATCGCCGACAAGTTCCTGCTCGACAATGTGGTGACCAGCGGCGCGCGGTTCAACATGACCGGCGTGCGCGATTTCGCGCCGGACCGCTGGCTCAATGAAGGCGATCAGGTCTCTATCGGCAAGTTGACCTTCGACATCCTGCATTGCCCCGGCCATTCGCCGGGCAGCGTGGTATTTTACAACAAGGAAATGCATTTTGCCCATGTCGGCGACGTGTTGTTCAGCGGCTCGGTCGGGCGCAGCGACATTCCCGGCGGCGATCATGCCACGCTGATCAAGTCGATTACCGACAAGCTGGTGCCGCTCGGCGACGATGTTGGTTTCATCTGCGGCCACGGCCCGGGCTCGAGCATCGGCCAGGAGCGGATGACCAATCCGTTTCTCACCGGCGCGATGTGAGGCGATCGCGCACCGGCGGCCTCGGCCATTGCCGGCCATGCCTTCAATCGCCGACCGGCTATTCGGCCGCGACCAATTCAGCCACGCTCGGCTGCGCGAGATGGCGCGTGCCCCAGTCGCGAATGGCGGCGATGACAGGAACAAAACTTTTACCTTTACGCGTGAGCCGATATTCGACCTTGGGCGGAACGACGCCGTAATCCTTGCGGTCGATCAGCCCCGATTCGGTCAGCGCCTTCAATTCGCGGCTGAGCACGCGGGGCGCGATTTCCGAGGT
>DATHHQ010000051.1:0-10843 GCA_035490095.1 Bradyrhizobium sp.
GTTGACGATCACGGACAACGGCGTCTTGATGGCGTGGGCGAGATTGCCGACATGGGTGCGGGCGCGCTCGACGATCTCGCGGTTGGCGTCGATCAGCGCGTTGGTTTCGCGCGCCAGCGGCGCGATCTCGACGGGAAATTCACCTTCGAGCCGCTCGGCGCGGCCGGAGCGGATATCAGCGATCGATTCTGAAATGCGTTTCAGCGGCGCGAGGCCGAAGCGGACCTGGAAGATCGTGGTCAGCACCAGCACGATCGACAGCGCCACGAAGGTGCCGCCAAGGTAATAATCGAAACTGCGGGTTTCGTCGAAAATCTCGCTGGCGTCGCCGGCGACGCTGACCAGAAACTTGCCGTCGGCGCCGAGGTCGACCGGCCGTTCCACCATCCGCAGGTTCTGGCCTTCGGGGCCATCGATATAGCCGAGACGGATTCCGGCCGCGGTCAAATCGGCGCCATGGTCTTCGAGCTTCGGCAGCTTCTTGTCCCACAGCGAACGCGACGCGCGCCGTTCGGGTTTTTCGGAGTCGGTACGGGTAATCTGCCAGTACCAGCCAGATAGCGGCAATTCGAACAACGGTTCGCCGAGTGATTGAAATTGATCGGGCGTGCTGTCCGGAGTCGCCACTTCCGCGATGATGGTGCGGAGATAGAGGTTGAGACGGCGGTCAAAAGCGCGCTCGGTCGCGTCGCGGTATACCGATGACAGCACGATGCCGGTGATGAACAGGATCACCACCACCCATGCCGTCGCAGACAGGAACAGACGGGTGGCGAGCGAGCTACCGCGCATCAGGGCTGATTCCGAAAAACATGTCCTCGGTCACGACCCTACTGGATGGATGCCGATTTTCGAACAAAATCATGCTCGAACAAAAGGATAGATTGGGTGCCCGATCAACAGCGTTAATCAGGAACCAGGCGGTGGCGGCGTCAGCAGATAGCCGAGCCCGCGCACGGTCTGGATAATATCGACATCCAGTTTCTTGCGGATGCGGCCGACGAACACCTCAATGGTATTGGAGTCGCGGTCGAAATCCTGATCGTAGAGATGCTCAACCAGTTCGGTGCGCGAAACCACGCGCCCGGTGTGGTGCATGAGGTAGGCCAACAGCCGGTACTCGTGCGACGTCATCTTGATCGGATTGCCTGACACGCTGACCCGGCCGGTGCGGGTGTCCAGCGAGACCGGCCCGCAGGTCAGCTCCGACTGGGCGTGGCCAGTGGAGCGGCGCAGCAGCGCGCGGATCCGCGCCAGGATCTCTTCGAGATGAAAGGGCTTGGCCACATAGTCGTCGGCGCCGGCATCGAAACCCTGCACCTTGTCGCTCCAGCGATCGCGCGCGGTCAGGATCAGCACCGGCATCGCGCGTCCGTTGCGCCGCCAGGCCTCCAGCACCGAAATACCGTCCATCTTCGGCAGGCCGATGTCGAGCACAACAGCGTCATAAGGTTCGCTGTCGCCGAGAAAATGCCCTTCCTCGCCGTCGAACGCGCGATCGACGACATAGCCGGCGTCGGTCAGCGCCGTGGTGAGCTGACGATTGAGATCGGGATCATCTTCAACGACGAGCAGGCGCAAGATGGTCTCCGCGTTTGAATGGCTGAACCGCCGCCATTAAGCCACTAACATGAGCCTCGCGGGCGTGAACGCCCTATGAACAAGAATAACCCCGAAGATTACTTTTTCTTCACAACCGTTTTCGTCAGCATTTCGACCCGGGTGCGTCCTGGCCAGGCGGCCTTTTCGGGTCCGGCCGCGGAAACCGACGCCTAACACTCCGAATGGACCCAATAGGCCGTCGGCGGTGGCGGTCGCGGGTCCGCCGCTCCCCGAAACCAACCCCTGTCGTGGGCAAGCCGGGCCTGGCCGACGCCGCACTGCCAGCCCGGAAAGTCCTCGGCGCCGTGAGACAATTGGAAGCCTGCCGGCCTGATGGAATCAGGTCGGCGCCCGCCCGGGGCTGTGCTGCGTCAATATGACCTGCCGGAACGAGCGGTATTGACCAGCGCTCACGCCCATTCGAGGTCAGGCTTGCTGCATCACCAAATGCCCTCAGGCGATTGCTGGTGACTGAGAGTGTTGTGCTCCCGCCTCCTCGATGAGGAATGAGGAACGACACATGACGGGGTCGGCCGCTTCAAGGCCCTTCGCAAACGTCGGCGATCTGTTTGCCACGCTGGTTCATTGCCCGGTCTGCGACGTCTTTTAGCCTATTTATATCGGTGCAGCCGCGTCAGGCCGTTGGACCTGATCCGATGAACTTTTTTCGCGACCATAGCGGCTGGACGCTTGTCTTCGCCATTCTCGTTTCCGCCGTCGTCTGCGATGCCGTCGGCATCTGGATCGGCTGGCTTTCGACGCATTGAAATTCGGCGACGCGGTGCTGGGCCCTCTGCCTTGGTCGGAGAGGGTGAGCATTGGGCGACCATTGCTTATCGCGTCGCCGTCCGGAGCCCCACGTCGGGCGTTTCCTCCCAAACTGCCGGGCGGCCCACGGTCGCCGGGCTCTTTTTTTCATTCCAACTGCAACCAGCCCAGCTGACAGCCGACTCCTATATCGCGGTACGACTTCGACCGGAATGCCGCTCGCCGCTTCAACACGGCGCGCTTTGGCGTGCCGCCAACGTCATCGCTCCGCTCAGATGCGGAAGAACACGAACCAGACGACGCCGAGGATCAGTATCGCCAGCCCGGTGGAGACAGTCAGGAGAGCGAGCACGGAGGGGCCCGGCTCGGCCTGGCGGGCCTCGGTCGGGGTTTCGACGATCTGATGCTGTTGCCTGATTGCCATGGTGCCCTCGATCCCTGAGTGTCGCGAACGTCTTGCGGCGCAGCGCGTCGAAAGCAACGCACGATCTGCGATCATGTTCCGGGCGTGGCTGCGACGTTGGGTCTCGGCGCAGCAAGCGATTTGCTGCGGCCTCGCCGCCCTTGTCTCAAACCCAATTGTGGAGCATGCCGCGTTTCGAAACCCTTTTGAGGGCATTGAAGGAACCATCATGACAGAGAAGCCGGCGCCGAAGACCACCAACGAGGTTTTCACTCCGATCCGGGATCTCCCCTCCGCTCCGATTATTTTTTTCGAATTCTGCCCGACGCTCGGCAACCACAACGGCCTGATCAATATCATGCTCGCGGCAGGCATCGTCATGCCGTCGGGCGGACCCGGCACGGATGTCGTTCCCGTCGCGGTGGCTCATCTGCGCTGCACGGCCGCAGCCGCCATTCAATTGCGCGACGCCATCGACAAGGCGCTGTTGATCGGCGCGCCGGTTCAAAACCCTGAGGGCAAGGCGAACTGATGCAGGGACGACGTTGTCGCCCGAACCGTCGAAAAAACACCTTCGGGGCAGGCGCCAACGCGATCGGATCGCGCAGGCGGTAAGGGTATACTTTCCGATCGGCGGCCGGCCCTCCTTCCGAGCCCTGCTTGCAACCAACCGGTCCCGCCACGGTTAACGCCATTGGGAGATTCCCTTCCCGCTTGCCTTGAATCCGGGTTCCCCGGTGGTATCGTCACCCGTGGTCTGTTGCGTCTTCGGAGTATCCCATGGCACCCCGCGCCAACTGGAAGGGCTTTTTGCGCCTTTCGCTCGTGACTTGCCCGGTCGCCCTCTATCCGGCGACGTCGGATAGCGAAAAGGTCAGCTTCAACCAGATCAATCGCAAGACCGGTCATCGAATCAAATACGCCAAGGTCGACGCCGATACCGGCGAGGAA
The DNA here is from genome assembly GCA_035490095.1 of Bradyrhizobium sp. Taxonomy (GTDB): domain Bacteria; phylum Pseudomonadota; class Alphaproteobacteria; order Rhizobiales; family Xanthobacteraceae; genus Bradyrhizobium. Next base: position 3,725 of record DATHHQ010000051.1, read on the forward strand.
GTCGCGGCTGACGACATCATGAAGGGCTACAAGGTCGACACCGACACCTATATCGAGGTGTCCAAGGACGAACTCGACGACATCGCGCTGGAGTCGACGCGCACCATCGAGATCGACGAGTTCGTGCCCAAGTCGGATATCGACAACCGTTATCTGATCCGCCCATATTATCTCGTACCCGATGGCAAGGTCGGCCACGACGCCTTCGCGGTCATCCGCGAAACCATCCGCAGCATGAACAAGGTCGCGATCGGCCGCGTGGTGCTGACCAACCGCGAGCACATCATTGCGCTGGAGCCGCTCGACAAGGGCCTGATGGGCACGCTGCTGCGCTACCCCTACGAGGTGCGCAGCGAGAAGGAATATTTCGACGATGTTCAGGACGTGAAAATCACCAAGGACATGCTGGATCTGGCCAAGCACATCGTCGAACAGAAATCCGGAACGTTCGAGCCCGACAGGTTCGAGGATCGCTACGAATCCGCGCTGATCGATCTCATCAATCAAAAACGCAACGGCCTGCCCACGGCGAAAGCCGCGCCGAAATCAAGCGGCAACGTCATTAATTTGATGGACGCGCTGAAGCGCAGCCTCGCCAGCGAAAAGCAGTCCGCCCCACCCGCGAGCGTGAAAGGCAAGAAACCGCGCAAGCGTGTCGAGGGCCAGCGCGAGATGCTGCTTCCGATCAGCGGCAAGCGCGCCGCCAAGGAAGAACCCAAAGTACAAGAGCCGAAGAAGATCGAGAAGCCGGCGCGCGCGCCCGCCCGATCGAAAAAGGCGGGATAAATGCGCGACCCTTTGCGGCCGCGCGCGATCATTCCCGCCAGATGCCGCATGACTTCACGACCAGCGCCCTGCCCGGCCTGAGATGCCGTGGTCGACGCCGTTCGATCAGCCGATACTCTTGCGCGGCGGCGGCAAGCTCACGACGCTGCAGCACGCCGCCGACTACATCATGGAATTGCCGGAAGATGTGCAGCAGCAGGAGCTCTGGCAAATTGCGGTCGAGAACCTGATCAATGCCGCGGAGACCGGCGGCGGTTGGCTGATGTTTGCCCGGATCGGAGTGATGCGGGCCCTGAACGGGGATCGAAAAGCGCGCTGAGCGCGGTCTCAGTCGCCGCAACCGCCCCCGTCGCCATCACCATCGCCAAAGCCCAACCCGCCGAAATCTCCGCCGTCGGATGACGATCGCTCCCGGAACAGCAAGTCCAGCAGCAGGATCACGACCACTACCGCGGCGAACACGCGCCAGGGATGTTGCTGGCTGTAGGCTATGATTTGCGGGCTCCAGGTCCCAAACAGAAACTCTTGCACGGTGCCCGCTGCTGACCCGCCGCTATTTCAGCGACGAATTCACCGAAGTGAAATTGGTGTTGAGGGTGGAGCCGATGCCGTTGACGGCGGCAATGATAACGATGCTGATGCCAACCGCGATCAGGCAATATTCAATGGCGGTTGCGCCGGATTGATCGCTGAGGAATCTTGAACACAACAGCCGCATCCAAAACTCCTGTCCTCGCTTCGCAGGTTTCTCTCGCGAACCCACGGAACCTAGACTGGATTGGTTGCTACCATGTTGACGAATACGCTGAACAATCGGTTAAAACGGGGGCCGATGCGTTGCTGGATGCGCAAACGGCAACCCCAAACATGGTTGCCCGCGCGCGACGGGGTGAGGCGAAATAGTTTACCTTACTTCTCGCCTCACCGCGCTTTCCGGGGCTTCCGGATCTATTCCATGACGCTCGCGATCAGAAATTGCGCTGGGCGCGGAGCTGCAGCAGAAGCGTATCCTGGTCCTTGTACTCGTAAACCGTCGCTGGCTTCGGAGCAGAGGGGCCAAGCACCGAGGTGCCCGTAAACTTCTGGTCGAGATGGAACCACTGCACTTCGGCCGAGAACGTCAGGTTCTTGACGGGAGTCCAGCGCGTAACCACACCGAGCTGCGATACGTTGAAGTTCGGGTTACAGCTGAAGTCGGCAGATTTGGCAGCAAGACCGCCGGTGTTTGCAATGTATTGCGCGCAATATTGGCCCTTGGCAGTGGTGATGTCGGTGCTGCTGCCGTTGTATCGCACGGCCGAGTAGCTGCCGAACAGGCTCGACGACCAGTAGGGATCCCAATTGTGGTTGAATGCACCGCGGATACCATAGGCTTCCGTCAGCTTGATATCGCCGGTACCGCCATTTGCGATCGGAAGAAAGACGCCGTCCGTGGTCGCACCGAAGCCGACGCTCTGGTACGCACGATTGCTACCGCCGAACATCGCGAAGCTGGGCGAGGTTCCGCTGGTGGCGATCACGTTCTTGGTGTCGCCCTTCGCGTAACTCGCGTCGACCTTGATGTCGTCGCCGGCACCGGTCGGGATGTTCTTGATGTTCAAGGCAGCCATCACCGAACCGCCCCACTTGGTTTCGGGGTGGCCGCTGATTTCCGACAAGGCGTTCGGCGCGGCGGTGGTCGCAGTCAGGGCGTTGTACGAGCCGCTCACTTCATGAGCTGCGGCCGAGAGCTGGAACAGACCCCAGGCCTGATCGATGCGGATGTTGGCGACGACGTCGGGAGAATGGACCCCGGCGTAGGCGTTGCCCGTGGTGCCGACCGCATTGAGGCCGGTCGACAGGTTATACAGCGCGGTGCGGTCCCACACGGTCGGATCCTCGAGACCGATGGTGCCCGACACGCCGTTGCCGAACTGGGCGGTGTACTGAATGTTGTTGACGCCGGTGTCGGTATTATTGCCGCCGAGCAGGGACGAATTGATGTTGCCCGGAAAACCGTTCCAGGGCGTCGAATAGGCCGAGGAAGACTTGCCGAAGGTGAAGCCGGCGAACTGGATGAAAAGGTACTCCACTGCGACGTAGCCGCCGCCGGCCGAGTCGAGCAACTGCGCGTTGTTGCCGAGATTGGTCGCCAGGCTGTTCGGGTTAAAAGTGCCCCCACCCAGGGTGGTGAACTGAAAGTCGCCCTGACCGAAGGTGCGGACGACGCCGTATTCGGTCGCGGTGCGGGTATCGACCGTCAGCGCCAAACGCGAACGGGCCACGTAGTAGTCGGCATAACGATTCCGCTGACCGAGGTCCCCGTTCCAGGCCGGCGCACCGTGGGCACCGCCATTGAAAGTGACGTCGGCGCGCAGATAACCACCCAGCTTGATACAGGTGTCGGTACCCGGAATATAGAAGAAACCGGCACCATACAGCGAACAGATCCTCACATACTCGACCGCTTTGGCCTTGACTGGAAGATCGGCCGCCTGCGCGCCGCCGATGGCCAGAAGTCCCGCCGCCGAGCCGAGAATGAGTTTTTTAGCTACTTTCATCATAGGTCTCCTGACCGTGATTCATGCGCTTGCATGCTTTGGACGCTAACTAGCTGAAAAACTCGTCCCAAGAATGACAAGGCCGTGAAGGGACTTCATTTGATTCCTCAATGTGATGTTTGAGCAACGTCCGCAGTCGACTCTTCAAGTTTTCATCCTCGTAACGGCATCAAAACAGCAAAATATTCTAATGCCGGCAGCGAGCGTCGAAGCAATCGCGCTGACTGCAGCAGATGCAGGTCCGCCACCGAACGGCAAAAAACACAAATGCGAGAAACACGAATCTGACGAAGTCTTTTTCGCCAAGGCGAGCTTCGTCGGCACGCGGTTAACAGCCAGTTAGAAGTCTTCTCCGTAGAACCGCTGCCTCCTTGAGAACCGCTGCCTCCTTGGATGCGCCCGCGGGCGCCGGCATTACACGTCGAGGTGCGGAACGCATACCAGCACTTCGCGGCCGAGATGTGCCCGCGCTTTACCAATCATCGAATTCCTGTTCCAACTATCCACAATCGGTCGGGCAAAACAGCGACCAAATTGGGGAGAGATCGCCATGAAACTCGGCACCGCCATTGCAGAAATCATGAAGCGCGAGGGTATCGAGATTCTCTGCGGCTATCCGGTCAACCATCTTATCGAGCACGCCGCCAATGCCGATATCCGCCCGGTGATGGTGCGGCAGGAACGCATCGGGCTGCACATGGCGGACGCGATCTCCCGGGTCACGTCGGGGCACACCATCGGCGCGTTCTGCATGCAGCACGGCCCTGGCGCGGAAAATGCCATGGGCGGCGTGGCGCAATGCTTTGGCGAATCCGTGCCGGTGCTGGTGCTGCCGATGGGCTATGCGCGGCGGCTTGCGAATATCGAACCGAACTTCAATTCCAGCCAGGCGATGCGGGCGTTTGCGAAATCGGCCGAGCCGATCAACATCGCGGCCGAAGTCTGCAACATTTTCCGGCGCGCCTTCACCAAATTGAAAAACGGTCGCGGCGGACCTGTCATCGTCGAAATCCCGGCCGACATGTGGAACGAGGAGGTGCCGGAGCCGCTGAACTATACGCCCGTGTTGCGCACCCGCTATGGCGCCGACCCCGTGCATGTGAAGGAGGCAGCGGCGCTGTTGATGTCAGCCAAACGTCCCGTGATCTATGCCGGCCAAGGCGTGCATTACGCCAAAGCCTGGCCGCAGCTGAGGCGGCTCGCCGAAAGGCTCGCCATTCCCGTCACCACCAGCCTCGGCGGCAAGTCGTCGTTCCCGGAGACGCACCCGCTTTCACTCGGCTCGGGCGGTCTGGCGGTGCCGCGCGCGGTGCCGAAATTCCTCGGCGAGGCCGACGTGATTTTCGGGATCGGCTGCTCGTTCACGGAAACGTCGTTCGGCATTGCCATGCCCAAGGGCAAGACCATCATCCATTCAACGCTCGACCCGGCGCATCTCAACAAGGATGTCGAAGCCAAGATCGGGCTTGTCGGCGACGCCGGGCTGGTGCTCGACGCGCTCTTGGAAGAGATCAACAGAAGCGTCAACGCCGACCGCGATGCGTCAACCGTCGCCGCCGAGATCGCCGCTTCGCACAAGGAGTGGCTGGCCAAGTGGATGCCGAAGCTGACCAGCAACGACGCGCCGCTGAATCCCTATCGCGTGCTCTGGGACTTGCAGCATACGGTCGACATCAACAACACCATCATCACCCACGACGCCGGCAGCCCGCGCGATCAGCTCTCGCCATTCTGGAAGCCGGTCGAACCGCTGTCCTATATCGGCTGGGGCAAGACTACCCAGCTCGGCTACGGACTGGGGCTGGCGATGGGCGCCAAACTGGCAAGACCCGACAAGCTCTGCATCAACGTCTGGGGCGATGCGGCGATCGGCTTCACCGGCATGGACTTTGAGACCGCGGTGCGCGAGCGGATCCCGATCATGTCGATCCTGCTGAACAATTTCAGCATGGCGATCGAATTGAAGGTGATGCCGATTTCGACCGAAAAATATCGGTCGACCGATATCTCCGGCGACTACGCGGCGATGGCACGCGCCTTCGGCGGCCATGGCGAGCGCGTAACAAAACCGGAAGACATCATTCCCGCGATCCGGCGCGGCATCCAGAAGACCAGGGAAGGCATCCCGGTGCTGCTGGAATTCATCACCAGCAAGGAGACCGAGGTATCGCGGCCGGGAACCTGATCGGCCCGGTGACGGCTCTGGCCCGGATGCCTCGGATGAAATAACCTGATACCGGTGCGGCCACCGATCAGATGGCCTGCCAGCCCGCCCGTTCCATGAATCGTGGGGGCCGGTCGGATGTGTTCTTATTTGAGTCCCGCGGCGCCAGGCACGCGCGAATTGGATTTGCTGGAATGACCGCACTTCCCGAGGACGTGGTCGCCAATCTCAGCCGGGAGAACGCCCGGCTACAGGCCGACTTGCGTGCCGCGCAGGATCGTCAGACCGCCACCGCCGAAATCCTCAAGGTCATCGCCAGTTCGCCATCCGACGTGCAGCCGGTATTCGAGGCCATTGCCGACAGCGCCAAGCGACTGATCGGCGGATTTTCGACCACGGTACTGCGCTTCATCGGCGATGAGCTTCATCTGGCAGCCTACACGCCGACCAATGCCGCGGCGGACGACGCCTTGAAAGCGTTGTTCCCGAGGCGCCTGGAAGAATTTCCAACCTTTGCGTTGGTTCGCGACGGCGAGACCGTACAGTTCGCCGACACCGAATCCGAAGAGGTCCCGGCCGCCAACCGAGAGCTGGGGCGACTGCGAGGTTTTCGCAGCGTGTTGTTCACGCCGCTGATGAACCGGGGGACGCCGGTCGGCATGATCAGCGTCACCCGGGCCGATCCCGGTGCGTTCGCCGCCCATCACATCCAGTTGCTTCAGACCTTTGCCGACCAGGCCGTGATCGCGATCGAGAATGTGCGGCTGTTCAACGAGACCAGGGAGGCACTGGAGCAACAGAAAGCTTCTGCCGATATCCTGCGCGCGATCAGCAGCTCGGTGGCCGACACCCAGCCGGCGTTCGACAAGATCCTCGATAGTTGTAAGCACCTGTTCGGTAGCGACGAGACCGCTGTGCTGCTGGTCGATGACGAAGGCCTTGTCACGCTCGGCGCCTATGTCGGCAAGCAGCATGACGCGGTGGCCGCCACCTTCCCGGCGCCGGTAGACAAGTCGCCGGCTGGTCATGCCATTCGCGAGCGACGCGTCGTGCATTACACCGACGCGGCCAACCATGCGCAGCTCACGCGCGCGGTACGGCACGTGGCGCAACTAGCCGGATACGAGGCGATGGCCTACGCGCCGATGATGTGGAACGAACGCGGCATCGGCGCGATCGGCGTGTCGCGGCTCAAAGGTGCGTTCAGCGACAAGGAACTGGCGCTGTTGCAGACCTTTGCCGACCAGGCGGTGATCGCGATCCAGAATGCGCGGTTGTTCAACGAGACAAAGGAGGCGCTTGAGCGGCAGACCGCAACGGCCGAGATCCTGAGGGTCATCGCCAGTTCGCCGTCGGATGTGCAGCCAGTATTCGACGCCATTGCCGAAAGCGCCGACCGGCTGATCGGCGGATTCTCGACCGCGGTGTTTCGCTTCATCGACGGCATGACCCACCTGGTAGCGTTCACGCGGACCCATCCAGCTGCAGACGAAGTTTTGAAAGCTGCGTTCCCGCGGCGCCTGGCCGATTTTCCGCCCTTCGAATGGGTGCGCAAGGGCGAAGCGTCGCAGATCGCCGACGCCGAGACCATGCCCGATGATGTACGGGAGATAGCGCGGGCGCGCGGTT
>DATHHQ010000052.1:0-11399 GCA_035490095.1 Bradyrhizobium sp.
TTCAACTTCGCCTGCTCCGCCTCGCTGAGAACCAGTTCCGCCATCGCTCGAGCCATCTGAGATCCCCTTTTCTGTCCAGCACAACTCTGGCGCAGCAATGCGAATCTGTAATGACTCGAACTTCTGAATCAGGACACTAGCGCGAAGGCGGGCTTCACGCTTCTGCCCGCGCATGATGGTGGCGAGCCGCCAAGCTACGACGCGTAGTCAGGCTCCTTGCGGTCGAGGATGCGCTTGAGCGCATCGAAGTGCCGCTGCGCCGAACTTGGACCGTCGAACATGCTGCTCCCGCCGATATCCCGCATGGTCTTCTCGACCACGGCGTCAGGGAGCTGTTTCAGCGGCTGCCCGGTCCACATCGCGTAGATCTGCACCTGTGCGGCGCGCTCGGTGTAGTAAAGCCGGTCATAGGCGTCGGCGACGGTGGCGCCGACCGTGCTGATGCCGTGATTGGCCATGAACAACACAGACTTGTCGCCGATGACTCTCGCGAGCCGCGCGCCTTCGGCCGGATCGAGCGCCGGACCGGTGTATTCGTCGTCATAGGCAATCTCATTCATCAACCCGACCTCGGTCTGGCCGATCTCCTTGATGCGTGGATCTTCCAGACGCGTCAGCGCACTCGCATAGGGCATGTGGGTATGAAACACCGCCTTTGCCTGCGGCAGCGCCTTGTGGATCGGCGCATGGATGCAGTAGCAGGAGCGTTCCACGTCGCCCTCACCCCGCTTGACCTTGCCGTCGTCGATGCCGACCTCCATGAAGGAGGACGCCGTAACCTCGGACCAGTGCATCCCGAACGGGATCTGGTAGTAGCGGTCGCTCTGGCCCGGCACCACGAGGGTCAGGTGGTTGAAGATGCCTTCGCTGAAACCCTGATTGAAGGCCAGCCGGTGCGCCGCCGCAAGATCGACCCGCGCCTGCCATTCCTCCGCGCTGCAATCTGCAAGCGTTTTCGGCGAAACCCTGAACTGCATGGAAATCCTCCTTGTTGTCTGCCTCTCGACGAAGGCTTGGGCGGTTTAAGCCTAGTATAATAGCGTAATCTGGAACGGCCATGGCTGAAATTGCAGCGGGCCTGCCATCTCCATTTGTCGCTTCGCTATTGGCGCGTGGATGGGGTAACGGGCCCGCTATCCCGACCGCGCCAGCGCGCCGTCGATCATCGTCACGGCATTCGCGAGGCCATAGACCGCGACGAACGATCCGAAGCGCGGGCCTTTTTCCTGGCCGAGCAGCACCTGATAGAGCATGTTGAACCAGTCGAGCGAGACGCCCGGCCGGCCATCCTTGCCCTTCTTCACCGCATCGAGGAACGGCTCGCGCCGGCCGATCTCGTAGACCACGTTCTGGATGTCCTCGGCCGATGACTCCAGCGGCAATTGCGACAGCGCATCGCGCAGATCCTGCAGCGCCACGCGTTCGGTATCGGTCGGCTCGCGGAACTTCTTGGTTGGCGCCACGAAGTCGCGATAGTAGTTGATGGCGTAGCCGACCATCGCATCCAGCCTCGGATGGGTTTGCGGCGTGACGCCAGGACGATAGCGCCCGATAAACCCCCACAAGGTTGCGGCATTCTCCGCGTTCGACGACGACACCAAGGTCAGCAACAGCTGGAACGTCACCGGCATGTCGGCTACGGGCGGATGTCCGGCGTGGATGTGCCAGACCGGATTGGCCAACTGCTGCTTCGGATCCTGCCGCGGAAACCCTTCGAGAAATTGCTGGTAGTCGTCGACGTTGCGCGGGATCACGTCGAAGTACAAACGCTTCGCCGACTTCGGCTCGCGGTACATGAACAGCGACAGCGATTCCGGCGACGCATAGCGCAGCCACTCATCGATGGTGAGCCCGTTGCCCTTCGATTTTGATATTTTCTGGCCCTTGTCGTCGAGAAAGAGCTCGTAGTTGAAACCCTCCGGCGGCATGCCGCCGAGCGCCGAGCAGATCTTGCCCGACAGCTTGACGGAGTCGATGAGGTCCTTGCCGGCCATCTCGTAGTCGATGCCGAGCGCAACCCAGCGCATCGCCCAGTCCGGCTTCCACTGCAGCTTGCAATGCCCGCCGGTGACCGGAAGCGTGACGCGCTCCCTGGTCTCGGGATCGTCGTAGGAGATCGTGCCGGCCTTCACGTCGTGCGCCACGATCGGCACATACAGCACCACGCCGGTGCGCGGGCAGATCGGCAGAAATGGCGAATAGCTCGCGGCGCGTTCTTCGCGCAAGGACGGTAGCATGACCGCCATCACCTGTTCGATGCGCTGCAGCACAAGCCGCAAGGTCGCATCGAATTTTCCGGACGTGTAGTAATCGGTCGAGCTGGCGAATTCGTATTCGAAGCCGAAGGTGTCGAGAAACGCGCGCAGCCGTGCATTGTTGTGGGCGCCTAAACTTGAATGGGTGCCGAACGGATCGGGCACGCGCGTGAGCGGCCGGCCGAGATGTTCTGCCAGCATCTCCTTGTTCGGCAGATTATCCGGCACCTTGCGAAACCCGTCCATGTCGTCGGAGAACGCGATCAGCCGGGTCTTGATCTTGTCCTCGGTCAGCACCCGAAACGCATGGCGCACCATGGTGGTGCGCGCGACCTCGCCGAAGGTGCCGATATGCGGCAGGCCCGACGGCCCGTAGCCGGTTGCGAACAGCACCTCGTCCTTCGATTTCTTCTTCAGCCGCGCGACAATCTGCTTCGCCTGCTCGAACGGCCAGGCATTGGATTGTTCGGCGAGCACGCGCAGATCGCTCGGACTGACGGGATCGATCGTGGACATCAAAGGGGGGTCTCCAAGGCCGCGGAAACTAGCGCTTCCGCGTCAAAATGCAAAATAGCGTTCGGGAATCGTAGGGTGGGCAAAGCGAAGCGTGCCCACCACAGCGTTCCGTGAGTAAGATGGTGGGCACGGCGCAAACGCGCCTTTGCCCACCCTACGAAGTCGCATTCAAACCCGACTCCTAAAACGGACTGACGGAAAAATAGCGCAGCCACAGATCGGTGTAGCGGCCTTTCTCCCACAGCCGGAACATCGCCCAATTCAACGATTGGCGTAAGAGGTCATTGCCCTTGCGCACGGCGATGCCGATGCCTTCACCGAAATACCGGCTCTCCACAAACGGCCCGCCGCTGAAGGCGCAACATTCGCCGGAATCGGTGCCGTTGATCCAGAACGCCAGCGAGATCGCATCGCCGAAAATGAAATCCACCTCACCGCGCCGCAGCGCCAGCCGCAGCGCGTCGTCGTTGGGATAGGAGTGCAATTCGGCGTCCGTGAACATCGCCTTGAGGTAGGCCTCGTGCGAGGACCCCGCGATGGCGCCGACCTTCTTGCCCTCGAGATATTCGGGGCGAATCTCCGGCATCACGGCGTCGCGCCGCGACACGAACCGCGCCGGCGCCCGGTAATACGGATCGGTGAAATCGACGCGGGCGCGCAATTGCGGCGTCACCGCCAGCGACGCGATGATGGCATCGCCCCGGTTGCTGGTAATGGCATCCAGCAGCGTCTCGAACCGGCGCATCTGGATGGTGCAGCTGACCTTGATCTCGTCGCAGAGCTGCCTGGCCAGATCGACATTGAAGCCGGCGGGATTGCCATCGGGGCCGGTGAAGTTGAACGGCGGGTAATCGGTTTCGGTCAGAAACCGGATCACGGTGAGGCGGGAAAGATCCGGCCGCTCCGGGCGCCGCCTTGGATCCCAGAAGCCCGGCACCGCCTGCGGGGCCGCCTCCGTACCAGGCTTGGGCAGGGTTTGTGCTTGCGCGGCGCAGCCAGACAGGGCCACGGCCAGCACAGCGCCCAACGACAATCCGGTCGCATCCAGGGTTGTGCGGACCGTTCGACGAAATCTTTCGTTGAGGGATGAACCTGTCTGTGACTGCATTGTGACGGCTTTTCCGGAGTGGACGGCGTTATAGACCATCCGGCCGGGGACGCGAATGCCGTTTGGGGAACTCGCAGCGCGCCCGTCAGAGGTAACGCTTCAGATCGGCCGCGGCTTCCTCGGGCGTCCGCTTGAGGTTGAACGGCGAGACAAAGTGGCCGTCGCGATCCATCAGATAGATCAGGGCGGTATGGTCCATGGTGTAGTCGCCGTCCTTGAGCGGAACTTTCCGGGCATAGACCCGGAACCCGGAAATCACCTTCGCCACCGCGTCGGGACCGCCGGTCAGACCTTTCAGATGCGGATCGAAGCTCGACAGATAATCCTTCATCGCCGCGTCGGTGTCGCGCTCGGGATCGACCGAGATGAAATAGGCGTTAACGCGATCGGCGTCGCTGCCCATCGCCCGCAATACCTCGGAAATCTCGAACAACGACGTCGGACATACGTCCGGGCAATGGGTGAAGCCGAAGAAGATCAGCGTCGGACGGCCCTGCAGGCTCTTTTCGGTCACGATCTGACCGGCCTGGTCGGTCAGTTGAAACGGTCCCCCGATTGCGGCGGGCGCCGCCACAGTCCGTAATCCGCCCAGCGCCCACAGCATCAGCACCAGCCCAACCACCAAGCTTCCGGCGAATGCTGCGACGATGACCAGCGGGCGGGTTGTCCGATCCATCATGAAGTTCCTTAATCCAGCCGGATCAGAAGCAGGCGGCGATGCCGGACGCGATCATCTCGAAGAAGACCGCCGTCCCATAATGATACCACAGCACCAGCGCGCCGAGCAGAAGGGCGGCGGCGAAACCCACACCAGCCACGACAATCACCGACGCAACCCTGCGCGAAGGCCGGGTTACGGGGATTATGTCGTGCTGCGTGGAGATTGGCTGAGCCATGCGCGACCATCTGACCAACAGGCACCGACAAACGGCGTTGCTGCCGTTCGCCTGCCTGTCATGTTCAGATAGGACTAGTCGGGCTGCCGGGCAAGCGCGGCAGGGGTCGGAGCGATCACGTCATTCTGACGCGTATCGCGGTCTCGGCGCGCCGATGGGAGCCGCGGCGAGGACGCCTGGGCATCGAGATAGCAGGGTTTGTACATGCCCATCAATTGCTTGCCGCGCAGGAAAATCATGTGCGGGGTCAGTCCGCCGCGCTGAGCGATCCAGCGCCGCACCGGCGACGGGTACATCGAGTACAGCATCTGGGTGGCTTCCGGATTGGTCACGGCGCGGCCATTGGCGCCGAAATCCCACGCCGCGTGAAACCCCAGATTGGCGTGCGACGTCACGCAAATCTTGTCGTGAGGAACCGCGCCCAGCACGATGGTGCAGGCCGACGCACACAGGCCGTCAATGATGACGGTCTCGCCCGAGCTGCGCAGGCCCTGATACTTGTCGACATAGGTGCCAATCCGGCCGCCGCGATCCTCGGCAATCCGAACCACCGCGTGGCTCGTCCCCATTGCTGCCACCAGAAGGACCGCCGCGAGCAACCCCGTCACGAACTTCATTTCAAGCCCCAGTCTAACCGAACCCGAATCTGGACCGTCCAGAGTGATGCAAGACGGTGGTGATGACGGCAAGCAGCGTGTTGCCAGATCGCGATTTTGTCCAGATGCCCGGAGTGGCTCAAAACAAATTCAGATTAGGTGTTGCTTGCCGGCTGCACATTCCCCACCGAGAAGGTTCCAAACCGGAACAACCTGAGGTTAAGTTGCCATCAAGGCACAAACAAGCCACACACAAGAACCATTTGCCGTTGACCGCGATTAACACCACGCGCTTCAATCCCCCAGAGCACGATCCGCAAAAGTGGGAGGCGGTTTTGCCGGACAAACGACTTCGTTTGTCCCGAGATCGCGCTCTAAACATTAAAATAGCGCATGATCTTAACGTCAAACCGCTCACACCCTCGGGTCAAGCCCAAGGGCATGCTTTGGCGGATCATGCGCCAAAAGCGGGGGGCGACGCGATGGCTGATGATGCAGACGTAATCGTGGTCGGCGGGGGCCTCGCAGGCCTCGTTGCCGCGACAGAAATTGCCGACGCCGGCAAACGCGTCATCGTGGTCGATCAGGAGGGCGAGCAGAGCCTCGGCGGGCAGGCGTTCTGGTCGTTCGGCGGGTTGTTTCTGGTCGATAGCCCCGAACAGCGCCGGCTCGGCATCAAGGACAGCTACGATCTGGCGCTGCAGGACTGGATGGGATCGGCGGGCTTCGACCGCGATGAGGATCTCTGGCCGAAGCGCTGGGCGGAAGCCTATGTCGCGTTCGCGGCGGGCGAAAAACGCGGCTGGCTCCGCGCCATGGGCCACCGTATCTTTCCGGTGGTCGGCTGGGCCGAGCGCGGCGGCTACGACGCGATGAGTCACGGCAATTCAGTGCCGCGGTTTCACGTCAGCTGGGGCACCGGCCCCGGGATTGTGGAGCCGTTCGAGCGGCGGGCGCGGCAAGCGCAGGCGAACGGTCGCCTGACTTTCAAATTCCGCCACCGCGTCGATGCGCTCAGCATCACCAACGGCACCGTCGATGGCGTCAGCGGCGCGATTCTTGAGCCCGATCATGTCGAGCGCGGCAAGAGCAGTTCGCGCAAAGTTACCGGCGACTTCACGCTGCGCGCGCAAGCGGTGATCGTCGCCTCCGGCGGCATCGGCGGCAATCACGATCTGGTTCGGCAGAACTGGCCGAAGCGCCTTGGCGATGCGCCGAAAAGCATGATCTCCGGCGTGCCCGAACATGTCGATGGAAGGATGATCGGCATCACCGAGGCCGCGGGCGCGCGGCTGATCAACCGCGATCGGATGTGGCATTACGTCGAGGGCATCAGGAACTGGTCACCGATCTGGCCGCGCCACGGCATCCGCATCCTGCCCGGACCATCGTCGATGTGGTTCGACGCGACAGGCAAACGCCTGCCCTCGCCACTGTTTCCCGGCTCCGATACGCTCGGCCAGCTGCACTACATCATGAGCACGGGATATGATTATTCGTGGTTCGTGCTGACCCAAAGCATCATCAAGAAGGAATTCGCGCTGTCGGGCTCGGAGCAGAATCCCGATCTCACCGGCAAGAGCTGGCTGATGACCGCCAGGCGCGCCACCAACAAGGGCGCGCCGGGGCCGGTGGAGGCGTTCAAGACCTACGGCGTCGATTTCATCGTGCGCGATAATCTCGCCGATCTCGTCGGCGCCATGAATGCGCTCAGCGGCGACACCCTGCTGAAAACAGAACATCTGAAACTGCAGATCGAGGCGCGCGACCGCGAGATCGAAAATCCCTACGTCAAGGATACGCAGGTGATGAACATCCACAACGCGCGCAGATACATCGGCGACCGGTTGATCCGCACGGCAAAACCGCACCGGATTCTCGATCCCGCCCACGGCCCCCTGATTGCGGTGAAACTCAACATCCTGACCCGCAAGACGCTGGGCGGCTTCGAGACCGACCTCGACTCACGCGCGTTCGGCAGCGACGGCAAGATCATGCCGGGGCTTTACGCCGCCGGCGAAGCGGCCGGCTTCGGCGGCGGCGGCATGCACGGCTATCGGTCGCTGGAAGGCACCTTCCTCGGCGGCTGCCTGTTTTCCGGGAGGAATGCCGGGCGCGCAGCGGCGAAAGCGGCGTCGTGAGGGCCGCTTATCGCACCGACGCCGCAGATCGGGCGCATAGCGAACCGGTCAGCCAGACGTTGCCGCGGTCTTCGCCGGAAAGGGTCAGGAAAACGTCCAGGAACTGAAGCGTCATCGCCAGCACCAAAGCCGCGACCACGGTGCGCGCGGCTACGCGGAGCGCAAGTGGCCCCGGCGCGGTGCTCATGCCGTCCTCGGCTTGAACAGATAGAAGAAGCGGGGATGCGTCAGCGCGAGGGTGACAGGCGCGAAATAGGTGCCCATGACATCACCTCGAAATGCGAGATGGGACGCCATGGCAGGCATATGCCAGGCGTCAATCGCCATGGCCGTGCCGTGGATGGCGCCTGACACGATGACAAAGTCGATAAACGGGAGGAACCGAACTGGATCTCTCGCGGCCCAGATGAGGAATGCACCCATGCTCACGAAGATCGCGACCAACATGTGTTCGAAAGCCGGATGCCGATTCGGATAGTCCCAGATCCAGGACGCCCGCTCCAGCACGATCATGTTCAGCGGGTAGATGACGATCATGCCGATGCCGTTGGCAATCAACGCGATCCGGGTCACAAGATCTCTCTTCGACATATCCAACTCCCTGGTCGTTGAAAAACCAGTTTGACATCAAGCGCGGCAACACGCATGAGAATTACCTGATCGTGACGCAAACGAATTTTGCACCCGAGGGAACATGGCCACGGAGGAGTTTGCAAAGGACCCCGGCCTGTCCTGGAGCCAGCTGCGCGCTTTCGAAGCGTGCGCCAAGCTCCTGAGCTTTAACGCCGCCGCCGCGAGCCTTAACCTCACTCCCGCGGCCGTGCGTTATCAGGTAGGTCTGTTAGAGGCTCGCCTCGGAGTGCGGCTGTATGATCGTCAAGGCGGACGGCTTGCCTTGACGACGATCGGAACTGCCTTTCGAGGGCGCATCGCCCGCCCGATGCAGGAACTCGCCAAGGCGTGCGCGGACGCCAGTCAGTCGGCAACCGCTGCAACTCTCCTGCTCACCGTCCCTCCGCTATTCGCCCGTCAATTCCTGTTCGGAGACCGCTTCCTCAGGTGGTGCGATGCGAATTTCGTCAAACTCGACGTCACTGACTCCAGGCGCGACCTGTTCGGTCCCGACCAGATCGTTGCCATCCGTCTTGGCGCGGAGCCAATCCCGGATCTATCGAAGACGCCGGTGCTGGCGGTAAAACTTGTCCTCGCGGCAGCGCCCGCGATCGTCGCGAAGGCCCGTGTCCTCGAAGCGGCGTGGTGGTCAAAACAAAATCTGCTGACACCGAGCGTCAGCGAGGCCGCTTGGGAGAAAGTCTGGCTGGCACTTGATTTGCGGGAGCAGATGGTACCGCGGCATCGCCGGTTCTCGTCATATGCCGCCGCTCTCGAGGCCGCCTGCGCGGGCCAGGGAATCCTGCTTGCCGCGCTGCCGTTCGCCGAAAGGGAATTCGGCGCGGGACGGCTCGCAAGGTTGTCCAAAATCCGCATTTCAAGTCCGGTTGGTTACTCAATCGTCATGAGGGCCGAAGTTGCGGCGAGCCGCCGCGGCCGATTATTGAGACAGAGGCTCATGACCGAGATTCGAGGCTGAACTTCGTCACGTAATTGCGTGACGAAAGTTGATCCGCCTCCGTCACGCCGCCTGCCCCCTTCGAGCCGCAGAGCATGGCAGCGCCCCTGCTCGGGACGTAAAGCCGCTTCGCGATGTCGCGCAAGCAGTCCGCAATCACCGAGACGCTGAAAAGCGGCGGCGATAGGTGGACGTTCACCGTGCAGGCACGCACATCACGTCATCGAACGCTGGAAATGATCGCTATTTGTGCGGTCAGCCCATAAAGCGTGCGGCCGATGCACAAATTTTGGAGCGGCGGGTGCAAGTGTTTGTGCGCCTGCAGGCAAGCTTTCGCGCCCTGCGCATTCTAGCCTTTCGGACACCATTCAGTTTTGCCGAGCGAACCTGCTCGTCAGCAACAGAGGAGTCCTTCTCATGATGCTAGAGAATATCTTTGAGGACGCGCGCTATTTCCTTGATAGAGCCGGATTTGCCAGGCGTTCCCGCCATGTTGCAATGGGTGCTGCGTGCCTGATTGCGCTTGGTATCTCCGGTCAGGCCGAGGCGGCGCCCGCGGGATGTGCGGCGCTGCAGGCGAAATATCCTGCCTGGAAAGGCAAGACGCTCGTCAACGCCATCAATCCGCACACGCCGGGCTATGAGGCGATCGATCCGAAAGACCCGAGCAAATATGTCGGCTTCGACATCGATCTCGGCGAGCAGATCGGTGAGTGCCTTGGCTTCAAGCTGACCTACAAGGCGGTGACGTTCGCAGCCCTGTTGACGACGTTGTCGAGTGGCCAGGCCGACATCGTGATTTCCGACATCTACGCCACCGAAGAGCGGGCCAAAGCGGCCGACTTCATCACCTATTCGAAGGTGTTCGACGGGGTTTTGGTTGCCAAGGGCAATCCAAAGAAGATCGACGGCATCAACTTGTCGATGTGCGGCGCAGCGGCAGCCGAGAACACCGGCTTCGTCGAGGTCCCGCTGGTGCAAGCGCTTATTCCGCAATGCAAGGCGGCCGGCAAACCCGAGCCGACCCTCCAACTCTACGAGAACAACGCCAACTGCATCCAGGCCATTCTCGCCGGCCGGGCCGATACCTACGTCAACGACGTCAACACCGTGGATCAGGCGGTGAAGGCCAATCCCGACAAGCTGGAGAAAGCGCTCGCGGTCACCATTCCCTATTCGGTCGGCATCGCCGTTCCCAAGGACAAGCCTGAATTCCGCGACGCCGTGCTTGCCGCGTTGATCGAAGTTCAGAAGGCCGGGATTCACATGGATCTGCTCAAGAAGTGGGAGCTCGATGTGAACAACTTCAAAGAGCCCGACATCCTCTCCGTCAAGTAATGTCGCTGTTCGTCCACTACCTCAGCCTGCCGTACCTGATCGAGGGCATCTGGTTCACCCTGGCGGTGACCGGTCTCGGACTGGCCGGTGGGCTGATCCTTGGTCTCGCCCTCGCGGCAATGCAGCTCAGTCGTTTCTGGGTGCTGGCTGCATTCGCCCGCGGTTACACCGTGATCTTCCGCGGCACGCCGCTGATCCTGCAGATGGTGTTCGCCTATGACGCGTTGCCGCAGGTCGGTCTCAGATTGAGTGCGATCGGGGCCGCGGGTCTGGCGCTGGCCGCCAACGAGGCGCCCTTCATCGCCGAGATGCTTCGCGCCGGTGTGCTCGGCATCGATCGCGGACAAGTCCTGGCCGGGCAGGCGCTCGGGATGACGCCCGGATTGCTGATGCGACGCATCATAGCACCTCAGGCCATTCGCACGATGATTCCGGCCTTCGGCAACGAGACCGTCAGCGCGTTGAAGAATTCGTCGCTGGCAAGCGTGATCTCGGTACAGGAGCTGACGCTGCGAAGCACGCAGCTCGCATCGTCAACCTTCGACTTCTTTTCGATCTTCTTCGCATCCGGGCTGATCTATCTCGCGCTCACCACCGGCGTCAGCGTGATCCAGTTGTTGGTGGAACGCGTTCTCGATCTCGACCGGCCGGCGACGCAGTTTCGTCTCAGTCGCTTGCTGCCCTGGTATGGGGCGCCGTTGGTGCTGGAGCCGATCACCGCCGGGCCGGTTGCTTCCACCGAGGCTCGATCCGACCCGGTCGTCCCGTTCGCGGCGCCTGCCAAGGACGTCAAGGCATCGCGGGCGGACCGCACCAAGCGATCCGCTACCCTGACGCGCAACAACGCGGTGGTCGAGGTCAACGGTTTATACAAGGCCTACGACAGCCAGCCGGTTCTCGCCGGCGTCGATATGACGATACGCATTGGCGAAGTTGTTGCATTGCTCGGCCCAAGCGGGTCGGGCAAGAGCACGCTGTT
>DATHHQ010000053.1:0-2741 GCA_035490095.1 Bradyrhizobium sp.
ATCGTCTTCGGCGTATTGCAGGTCGGTGTTGTAACCGCGCTCCTTCAGCACCTTCACGATGTTGTTGCCATCATCGATCCAGCGCGCCGAGGATTTGGTGGGCATGGCGATGCCGACAGTAGGCTTGGTTTGCGCGAGCGCAGGTCCCGCCAGTGCGACGGAACCGAGTACGATGGCCGATAGAGTCGATTTGAGTAAGTTCATGTTTCACTCCCAAACTGTTGAGCTTCAGTCGCCGCGTTGTCGCGGTTTGCTTTTTGGCGCCGGTGTGTATCGGCGCATCGTCGGGCACCATTGTGACCGATCGAGAAGAGAACGGATGATCGATCACACGCTGCGGTTCAAGTGCCATGAAAATCCTCATGCGCGGCCGCGGGATCAGCCAGCGGCGCCGTGACGGCGCAGGCCGTTCAAAATCACCTCTGTCATCGCTGCCGCTGCCGCTTCCGAATCCTTGCGTTCGACGGCTTCGATAATGTGCTGATGCGACAAGAGCACGATCTCGCGGTCGCGCTCCTCGACCGGTGCGCTGAGCAGGAAAGAGGCGCGCAGCGCCGCCTCGATCACCCCGCCGATGGAACGCATGAACGGATTGCCGGAGGCGTTGGCGACCGCAATGTGCAGGCTGAGGTCGGCATCGGCGAACCCGGTGGAATCGGATGGCACGCGGCGCATACTTGCGATGCTCCGGTACAGATGCGCGATATCGGCGTCCGACCGCCGCTCGGCGGCCAGCGCCGCCGCGCGCGGCTCGACTGCAAGCCTGATGTCGGCGAGATCGCGCAGGAAGCGCTGGTCGATGCCGGCATCGAGATGCCAGGCCAGGACGTCAGCGTCGAACATGTTCCAGGCCGCGCGCTCGCGGACCACGGTGCCGACCCGCACCTTGGTGCTGAGCAGCCCTTTCGCCCCCAACGTCTTGACGCTTTCCCGCAGCACCGGACGCGAGACACCAAACAGCAAGGTGAGTTCGGCATCGCCCGGCAGCTTTACGCCTTCGGCATAGCGGCCGGATATGATGTCGATCCCGATGTTGCGGGCGACCTCGGCGTGATTGGAATGCGCGCGGCGCGTGGGGATGACGACGAGCTGGGAATTCACGGCAACGCAACTCCTGCGGTTCGACGACCGGACCGCCCGGCGAAGCCGATCATGGCTTGCTGGTTCCATGAGCCGTGGCGCCTCTGAGGGCGCTTCGGTACGCGTATTTTATATTGCATGGAAGAAATGACCTGACTAGTCATATTATCTTACTATTTGGTCGTGTGCGCGAACTGGACGCCCACGCGGCGGAGACCGTCGCTAAAGGCGACTGATTGCAGAATGTCTGCTTTGCCCCAAAAGCCGCCATTCGGAGCGAAACGCGAGTTTTCTCATCACTTTCCGATGCTGTCTTCAAAGGCCGCCCGCTGGCACGATGTCAGGTGCAGTCCATGCTTGGTTCGACGATCCAGCACATCGGCGGCGTGCGTCGCCCACTCCGTCTCGCGCAGGTAACGCGCTTCCCGCTCATAAAAATCGCCGCCGAAGTGGCGTCCGAGATCCACGCAGGTGCGCGCCGGCCCCAAAAGCTCCCGGGCGCGCGTTCCATAAAGCCGGGCGCAATGACGGATCAGCTTGTCTGGCAAGCCCGGATATTCGCGCTGCAGATCGACCACGAAATCCTCGAAGGGGCCGGGAATGTCACCGCCAGGAAGGCGCGCGCCCGCGGTCCATGCCGGAGATAATCGCGGAAACCAGGGCGTGAGACGCTGCAGCGCGTGCTCGGCCAATTTCCGATAGGTCGTAATCTTGCCGCCGAAGATCGAAAGCACCGGAGGAATTTCGGGCCCGCTGTCGATCTCAAGCACGTAGTCCCGGGTCACCGCCGATGGATCCTCGGAGCTATCGTCATAGAGAGGTCGCACACCGGAGAAGGCATGAACAATGTCGTGGGCCTGGGGCGGTGTGCGCAGAAAGCGGCCCAGGGCGCGCAGGAGATACTCAACTTCGGCGCCGTCGATCGCCACATCCTCGGCGCGTCCCTCGTAGGGAATATCGGTCGTGCCGACCAGCGCGAGATCGCCTTCGTAGGGATTCGCGAAGATGACGCGCCGATCGTCGTTCTGGAACAGGTAGGCATGGGAGCCGGCCCAGAATTTCGGTACCACCACGTGACTGCCCTTGACGAGCCGCACGCTGTGGCACGAGTTCAAGTTTGTGACGTGTTGCAGGACATCCTCGACCCATGGTCCGGCCGCGTTGACCAGTGCGCGAGAACGCACAACGTGCGCGCGACCATCCTCGCCTTGCATCTCCAGGTGCCATGTCTCCCCTGCCCTTCGCGCCCGCGTCGCTCTGGTGCGCGGCAGGACGAGCGCGCCGAGGCGCGCCGCATCGACCAGGTTCAGAACCACAAGACGGGCATCGTCGACCCAGCAATCGGAATATTCGAACGCGTGACGAAACTCCGGCCGTAGCGGCGCGCCTTCGGGAGCGCGCGAAAGGTCGAAGCTGCGACTCGGCGGCAGTCGCTTCCTGCCGCCCAGATGATCGTACAGAAACAGACCGGCCCGCACGAGCCAGGCAGGCCGTTGCCCCGGCGAATGCGGCAGGACGAACCGGAGCGGCCAAATGATATGCGGTGCCGACGCGAGCAGAACCTCCCGCTCGATCAACGCCTCGCGCACGAGGCGGAATTCGTAATATTCCAGGTAACGCAGCCCGCCATGCACGAGCTTTCCCGAGCGTGACGAAGTTCC
>DATHHQ010000054.1:0-6623 GCA_035490095.1 Bradyrhizobium sp.
TGCCATCGAGAGTGTACTCGCCAGTGAGGGTCGGTTGTCCGAAGACTGTGATTCTGAGGCGGTCGTTCGGGCCAAGCTTGTTGCTATCACCCGGGCTGCCGACGCCCGCCGCTGCCATCGGGACGATCGGCGTGGAGTCGCCGTCACACGCGGCCAGAGCAAACGTTCCCAAAAACAGGCCTCGGCGTCGCAGGGAGCCGTTTGTCGAAGGTTCTGCATACATGTCATACCTCTAAGTTGGAGCGTTTCCTCGATAGTCTTTCAGAAGGCTGGATGAAGCCTCATGTTACTTTAGCGGCGGCGACCGTGGCAGTGAGCGCCCTCAGTATACTGATCGAGAGAACGCTTGCGCGGTCGGGAGTCACCCACCTACCAGCCGGGACCAAATCGATTCCACGGGCAGAAAACGGCCCTAGCGTCGGTGTTTGCTGTTCGAGGCGCGATCGAGCCTGTCGACGCGCTTCAGCAGTCGGGTAACGGTGGTTGGGTGCCATTTGCTGCCCCCTGCCGTTGGTATCCCTCGCGCGTTCAACCCGCGCGCGACGGCGTTGCCGGAGACAAAGCCCGCTTTACGAAGTTTACGAATTGTCGGGCCAATGGCCTCAGCTCGCACGTCCGCGACCCGCTTCAATGCAAGGTTATTGTTGGTTCCACCATGTGCTGACGTGAGTTGGCGCAGACGCGTAAGCAGCCTTCTCACCGTGATACGATGCCACCGACCGCCACGGGCACCTGTTATCCCCCTTCGATTCAACTCATCCGCAAGAGCAAAATCGGAAGCGAAGCCCGCTGTCATAAGTTTTCGAATGGTGGGAAGCAAAGCAAGAGCGCGGTCATCTGCGGCCCTCTTGGCCGCCATAGTCCCTTGAGTCCCGCGACGACGGCGAGACGAAGCCTTCCCCCGTTGCTTCATTGGTCCATCATGGCCGGGCGGTGCCACGGCAACTGATGTTAAATTTGTGTCGAGGTCTGCTCGCGCTGCAGAACACGGCCTGTGGCCACCTACTCCTTCGAAAAGTTGGCGCTGCGCGACGCCGTGAAAGGGCGCGCCGGAGCCGCTCGATTCGCCCAGGCGCTTTATGCGCTGCTGCACGGCGACGGCTCTCTCGAAAATCGATTCGACGACTGGTGCGAGGCGCTAGCGAAACTGCCGCGCCGGCAAACGCGCGTGCTCACCTGGCCACTGGCGACGGTCTTCGGATTCATCGCCCAACCGCGCCAGCATATCTTCCTCAAGCCCATGGTTACGCGACGCGCGGCCACGCGCTGCGACTGCGCCTTCCATTACGTCTCGCGCCCCGGCGGATTCCTACGCTGCTTACCTGAAACTTGCCCGCGCCGTGCGTACGAACCTGGCCGATTGGAAGCCGCGCGATTTGATCGACATCCAATCCTTCCTCTGGGTCCAGGGCTCGGACGAATATCCTTGATCTTGCTCTGAGCGCAGCCCATCACGGGCCAGGGAGCCGGCACGGTACGCTCGGGCGTAGCCCGGAGCGGAAACCGGCTTTGCACTTTGCCGTGCGGTCCCAGAGACGTGCCAGTCGGTCAATCAAGCGCGCCGCTTTGCAGCCGGCGCTTTGGCCTCGGGCAGCTGCGTAAGGGCCGGTCCGTTGAGCACGGCGCCGTCTGGTGCGAATTGGGAGCCGTGGCAAGGGCAATCCCAGCACTGCTCCGTCGAGTTCCAGTTCACATGGCAGCCGAGATGCGTGCAGACGCCCGAACGGACGTGCATGATACCCTCCCTATCACGACAGGCCGCCAGCCTGTGCAGGCCGTCGTGCAGGATACCACCCTGTCCCGGCTGGAGCTGATCGACGGAGTCGAGATCGCCGGGCAGGACGTATTCGGCAAAGTTCTTCAGCGCCGTCACGTTCTCGCTGACATAGTTCACGATGCTCTTCACGGTCTTGCGCGAGGGATCGTATGTCGCCTCCCAGGGGCTCGATCCGCCGACGATCAGGTCCTTGAGAGGCAGCCCCGCTAGCACGCCATGGGTGATGCCCTGGCCGGAATCGCCGGTCGCGACGAATACGCGATCGCTTCCGGGATTGCGGCCGATGAACCCGCAATGGTCGATGGTGCTCATTACCTGGCCCGACCAGCGGTGGACTTCGTTGCCGAGCGAGGGAACGAGCTTGCGGATCCAGGTCTGGTAGTGGGCGGAATGATCGACCTTATCTTCCTGATCCTGGCCTTCGCATTCGTGGTCGTGGCGACCCTGGCTGCTTTAGCCACTACGAGCGCCGGTGCGGCTTGGCATCGGCTCATTAGGCGAACAACCAAAGCAGAGCGATCAGAAGCAACAAGCAAGGGATTGCAGCGAACACGGCCGCGGCAAAAGCGTTTCCAGACCTAGGCGGTGGTGGATATTTGGGCCGCTTGCTGCCGCAGGTGTTCCGTTCGTTGTCGGTCATCGAGTCGCCTGGTTGGCATTCGATTGCCTGGCATGCTGACGCCGGCAGGCCGAAGCGAAATGACGGTGTGCCGGTGTCTAGGTTGGTGCCTAGAACCGATAGGCAGCCCCCGGTACCCTGCCCGATAATCGGCACAGGATGAATGTCCCAAGCCGCTCTAACGTTGCAGAGCGAATGAGACGGCAGGAAGTGTTCCGGTTGCTGGCAGCCTGATATCGAGACCTCTGCTACGGTTGGGAGCTTCCCTTAACGACACGTGATCTGCCACATGCGGACGCTCACATGGACCGCGGACGGTTTAACTCCTGGCGACTGCTTCTCTACACCCGTGCAATAACACCCCCGCGAGTGCTGGCCGGTGCTTGGATGGGGAGTATGTCCTTGCGGCGGGGCGCCTGGCCTCTCTTGCTGCTCGTGGCCGTCTTGGCCGCGGGGGTCGCAGTGCGCTTGAGCAGCCAGGATGATCCGCCGGTTCAGGTTCCTGCGGTCGATCCACATCCTATGAGCGAACCACGAGGACATGCACCGCCCGGTCCGCGGTGGTGAGGATCCGTGGCGGCGTTGACCCCTGCCGGTCGATCGAATGGCAGCCCGTCCAACTCTCCCGGCTGTTGACCGCCTAGGCAGCAGGCTTTCCACTAATTCGGAAGGCGTGCTCCCTGACAAATTGCACCACCCAACGGTCCGACGGTTTACACGTTTTCGTGCACTGAGCCCCAGCCCATTGATCGCTGGTGCGTCGGCAAGCAGTCTCATTTTGTGGGTAGGTGGAACTGCTGGTTCGGCCGTAGGGGCCGTCGGAAAGCATCTCCTTGAATGGGGCAGCGCGGTAGATGGAATCCCGTGAAGATTGCCTGCACGAAGCGTCAGAGTGCGATCGGCTTGCCCAACTCGCCAACACCCAAGGTACCCGCACCTTACTGGCCGTGGCCGCGTTTCAATGGCGAAAGCTGGCGGAAATGGCGGCCAAACGACAAAAGCCCCATTGGCCATTTGTGTCGGAAGCGATACGTCCGAACTAGCGCGCGGCGCTCCGCTAAAGTCGTCGAACGTGGGCTGGCGCAGATCTGCCCCTGCTTACCACGTCGGCCGGTCGCTTCTCGCCTTTTGGTCCCTTAGCCATCGCGGCGCCCGGACGCGACCTCAGCATTGCTGCCCAGGTCGATGATTCGATAGAAATCCGCGCGATGCCGTATCATGCCATCCTTGGCGAATTTCTCGGTTTCATGTTGGGGTCCTGGATGCGGCGTGCTGCCGGCCAGCAAGCCTTCTTTATAGTAGTCGATTCGAAAAACCATATGGCAAGTATGCCATGTCGGACGTTCGTTTATGTTACGCGTTTTCCCCGATAGCCCCTATGCCAAAACGTACGAAGATTGATCCGCGAGCCGTCGCATTGAGGCCCAAAGCTAAGTCCACAGCACCAGTAGCGGCTCATCCGCCGAAGTGGATCAAACCGCAGCTTACGCGCCTCGTCGACGACACGCCGATGGGCAAGGACTGGCTTCATGAGATCAAGTACGACGGCTAGCTGTTACTCGAATTCTTCGCCTCGACGGCGTGATAGAGCCTCTTTTTTTCTCTGAACCCGTATCACCACCCAGCGAGGAATAGCGGAGATCGAAAGATGGCTGGGTTCTTTGGCCTCATTAGATAGGCAAAGAAAAGCCCCTGTCCATGCCGAGAACCTCATCCGAGCTGGTATGAGCAGCGAGATCGGCTAGGCAAATGCGCAATGATCGAGTTCCTGATCTTGCTCCTCCATGTCCTGGTCTCGCCATTCAAGACGCAGGCGCGGCTCGAAGCCGAGATCGTGCTGCTGCGACATCAATTGAGTGTGCTGCGTCAGCGCGTGCCCTCGAAGCCGAGGCTGACGGTGGCGGACCGACTGCTCATCGTTTGGCTCTATCGGCTGTTTCCGTCGGTGTTGAACGCCGTGACGATTGTCCAACCGGAGACGGTTATCCGGTGGCATCGGACGGGGTTCCGACTGTACTGGCGCTGGAAGTCGCGCACTCGGGGCGGTCGGCCGAAGATACCAGGGGAGATCCGTCGCCTGATCCGGGAGATGAGCTTGGCAAATCGGCTATGGGGCGCACCACGCATTCATGGTGAACTGCTGAAGCTCGGGATGGAGGTCGCGCAGTCGACGGTGGCCAAGTATATGGCGAAGAGTGGGCGAGGGTCTTCGCAGACTTGGAAGACTTTTCTGCACAACCATGCCGCAGATATCGGCGCGATGGACTTCCTGATTGTGCCGACGGTCGGCTTTCGGCTGCATTTCGTTCTGGTCATCCTCAGGCACGAACGACGGCGGCTGATATCACTGTCGGTGACGGCCCACCCGACGGCGGAGTGGATCGCCCGTCAGATCACCGATGCCTTCCCTTGGGATGAGGCACCAGACTACATGATCCGAGACCGAGATGGGTCCTACGGTCAGGCGGTCACGAAGCGCCTTGCGGCGATGGGTATACGCGACCACCCGACCGCCCCGAGGGCGCCCTGGCAGAACAGGCATGCGGAGAGGCTCATCGGCTCGATCCGCCGCGAATGCCTCGATCACATCGTCGTCTTCGGGGAAGCCCATCTGCGCCAAATTCTTGCGGCTTACGCCGGCTATTACAACAAACTTCGAACGCATCTGTCCCTGGACAAGGGTTCGCCAGCCCATCGGCCGATCCACCGATATGGCCAGATCGCAGCGTGGCCGATACTCGGCGGACTTCATCATCAATACTGCCGGATATAGTCTTCAGCAGGGACAGCGGGTCTGGAAGCGATGCAGGAACGTGTTGGTGAGCAACGCCGGTCTTACGATGCCTGAAATCGGTCGGCCGACGGGACGATGGGTGGGGCAGATGTTTCGCACGCTGAACATCCTACAGCAGCAGTCGGAAAATTCGCGTAAGCGCATCCTCCTCGGCATGAACAACCTGGGACAACGCAAGGTCGCTTACTGGAGCATCGATACGCCGTTGTCTGCGATGCGCTTTCGGACGCGCTTACTCTTTCAGACGACGAGATTTCGGCCGCTGCAAGAATTCGTACGCGCCTCAATCCTTTCAAGCGGCAGGAGATCGAACTTCTGACCCGCTGCGGCTATGCCTGCACGGATGCTTCGCTGCGCAAGTACCGCTTCGCGGCGAACGCTCCTGCAGCGTCCTTCGACGGCCTTACACTTCCCTAGCCTTGTGATCTTTAGGTTGCAACACCAGCGAAGTCGCTCGCGATTTTCCATATGACGGATTGCACGATGTCGGCTACTCACCAGCAGTATCGGACTCGAGACTTGGGAGCGACGTAGTCTCGTCGTTTTGCCGCCCGACGAGAGTACTACCGATTCAAGAAGCTGCCTGAATGCAACGTCGCGA
The DNA here is from genome assembly GCA_035490095.1 of Bradyrhizobium sp. GTDB lineage: Bacteria > Pseudomonadota > Alphaproteobacteria > Rhizobiales > Xanthobacteraceae > Bradyrhizobium. The sequence continues at coordinate 5,792 of DATHHQ010000054.1, forward strand.
CACGGAGACCTAGCGATCGAAGGGTCGACCGTGGAGACCAATCTTAGAATTCGGATCCCGTGCTCCAACGTGTTCGAATGGAATCGGCGAAGTATGGTCGTGATCAGCCGTGAGAAATCACGAGTGCGCACGAGAAACAGGCCCCACGCCGCGATCCCACCAGAATTAGCAAATCGGATAAGTCGCGGCAAAATAAGGAAGATCTGTATTCGAGTGGACTGGTGCACAACCATCCTTCCGGCGATCCCAAACCGTCGCACGACGACATCGAGATGACCCGCGAGATCCGAAAGGCCGCCGAAGCGCTCGGCATCTCGATCCACGACCATCTCGTGATCGGCCGCAAGGGGCACGCGAGCTTCCGGAGCCTGGGGCTGCTCTAGTTGTGGAGCCTCAACAGGTTGTCCTCGGTCAGGCCGATTCTCTGCTGATCGTGGCGTCGCAGGCTCCCTGGAACGACGTAACGATCAAGCTTGTGTGCTGTGTTGCAGGGACTTCGCCGGAAGCAGAACGAGAGCCGCGATCATGCCAAGCAACGCCACAAGTGCAGCAAGGGCGAAGGGTTGCGCGAACTCCGCTGCGTCATCGACCGCACCAAGCGTCAGCCCCAGCGCCGCGATGCTGATGGCGAAGCCGGCTTGGCGCACGATAAACGTTACAGCCGAGGCCATGCCCGCCTGCGTTGACGGGGCAAGAGCCAGGACGACCCCCGACAGCTGAGGGTTCGCCAGTGCGGCGCCGACGCCGATGATGGCCATTCCGGCGACCGCGGCGGCGAGACGTATCTCGGGACCGTCGGACAGGGCGGCGATCACAAGGCAAACGTCGCCAA
>DATHHQ010000055.1:0-7139 GCA_035490095.1 Bradyrhizobium sp.
CGATCGAACAGCGCCTGCATGTCGGTGATCGTATAAGGCGTATAGGCTTCGATGGGCGCCGACCGCAGGCGGCGCCAGATTTCCGCGCCGTCAAGATAGCCAAGCTGGGCGCGGCCGAGCGATGTATGAAACGCCGGCAACCGGCTGCCAACCGCCAGGGCTGTTGACATGATGCGCCGGGCGGGCACGCGCGCGACATACACGATTTCGACGCCTTGCAAGATCGAACCGGAGCAGGACTCGCCAAGCTGCTCGCTCAGCTCTTTCATCATCGGCAGCGCGCGGTCGATCCAGTCCTGCCCGGAGAGATAGGCAAAACCCAGTTCGAGAACGCGCGGGGTCAACGAAAATGCGCGGCCGTCCTGAACGACGTAGCCGAGGTGGGCAAGCGTGCGTAGCACACGACGCGCGGTTGCACGCGAGAGACTCGCGACCGCGGCCGCGTCGGACAGTGTCATGGCAGGCCGCTGTTTGCCGAACGCGCTGAGGACGGCGAGTCCCTTGGCGAGCGTGTTCATGAACTCTTTGTCGTGACCATCATCTGGCCGCGGTCCGGAAGGCATCATCATGCACACCGTGCCCTAGCGAGTTGTTGACACCGTCAAGGCGGTCATTGAAACTCATCGAAAAGCGAACGCAAGTTCGAATATCGAACAATTTCAGCGGCGCGGTCAAGGTTTCACCCGAGACCTTGGCCGCTTAGCGGAATTCTTCAGGGAGGGAGGCATCATGACAAGGATCGTGCCCACAGGGATTGATCGTCGCACATTGCTCAAATCGTCGGCCGCGGCCGGTGCGGCGCTTGCCACCGGCATCGCGATGCCGGCCATCGCACAGACGCGTCCGATAAAGCTCGGCTATGTCAGCCCGCAGACCGGCCCGCTCGCCGCGTTCGCCGAAGCCGACAACTTCATCGTCGCGAATTTCAAGGAAGCCGCCAAGGCCGGCATCAAGCTCGGCAGCGCCACCGTTCCGGTGGAGGTCGTAGTCAAGGACAGCCAGTCGAATCCCAACCGCGCCGCTCAGGTCGCAAAAGATTTGATCGTCCAGGACAAGATTGATCTGATGCTGGTGGCCTCGACGCCCGAGACCACGAACCCGGTTTCGACGCAATGCGAGATCGAGGAGGTGCCCTGCATCTCGACGGTGGCGCCGTGGCAGCCTTGGTTCATCGGCCGCCAGGCCGATCCGGCCGCCGGGCCGCCGGCATGGAAGAATTTCAATTACACCTACCACTTCTTCTGGGGGCTCGAAGACGTCATCGCGGTTTTTACCAACATGTGGAGCCAGGTGCCGACTAACAAATCGGTTGGCGGTCTGTTTCCGAACGACGGCGACGGCAATGCCTGGGGCGACAAGCAGGTCGGATTCCCGCCGGTGCTGGAGAAAGCCGGCTACAAGCTCACCGACCCCGGCCGCTACCAGAATCTCACCGACAATTTCTCGGCACAGATCAGCGCGTTCAAGAGTGCCAACGCCGAGATCATCACCGGCGTCGTATTGCCGCCCGACTTCACGACGTTCTGGAAACAGGCGCTGCAGCAAGGCTTCAGGCCGAAGGTCGCCTCGATCGGAAAGGCGATCCTTTTCCCGGTCGCGGTCGAGGCGCTCGGCAAGGACGGCAACAACCTTTCGTCGGAAGTGTGGTGGTCGCCGAACCATCCATTCAAATCGTCGCTCACCGGCATGAGTGCGAGAGATCTCGCCGCCAGCTATGAGGCCGCGACCAAGAAGCAATGGACGCAGCCGATCGGATTCGTGCATGCACTATTCGAGGTCGCCGTCGATGCGCTCAAGCGTGCGCCGCAGCGCGATGCCAAAGCAATGGTCGCTGCGATCGCCGCGACCGATCTCGATACCGTGGTCGGCAAGGTACAGTGGAACGGAGCGAACCTGCCGCCGTTCGCCGCCAAAAACGTCGCCAAGACGCCGCTGGTCGGCGGGCAATGGCGCGTCAAGGACGGCAACAAGTACGATATCGTCATCACTGACAACAGGACTGCGCCGAACATTCCGGCCGGCGGCAAAATGGAGGCGGTCGGTTGACGGCAAAGCGAGGCGAGCGGCGGGCGTCCGGCGCAGGTTTGCGATTTCGTTCCGCTTGGTCCGTCTTGTTGTTAAACTCAAGCGCATGCTGAAGATCAAAGGCCTGCGCAAGAGCTTCGGGTCGGTTATCGCGGCGGACGATATCGATCTGTCGGTCGCACAGGGCGAGGCGCTCGGGATTATTGGTCCGAATGGCGCCGGCAAGACGACGCTTTTCAACCTGATCGCCGGCGGGCTCGCACCCGATGCCGGCGAAATTCGTCTGAACGGCCGCGATATCACCGCGGCCAGGCCGCATGAGCGCTGCATCGCCGGAATCGGACGCTCATATCAGATCCCTCGGCCGTTCGAGAATCTCACAGTGTTCGAGAATCTGCTGGTCGCTGCGGTGCATGGCGGGGGTTTGACCGAGCGCGCCGCCGCTGCGCCCTGCGCGGAAATTCTCGAGCGCTTGCATCTGCTCAAACGCGCCAACACCCTCGCCGGGGCACTGACGCTGCTCGAACGCAAGCGGCTGGAGATGGCGCGCGCGCTCGCAATCAACCCTCATTTGTTGCTGCTCGACGAAATCGCTGGGGGACTAACCGAGGGGGAGTGTCTCGAACTGATCGAGACCATCAAACAAGTCCATGCCGCGGGAATGACCATTATCTGGATCGAGCATATCGTGCACGCGCTGGTGGCGGTGGTCGGGAAGCTGAGCGTATTGAATTTCGGGAAGAAAGTTGCCGAGGGTGATCCGCAGGAGGTGATGGCTTCCGCGGACGTTCGGCAATTCTATATCGGACTGTTGGCGTGAGACCTCCGATGCTCGAGACCCGTGGCCTTACCGCTCACTACGGAGACTTCCAGGCGCTGTATGGGATCGACACTGTGATTGGCCCAGGCGAAACGATTGCGATCATCGGCGCCAACGGGGCGGGCAAGTCCTCCTACCTCAAGGCCATTACCGGCCTGATCCGCGCTGAGCCCGATAGCGTGCGGTTCGAGGACAGGCCCATTGGCGCGCTAGGTGCGGCGAATATTCTCAAGCTCGGGATCGCGATGGTACCGGAGGGGCGGCGGCTCTTCTCCTCACTGACTGTCGAGGAAAACCTGCTGATCGGGAGCTATGGTCGAAATGTTGTCGGGATATGGTCGCTCGACAGCATCTATGGGCTGTTTCCGCCGCTGAAAGAGCGCCGCACCGCGCCGAGCCATACCCTATCCGGCGGAGAGCAGCAGATGACCGCGATCGGGCGCGCGTTGATGTCGAACCCGCGCGTGCTGCTATGCGATGAGATCAGCCTTGGCCTGGCGCCGATTGTAATCCGAAATATCTACGATGCGATGCCGCGCATCAAACAGAACGGCACCAGCATCGTGCTCGTCGAGCAGGACATCGCGCAGGCGATGAAGGTCGCCGATCGGGTTTATTGCTTTCAGGAGGGCAGGGTATCGCTGTCGGGCCGGCCAGAGGAACTTACCCGCGAACAAGTTCACCTCGCCTATTTCGGACATTGAGCATGCTCGATTGGCTCGGCACGATCATCCAGGGCGTTCTGCTTGGAGGCCTGTATGCGCTGTTCGCCGCCGGCCTGTCGCTGATCTTCGGCATCATGCGGATGGTCAATCTCGCCCATGGCGATCTGATCGTGCTGGCAGCGTTCGCGATTCTCTCGCTGGCGACCTGGCTTGGTTTCGACCCTTTTCTTGCGACTCTGTTGGCAATGCCGGCGATGTTCGCCGCCGGATTTGCCTTGCAGCACGTGCTGCTGAATCGAGCCTTGGGACGCGATCTGTTGCCGCCGTTGCTGGTCACATTCGGCTTGTCCATCATCATTCAAAACGGCTTGCTCGAGGCGTTTACCGCCGACAGTCGGCGGCTGCGGCTCGGCGCGATCGAGACTGCTTCAATTGAGCTCGGCGCCAACCTAGCGATCGGAGTGATGCCGCTGCTTACGCTTGGCTCTGCCATCGCGGTGGTGCTGCTACTCAATCTGTTGTTTTATCGCACCGCGTTGGGCCGGGCGTTTCGCGCGACGTCCGACGATCTCGAAATCGCGCAGTTGATGGGCATCGACCATCATCGGATCTACTCGATCGCCATGGGAATTGCGATGGTGGTGGCGACAATCGCCGCGCTCTACCTTGGCATCCGCGCCAATTTCGATCCGACCATCGGTCCGGCGCGGCTGATCTACGCCTTCGAGGCGGTGATCATCGGCGGCCTCGGAAGCCTGTGGGGCACGCTTGCCGGCGGCGTCATTATCGGCCTCGCGCAGACCTTCGGAGCCAAGCTGAATCCCGAATGGCAGATACTCGCGGGTCACATCGCCTTTCTGGTGGTGGTGGTGTTGCGGCCACGCGGCCTGTTTCCGCGTGCAGAGGATTGAACAACCGTGCCCAATGGCGACGTGAACCAATTGATAGAGCTGGCACAATATCGGATCGAAACGAAAACCCGTGCGTCGGCGATCCTGGCGCTTGCGGGCGTTGCCCTTGTCTTGATCTTTGCGGTTCTCCCGGTCTTTGCAGGTCGTGGGCTGATTCAGGATCTGATTTTCGTTTTCTATATGCTTGCGCTGGCGCAGTGCTGGAACCTGCTTGCGGGCTATGCCGGTCTCGTGTCGGTCGGGCAGCAGGCGTTTGTCGGCCTCGGCGGCTATCTGCTGTTTGCGCTGACGATCGGCGCCGGCATCGATCCACTTGCAGCGGTGGTGCTGTCGGGACTGATCGCCGCGGTATTCGCAGTGCCGACGGCGTTTGTGGTATTCCGGCTTCGCGGCCCTTATTTTGCGATTGGAAGTTGGGTCGTTGCGGAGGTGTATCGGCTTGTGTTCGCACAATTCAAACAGCTCGGCGGTGGCACCGGCACGTCGCTGCCACCGTCGGCTACCAACGAGATTTTCGGCATCGAATGGGTAAAGGCAATGTTCGAGGTGCGGTCACCGGCCGCGCGCGACATCATTACCTACTGGATCGCGCTGGCGCTGGCGGCCGGAGCACCGTTGCTGGTCTATCTCTTGTTGCGATCGCGCTACGGTCTTGCGCTTTTCGCTATCCGCGATTCGGAAGCGACCGCCGAAAGCGCGGGCGTCGATAGCTTCCGCGCCAAGCTTGGGGTTTACGTGCTGGTCGCGGCTGCCACCGGGACGATCGGTGCGCTCATCTATTTGCAGAAGGCCCGTATCTCGCCGGATGCTGCGTTTTCGGTGCTGGATTGGAGCGCTTACGTGATTTTCATCGTCATCATCGGTGGGGTCGGCACGATCGAAGGTCCAATCGTCGGCGTGATCGTGTTCTACACGATGCAGCACTACCTTGCGGACTTCGGCACCTGGTACCTGATTTTGCTCGGTGCACTTGCGATTGTCATCATGTTGTTGGCCCCGAAGGGCATTTGGGGATATGTCGCGCAGCGGTACCGCGTCGCGCTGTTTCCCGTGCGAAGAATGTTGGTGCGGCCGCACGAGTGAAATGAAGGTTCACCTAAGATTAGGCCGGGCTTGGCAAGGAGGCAGCCCGCCTGCGAGCATGCAATGCACCGACGGTCCAGCTTCCGATCACCGAATGTCCGCTTCTGGCGGCGGGTTCAACTGATCGCTGCAACACATTCCGCGAACTTGTCTGCTGGGGTTTGATAGAGCAAGGTCTTTCGGGGTCTTTCATTGAGCTGCCTTGCTATCGCGCTGAGTTTGGCTTGGCTATGTAGGGACAGATCGGTGCCACGCGGAAGATATTGGCGCAGCAATCTGTTGGTGTTTTCGTTTGAGCCGCGCTGCCAGGGAGACCGAGGGTCACAAAAATAGACCTCGACCTCGGTGGCCAAGGTCAGGCGCTGATGATCGGCGAGCTCTTTGCCTCTGTCCCAGGTTAACGACCGGTAGAGTTCGCTGGGCAATCTCTGCGATTGTTTGATCAGTGCCGAGACGACGCTTTCAGTATTCTTGTTCTCGACCTTGACCAGCATCACATAGCGCGAATGACGCTCGACAAGCGTTGCGACATAGCTGTTCTTGGACCCGCCGATCAGGTCACCCTCCCAATGGCCGGCACGGCGCGATCTTCAACAGATGCCGGTCTTTCGCTGATGGACACCCGAGCCCGTTCCGTTTCAGGCTGGCGCGCTTGGAGCGGCGGATAGTACGTTTCGCTCTAAGGTGCTCAAGCAGTTCTTTTTTAAGCACGCCACGCGCCTGAATGAACAGGCTGCGATAGATCGTCTCGTGTGACACCTGGTTTTGCTGTTCCCCCGGATATGTGCGCTTGAGCCAGCCAGCAATTTGTTCCGGCGACCATTGCCGCTGCAGCTTGATCGATACTGTCCGCCTCAGGAACGGACGGCAAGCCAGCTTGCACAGCTTGGGACGCCGCACCCGATCCCAGGCAGCCTGATCCGACCGGGCAGCTCGATAGCGGTCCGACCCGCCATTGCGATGGACTTCACGGCTGATGGTTGACGCAGATCGTCCCAAGTGGCGCGCAATCGACCGCAACGAGCGGCGCATGCTGAGCCATCGAGAAACCTCCTCCCGTTCAAAAAGACTGAGCGCCTGCCTGGCTCGTCGCCGAACCGGCGGGCGAATGCCGCCGGTTGTGTTTCGGCTCCGAATATTGACCCCTTTCGGCGTCCAACATTGATCCCCGTGCGGAGCCAGAATCTGGAATGAGTTGCGGCGCTTATGATACGGAGGATGGGGTCAGCCTTGGGCGCCGTTTGGGGGTCAAAGGCCACGCCGATTCACACTCAGCGTCCCCCTTTCGCTGGGGCCGTTTCTTTGAAGGGGCAGTTAATAGCGTTGTTAACCGGCCGAAGAAACCCCGCCGGTTAGGGCGGGGTTTCTTCGAGCAGGCTTGTAGAGCTGGGGCTGAAGGCGAAACGATAGGAGGTTCCATGGTCGAGAGCGCTCTCAAGGTTGGTGATCGAGTCAGGTTGATCGCTGAAACTCTCGCATGGAGAGCCGAGATAGCGCTGCAAGGTCAAATCGGCGAAATAATCGAGCGCCGCGAAGATGGTCGGATCACGATCCGCTTTGACAATGGCAGACTTCTCATGGCCCGAGAGCCTGAGTCCTTTGAGCTCGTGTCGAGTCTCGGGCTGAAGGCGAAGA
>DATHHQ010000056.1:0-2936 GCA_035490095.1 Bradyrhizobium sp.
CGATGGGCGACAAGATCGAGTCCAAGAAGGCCGCCGCGAAGGCCGACGTCTCGACCGTGCCGGGCTACCTTGGCGTGATCACCGATGAAAAGCACGCGGTGAAGATTGCCGACGGCATCGGTTATCCCGTCATGATAAAGGCCTCCGCGGGCGGCGGCGGCAAGGGGATGCGGATTGCGCATTCGACCTCGGAAGTCGCGGAAGGCTTTGGTCTTGCCAAGGCCGAAGCCAAGGCGTCGTTCGGCGACGACCGGGTTTTCATCGAGAAATTCATCGTCGATCCCCGCCACATCGAAATTCAGGTGCTCGGCGACAAGCATGGCAACGTGATTTATCTCGGCGAGCGCGAATGTTCGATCCAGCGCCGCAATCAGAAGGTGATCGAGGAAGCGCCGTCGCCGCTGCTCGACGAGACCACCCGCCGCAAGATGGGCGAACAGGCGGTCGCTCTCGCCAAGGCCGTGAACTACGATTCCGCCGGCACGGTCGAATTTGTCGCGGGGCAGGACAAAAGTTTCTTCTTCCTGGAGATGAACACGCGGCTGCAGGTCGAGCATCCCGTGACCGAATTGATCACCGGCATCGATCTGGTCGAGCAGATGATCCGCGTTGCGGCCGGAGAGAAGCTTGCGCTGGCGCAGAAGGACGTCACGCTGACCGGATGGGCGGTGGAGTCGCGGGTCTATGCCGAAGACCCGTTCCGTAACTTCCTGCCCTCGATCGGGCGGCTGGTAAAATATCGCCCGCCGGTCGAGAGCCGCATCGACGGCATCACCGTTCGCAACGATACCGGCGTGCAGGAAGGTGGCGAGATTTCAATCTATTACGACCCGATGATCGCCAAGCTTGTGACCCACGCGCCGTCGCGGGCCGCCGCGATCGAGGCGCAGGCGACCGCGCTCGATTCGTTCTACATCGACGGCATCCGCCACAACATTCCGTTCCTGTCGGCCTTGATGCTTCATCCGCGCTGGCGCGAGGGCAATCTTTCCACCGGCTTCATTGCGGAGGAGTTCCCAAAGGGGTTCGCGGTCCGGGTGCCGGAAGGCGAGGTCGCACGCCGGTTGGCCGCGGTCGCGGCTGCGATCGATCACGTGCTCGGCGAACGCAAGCGGCAGATTTCCGGCCAGTTGACCGGCCGCCCGGTGCAGCGCGAGCGCCGCCGCGCGGTGTGGCTGGACCGTAACGAAATCGGGCTCGACGTCGCGCGGGAAGATGATTTTATCACCGTGCGTTTCGCCAGCGCCGACGGCACGCTTGGCCTTCCGCATCAGCTGGTCTCGCCATGGGTGCCGGGCGATCCGGTCTGGCAGGGCAGCATCGACGGCCATCCGGTGGCCATGCAGGTGCGCCCGATTCCCAACGGCTTCCGCCTCGCGCATCAGGGATTTGAGGTCGCGGTCAATGTCTTCACCGAATCCGAGGCCACGGCCGCGCGGCTGATGCCGATTGCGACCGCGGCCGATACCGGCAAGAAACTGCTGTGTCCGATGCCCGGGCTTGTGGTGTCGATCGCGGTCACCGAAGGCCAGGAGGTCAAATCAGGCGAGACGCTGGCGGTGGTCGAGGCGATGAAGATGCAGAACGTGCTGCGCGCCGAACGCGACGGCACGGTCAAGAAAATTCACGCTGCCGCCGGCGCGACGCTGGCGGTGGATGCGCTCATTCTCGAATTTGCCTGAGGCTCCTGAGATGGCTTTCCGAAAGCGCCGACATGTGTTGCGTTCGATCCTGTCGGGGTCGGCGTGCATTCGTCCGGGGTCGGTCTATGACGCGATTTCGATCCGCATTGCCGAGGACCTCGGTTTCGAGGTCGGTATGTTCGGCGGATCGGTGGCTTCGCTTGCGGTGCTCGGAGATCCCGATATCGCGCTGATTACGCTGACCGAACTCGCCGAACAGATGCGCCGGATGTCGCGTGCGGCCGCGCTGCCGGTATTGGTCGATGCCGACCACGGCTTTGGCAATGCGCTGAATGTCCGCCGCACGGTGCAGGAACTGGAGACGGCCGGCGCCGCCGGCCTCACCATCGAGGACACCCTGCTGCCGCAGGCCTTCGGGCAGACGAAAACGCAGCTGATTTCGCTCGAGGAAGGCGTCGGCAAGATGAAGGCCGCGCTGGACGGGCGCGGCGATCCATCGCTTGTCATCGTGGGGCGCACCGGGGCTGCGTCCGTCGCCGGTGTCGAGGATGCGATCGCGCGCGCCAGGGCTTATGAGGCAGCCGGCGTCGATGCGTTGTTCTTCACCGGCCTGAAAACCCGCGCAGAACTGGAAGCCATCGCTGCCGCGACGACGCTGCCGATCGTGCTCGGAGGCTTTCCTGAGGAATTGATCGACCCGGATGCTCTCGTGAGCCAGCGGGTGCGGATAGCGTTGCAGGGTCACGCCCCGTTCGCGGCGGCAACGCTGGCCGTTTACGCGACGCTCAAGGCGTTGCGTGACGGCGAGCTTCCGAAGAATTTGAAGGGCCTTGCGTCATCCGAACTGACCGGCCGGGTCACGCGCGATGCCGACATGAAGACGCGCAGCGCCGAATTTCTCGGGCTCAAACGATAGATGGGCGTCACGATCCGTCAGGTGACGATCCGGGGCCGCGTGCAGGGCGTCGGCTATCGTTACTGGGTCGAGCAGCAGGCAACGGCGCACGCAGTGGAGGGATGGGTGCGCAACCGCCGGGACGGCTGCGTCGAGGCGCTGTTTGCGGGACCGGAGGATGTCGTATCGAACATGGTCGCGGCGTGCCGGCGCGGCCCGTCATCGGCGCGCGTTGACGCTGTCGACGAATGCCCCGGCAGTGCCGATGCACTGAATTTGCGGCGGGCAGGGGAGCGGTTTTCGATGCTGCCGACGATCTAGCAGCCACGGCCGCTCCCAGCGGCGTCTTGGGGCGCGGCGGATATAGTCCGGATCATGCCCTAATTTGCAGTGCCGCT
>DATHHQ010000057.1:0-2343 GCA_035490095.1 Bradyrhizobium sp.
GGCCACGCCATTGTCGGCCTCAACGTGATTGCGACCGATCCGATCCACAAGGCGACGATTATTCCGCGCGGCCGTGCGCTCGGCATGGTGATGCAGCTGCCCGAGCGCGACAAGCTGTCGATGTCGCTCGAGCAGATGACCTCGCGTCTCGCCATCATGATGGGCGGCCGTGTCGCCGAAGAACTGGTGTTCGGCCGCGAGAAGGTGACTTCGGGCGCCTCGTCCGACATCGAGCAGGCGACCCGGCTGGCGCGGATGATGGTGACGCGCTGGGGTCTGTCAGAAGCGCTCGGCACCGTGTCCTACGGCGAAAACCAGGATGAGGTTTTCCTCGGCATGTCGGTCTCGCGCACGCAGAATGCTTCGGAAGCGACGGTGCAGAAGATCGACACCGAGATCCGGCGTTTTGTGGAAGAGGGCTACAACGAAGCGACGCGTATTCTCACCGAGAAGCGCGCCGACCTCGAAGCCCTGGCAAAGGGCCTGCTTGAATTCGAAACGCTGAGCGGCGACGAAATTCAGGATCTGCTCAAGGGCAAGAAGCCGAACCGCGAATCGGTGCTGGAGCCCACCACGCCGCGCACTTCGGCGGTGCCGCCGGCCGGCAAGCCGCGCCCGCGCCCCGATCCGGACGCCGGGCTGGAGCCGCAGCCGCAGGCCTGAGGCCCGGCGCTACCGAATTGAGTTAGAAACGGGCGCTTCATGCGCCCGTTTTTTTTGAACCGATCCGTTTTTGAGATTCTTTCCGGTTGCCGTGTCCGGATTTTTCACACCTTCTCTTTCTCTGCGCGATTAGGCCGCATCGCTGTCACTCGTCGATCATGGCTACAACTATGCGGTTGAGGTCTTCGGCATGCATGTCATTGAATGTGATGTTCCGTCTTGCAGCGCGTTGAGTCGGGATCTGATCGGAAATGCATATTTTCACGATTCTTATAGCGCGCCGCTTGCGCGTCCGGAACTCGGGATCGTCGACATCTTCTTTGCCTTGTTCGGACATACTCCCATCTGGATGAAGATCCTGCTGATCGCCCGCAACGCTGCAGCGAGGGCCTGCGGCCTGGAAGCTCCGAGCGTCGGCGAAATCATGAAACCCACCGTCAGGAGCGAGTACCGCGTGGGTGAAAAAATCGGACCATGGCCGATCTTCTTTATCGCCGACAATGAAATTGTCGCGGGCCGCAACAACAAGCATATGGACTTCAGACTGTCGGTGCTGAAGGCGATGGACGGCGATGCGATCAGTGTCGTCGTCTCAACGATCTGTACGGTGCATAATGTTTTCGGGAAGATCTATCTGTTCTTTATCGTGCCTTTCCATCGGAAAGGGGTTCGGTCGTTGATGTCGAACGCCGTGGTGGCGAAGCGGCTTTGAATTCCCGAGGGTTCGACGGCCGGTTTTGTGTCTGTTTCATAATGATTATGGTTGGCGTCGATCCCGGCGTCATGGCATGTTCGCTTGCGACCAGAGCCGGATAAACCGCGCCTGTCGCGGCGTGCGCTGTTTGAGCGCGTCAAAAAAGGGAGGGACATGATGCGTCTTGCCATGGGATTTGGCGCGCTGAGCGCGCTTGCCGTGCTGACGTGGCCCGCGGTTGCCACCGCCGCCGAAATGCGCGGCGTCACATCGACCGAAATCAAGATCGGCCAGACCATGCCGTACAGTGGTCCGGTCTCCGCGTTCGGCGCGCTCGGCAAGGGCGAGGTCGGCTATTTCAAAATGGTCAACGAGCGCGGCGGCATCAACGGCCGCAAGGTCAACCTGATATCGCTTGACGATAGCTACGCCCCGCCGAAGACCGTGGAGCAGACCCGGCGACTGGTGGAGAGCGATGAAGTCGCCCTGATTTTTTCCTCGATCGGCACCGCCCACAACACCGCGATCGCCAAATACCTGCAGAGCAAGAACATCCCGCAACTGTTCATCGGCTCCGGCGCCTCGAAATTTGCCGACCTCACGCAATACCCGCAGGCGACATTGGGCGTGCAGGGGCCGTTCCGTTACGAGGCGCGGCTCTACGCACGCTACGCGCTTGCCAGGAATCCGAATGCCAAATTCGCGGTGATTTCGCAGAACGACGATTTCGGCCGCGATTATCTGCTCGGGCTGAAGGATGTGCTCGGCGAGAAATACGATTCCGTCGTCACCGCCGCGACCTACGAAATCCAGGATCCGACCATCGACTCCCAGATCGTCAAGCTGAAAGCATCCGGCGCCGACGTGCTGGTGATCGCGGCGACGCCGAAATTCGCCGCGCAATCGATCCGCAAGGTGTTCGAGATCGGCTGGAAGCCGATGACGTTTCTGTCCAACGTCGCGGTCTGGGTGTCCACGGTGATGGA
>DATHHQ010000058.1:0-4190 GCA_035490095.1 Bradyrhizobium sp.
GAACGCCCAGATCAGCCAGAATGGAACGAGCAGCGAGAAGAACGGCAATTGCCGCCCGACCATCGCACCAAGGATATAGGGATCGAGGCCGGTGACGGAGGCAAGGCCCTGGATCGGCGTACCAAGTGCGCCATAAGCGACCGGGGCGGTATTGGCGATCAGCGAAAGGCCGGAGGCCGCCAATGGCGAGAAGCCGAGACCGATCAAAACCGCGCCGGTGATCGCCACCGGCGTTCCGAAGCCGGATGCGCCTTCAAAGAATGCGCCGAATGCAAATGCAATCAGGAGGAGTTGCAGGCGGCGGTCGGTGGTGACGCCACCGATCGCGCGTTTCAGCAGTTCGAATCGTCCGGTCTCGACCGTGATGCGATAAAGGAAGATGACGTTGAGGACGATCCATCCGATCGGGAAGAAGCCGACCACCACCCCGAGCAGTGATGCCTTGACCGACATCGCAGCGGGCATGGTGTATATGAAAATCGTGATGATATTGGCGACGATCAACGCGACGAGGGCCGCGATATGCGCCTTGACCTTTCCGCTGGCGATCAAGACCAGAAGTGTGACCACGGGAATAGCAGCGGCGACGGTCGACAGCGGCGCATTGCCGAGCGGATTATAGACTTGATTCCACATTGCGATTCCTCCCCACGCCATTATGCGGCGCCCCGACCAGCGTGGGCGGTCGGGTCGGCCTTGCGTGATCGCGGGAGTCCAGCAATGCGCGAAATTGCCTGCGAATTTGGCACCCCCAAAATCCGCTCACAACCTCGCGAAGTGTGATGGCCCCCCGCCCCTCGCCGTTGTCCCATGCTAGGGTCGACTCGCGGGCCGCGACAAGTGAGCGCGGGACATGGAACCTACAACTTTAGTCTAGACACCTCCAATTCTTCCATTTTTTCAGGGCCTTGAGGCCCTTTCCCCGGAGACGACAATCTGTGAACAACATTCGCTCGACGCTCGCGATCGTATGGCGGATCGCCGCGCCATATTTCCGCTCCGAGGATAAATGGGCCGGCCGCGGGCTGCTCGCGGCGGTGATCATCATTGAGCTGGCGCTGGTCGGAAACGACGTGTTGCTGAACCAGTGGCGCAGCCGTTTCTACAACGCCCTGCAGGAAAAAGACTGGGACGGTTTTGTCCGGGAAATCATCGTCTTTTCAGTCCTGGCAACCGTCCTCGTCGTGCTTTCGATCTACCAGCTCTATCTCAATCAGTGGCTGCAGATCCGCTGGCGCCGCTGGATGACCACGAAGTATCTCGGCGAGTGGCTGCACGACGCCAACCACTACCGCATGCAGCTTCAGGGCGATGCCGCCGACAACCCGGACCAACGAATCACAGACGACGTGAAGCTGTTCGTCGAACGAACGTTGGGGATCGGTGTCGGCCTGCTGAGTTCCATTGTGACGCTGTTTTCCTTTGTCATCATCTTGTGGGGGCTCTCTGCGGCGGCGCCATTGACGATTTCCGGCCGCGAGTTCGCGATCCCCGGTTATCTGGTATGGGGCGCGCTGATTTATGCCATCTTCGGAACGGCGCTGACGCAGTGGATCGGCTCGCCGCTGGTCAATCTTGATTTTCAACAGCAGCGCTTCGAGGCCGATTTCCGTTTCAGCCTGGTTCGGGTACGCGAAAACTCCGAACAGATCGCGCTGTTGCGCGGCGAGCCCGCCGAACGCCAGCGGCTGTCGGAGCGCTTCAGCCGCGTCGTCGGAAACTGGTACGGCATCATGAGCCGGACCAAGCGGCTGACGGCGTTTACCCAAAGCTACTCTCAAGCAGCCGTCGTATTCCCTATGATCCTGGTAGCGCCGGCCTATTTCGCCGGCAAGATTCAGCTCGGCACCATGCTGCAGACAGCGGAAGCGTTTGGCAGCGTGCAATCGGCGTTGTCATTTTTCGTTTCGACTTATCGCTCGCTGGCGGAATGGCGTGCGGTGGTCGCGCGTCTCGACGGATTTGAGATGGCGATCGCCAGCGCCGCAACGCTGGCGACCGGCGCCGGTTCGATCGATCTGGTGTCGAGGGCCGGCAGCGACAAAATTGATCTGGAGCAGTTGCTGGTCCGGTTGCCCAACGGAACGCCGCTGGTCTCCGCAGACAGCTTCAGCCTTCTCGGCAATGAGCATACCCTGGTCACCGGCCCGTCCGGCGCCGGCAAGTCGACCTTGTTTCGGACCATCGCCGGGATCTGGCCGTTCGGAAGCGGCTCGATTGCTATCCCTGCAAACGCCAAGCTGATGATGCTGCCGCAACGGCCATATTTTCCGGTGGGGTCGCTGCAGGCGGCGATCGTCTATCCTGCGGAAGCGAGCGCGTTCAGTTCGGATCAGGTGAAGGATGCCCTCATCTCGGTGGGCCTGCCTCAGCTCGCGCCGCAACTGGAGGAAGAAGCGCACTGGAACCGAATGCTCTCGCTGGGCGAGCAACAGCGCCTTGGGCTCGCACGCGCGCTGCTGCATGCGCCGCAGTATCTGTTCCTTGATGAAGCGACCGCCTCGCTCGATGAAGCCTCTGAGGCGGCACTGTATCGCCTGATCGAGGAGAAATTGCCGGCAACCACCATCGTCTCGATCGGCCATCGCTCGACGCTTGAAGCCTTCCATCAGCGCAATGTGGAGTTTACCCGCGACGGCGACCGGTTTGCGCTACGGAATCGAACCGAGAACGCCAAGCCGTGATCGCCTTGGCCGATCCGCCTTACAACCACCGCTGTAGATGATCACCAGCGGATAGTGCGACGCGACCGAGAGCCACTCCATGCAGCCGCCAGGGCTGCTCCCAGACCTGCAACAGCTCCCGCCAGACTACTCGGTGATCGTACGGCGGATCGCATCGGTCGCCGCCTGCAGCCAATCCGGTCTCATCTCGGGGTCACCACAAACAAAAGGGGCGGCAGATCGCTCTGCCGCCCCCTGCAGTCTCGAGAGGATATCTTACTTCAGGCTGGTCATCGCGGTCAGGTCAGCCGAGAGCTTGACGATACCGGTCGCGCCGCACCAGTTGGAGCCGAAGCCGCCGGGATTGATAGCAGTGACGAAATTGGTGCTGAAGTTGGTGGTGGTGTGGTCGCTGGTGAACGCGTTGCAGCTAGCCTTGGAAAGATTGGTGTCGGAGTAGCGCAGATCCAGCGTGAACACCTTGTAGGTAAAGCCGACACCGATATTCCAGGTGTTGTAGCTGGGCTCAGGGATACCCGCCGAGAAGTTGGCCAACGCGCTGGTAACACCGTAGAACGCGTCCGAGGTTCCGAACCACTGGCGACCGAACTCGCCGGAGATATACATGCCGACGCCGCTGGCGCCGAATGTGGTGCTCGGTGCAGTCCACTTGCCGGTGATCGAGGCGTAGTTGCCCCAAGCGCCGGTGTTCAGGAAGTTCGGGGAGTAGTATTCGTTAGCACCGATCTGCCACTGGTCGTTCAGCGTCACGTTGACCTTGGCATACCCTTCGTAAAAGCTGGCATCTTTCTTGGCTACGTTGCCATTGAGCGGCAAGTTTCCGTTTAGAACGCATTCGGCTGAGGAACCCGGGATGCCCGAACCGGGGGCCGCAGCTGCGTTAAAGCACTGCCCACCCGGATAGAGGTAACCCCAGACGCCGAAGTCGAAGGCGAACATGCCGAAGGTCGGGCGGATACCGCCGTAGATATCGACCTCAGCCGCGGCGCGGTTCGGGAAAGAAATGCTCTCGAACGACGAGCCGACATAGAACTGCAGGTCCTTGGTGACGTTGTAGCGGGGCTCGAAATAGGCCGTGACCGACGGCTTGTGGTTGGACTGGGTGACGCCGCGGAACACGTAATCGTTCATGATCGCGCTGCCGAAGGCGAAATCCCAGGGATCGAACGCAGCCGGCGGCGGAGCCTTCAAGGCCTTCGTGCGCAAGTCAGCCGCCAAAGCGGAACCCGATACCATTGCCAGCGCCGTTGCTAACAAAACCAATTTCTTCATGACGATCCCCACCACATTTTAAGGTCAGTCCGATTCCGGCGCCCCCAGGGCAAACGACAACCGACTGCAGCGAAATTCCGTAACCTGATTGCAATCTGGAGCGCGCCATTGATTGAGTGAAGCAAAAAAGTCAAGCATGTGCTGACTTTTTAGGCGTTATGGCCTTTCTATGAAATGTTGTCGGCGGGTGTTGTATTCCGACAACAATTTTGACCCATTTTAAGTCGGCTGGCG
>DATHHQ010000059.1:0-17333 GCA_035490095.1 Bradyrhizobium sp.
TTTGCTTCGTTGCATTCCAAATCTCCAATGTTGAAGAAACCAATTACCGCAGACCGTCTTCACCCTTTATCTCGGCAATCGTCAGACCGCCGACGCGCGGCAGCGGCCTGCCGCTATCGGTGATCGCCACCGCCACCATGATTTCGTTGGCCCGTGGCGCATCGTTGATTTGCACCTCCATGCCGTCGAAGTGGCTTCGCACGAATGCTGCATCCTTGTGGCCGAGCGGAATGCTCAGGATCGCTCCCATTCCGCCACGCTTCTTGGAAGACGGAATCAGCGCCGCACCCTTGCCCAGGATCTTGCGCACCGGTGCGCCCATCTTCGGATGCAAGATCGCGGCCGCGTGTTCGAGTTCACCGTTTTCGCCGACCGCCGCCGCCTTGCCGTAACTTTGCGCTTTCGCCCCGTCGATGCCCAGCGCCGCCACTGCCCTGGCCGCGAGCAATTCGCCGAGTTCCTCGCCAATCGCGATCAGGGGGGTAAGATCTTCGACATACTTTCCGGCGAACGGATTTTCGATCACGGCGATGGCGGCCGCGCGCCGGGTCGGCGGGGTGACGCCCTGTCCCATCTCCAGCAGCGTCTCCTCGACAACCGTGACGATCTTGCGAATGACTGCGCTCATCGTTGTCGGCCTCGTTCTCGCATTGGAGTGATTTTCGAATTAGACATGCATCACGCTTCCAGTTGCGCTGCCGTGGAACGCCGTTTCCGCTCGGAGTATCCCTCTTGGCGCCACGACCACCGTCTCGCCATGTAACCGCAATGCGGCACCGTCGATCAATCCCGTAGCGAGCAGCTGACGCGCTTTGTCAGCCCCGGCTTCGAGCGCGTCCTCGATCTCAACATCCGAGAGTTCGCCGACATCCCGGGTCACGAGGCGCGCGCCGAGATCGCTGTCGGGTTGCAGATCCTGTGCCGGACGGCGGACAATGGCCGGATGCCCGGGCAAATCGACCGCATTGGCAATGATGGTGGCGGCGGCGTCCGCTTGCGACGCCGTCCGCGCCAGTACAGTGACGGCGTCGGCAATGCCGAGCGAGAAACTGCGCCCGTGGCGTCCGCTGGTGGCGATGCCTCGCGTGGGATCATCGGCGCGAATGACCATCGTTCGCATCAAGCCATGATCATCCGGCTGGTCCATCAGACCTACGGTGAACTGTTCTCCGTCCGCAAGGTACAGCGCGATGTCGCCGCCATTGTTGACGTAAGCCCGCTCAAGCTGCGCCGCGCCCACCATCGCGCCGAGAATCTCTTCGGCGACCGAGCCGGCGACTGCCGCCATCGGCGTAATGAAATGGTCTGCCGCGAACGGCGCCACCGCGCCGTGCATGCGGCGCGCAACGGTGCCTTGCAGCAAACACCGTGCCGGATCGGCCGCCTGGCGCAGCATCGGCAACTCACCGCAGAGCTCGTCGAGCAAGCCAGTAAAACGCCGCGCCGCGGCGTCATAGGCCCCCCGCAGATTTATCTCGCTGCCGTGAGCCTCCACGATCAGGTCGATCGGACCGTCCTGCAGATGAAGCCGTCTGCCGTCTGCCAGAAACCCGATTTGCGGAACTCGCTTCATGCGTGTTGTCCCGGAGGAGACCGCGAGGGCATTTGACGGAATTCAGTGTTGTCCTTTAACGACGCGAGCGGACGCACGTGATCCATATGACCGCCCAGCGCCGCGTAGTCCGACAGCCGCAAGGTGAACTCGATCGGCGCCACCAGCGCCGGCGTCGGAACATAGCCGAAGGCACCTGCCGGCAATCGCGTGACGTCCACCATGAAAGTAATGCCGCCGCCCGGCCAAACGTAAACAGGCGCGCCGCCGCTGGTGACGCGGGTCAGCGCCTCCTTCACCGATCGCGTCAGGCGCACCGGATTGTCGGTGACACCCGCCCGCAACGATCCGCCCGCCCCGCCCATGAACAGCACCGTGCACAGCGCGGGTTCGCAATTCTCCTGGATCCGCTCGACCGACAGCTTGAGATCGGCCGGCATCGGTTTCTCGATCGGCTTGAGCGTCGCGTCGAGTTCATAATAAGCCGCATGCTCGCCTGTGGTGCTGACCATCAGCATGGTCATGCCGGGACGCGCCCTCTTCACATCGAACGGGCCTAATACGGACAGTGGATCGGAAATCATGGTGCCGCCCCAGCCGGTGCCAGGCTCGGCCACCTGGAAATAACGGCCCGGCGTCGAGCGCCGTCCCTTCATCTTGATCCCGGTGTCGGCAATATCCAGCAGTTTGCCAGCCTGATGTTCGGAGAGAACGCCGGTGATGTGGTCATCGACTACCACCACTTCATCGACCTTGCCGTGCCATTGCTTGGCAAACATGCCGATGGTCGCCGAGCCGCAGCCGACCCGCATGCGCTCCTCGGGCACGCCGTTGACGATGGGCGGATTGCCGGCCTGCACCACCACGGTAGCGCCGCCGTCGATCGTGAGTTCGACCGGCTTGCAGTTGCTCAGGTCCATCAGGGCGTCGCAGGTGACGCGGCCCTCTTTCTTCGAGCCGCCGGTCAGATGATGAACGCCGCCCAGCGACAGCATCTGCGAGCCGTATTCGCTTGTCGTCACGTGGCCGATCGCCTCGCCCTGGGCCCGGACCGTCGCCGTCTCGGGGCCGAGATAACGGTCGGTGTCGATCTTCACCTTGACGCCGCAGTAACTGAAGATGCCTTCGGTCACCACCGTGACCATGTCGACGCCGTCGATTTCCGAGGACACGATGAAAGGCGCGGGCTTGTAGTCGGGATAGGTGGTGCCGGCGCCGATCGCGGTCACGAACACGCTCGGCTCGTGAACGATCTTGCCGTCCCAGTCGCCGCCGGCCTGGAACGGCACCAGCCGTCCGCCATGGGATACCGTTCGTTCCAGAACAATGTGGGGATCGACGCGCACCAACTCGCCATTGTGATTGGCGTAGCGATCGCAGGCACCTGCCGCCCCCGGCTTGATGTAACACATCACCGGGCACGCATCGCAGCGGATCTTGTCGTCGGCAGCAGCAGTCGTATCAGTCAGCATGAACAAGCTCACAAGCCAGCGTCAAACTGTCGGACGGCCAAATCGGTAACGACGCATCCTATCGTGGTTCAGGCGGCGTCGGTCATCGCGTGTCGCTCTCCGCGCTTCATTTTGTTCGTATACGAACGATGTTGCGCGTGGAGCGGAAACCTGTCAAGCGCCGTCGATCCCGAAAACGGCCGCTGCCGATTAAAAACGCAGGTTGCCCAGCATGCCTGTTCATAAACCGGGCAACAGGATTCACTGAGGAACGGCCCGCTTGCACGTTTGTATGCAAACGGTATCCTTGGCCTTGGGTTTAACGCGATGTTTGCAACGCAATCATCGGAGCGGGACCGTACGCATGACGCAGACCACGATCCGCCTGACAGTCAACGGCAGTATCCATGACGTCAACGCCGCACCCGACACCGCGCTGCTTTATGTGTTGCGCAACGATCTTGAATTGAACGGACCGAAGTATGGCTGCGGGCTCGGCGAATGCGGCGCTTGCACCGTACTTATCGACGGCGTCGCGGCACGCTCCTGCGTGATCCCGATCAGCGGCTGCGTCCAGCGCGATATTGCGACGCTCGAAGGTCTTGGCTCGCGCGATCGTCCCGATCCGGTGCAGGACGCCTTCATCAGGGAACAGGCCGCGCAATGCGGCTACTGCCTCAATGGCATGATCATGACCGCCAAGGCGCTGCTGATGCGCACCCCTCACCCTTCCGAAGCCGAAGTGCTTGAAGCGCTTCGCTATAATCTGTGCCGGTGCGGCGCGCATATTGAAATCGTGCGGGCCGCAATGCGGGCTGCCGGTCGTGTAGTCGAGGCGCAAGATTGATGGTCGCGCCCGAAGCTCCGACCAATCCTGAACTTCGGCCGGGATCGTTGTCTGTCGTCCGCCCGGCTTGGTCCAGCGCTGAGGGCGCATTCGAAACCTTTATCAAGATCACGGCTGACGGTTCCGTCACCGCGTTCAACGGTCATGTCGATCTCGGAACCGGCATTCGCACGGCCCTCGGACAGATCGTCGCCGAAGAACTCGACGTGTCCTTTGCCCGCGTCGTCGTCGTGCTGGGCGATACCTCGCGGGCTCCCAATCAGGGTGCGACCATCGCCAGCGAGACCATCCAGATAACAGCGGTCCCCTTGCGCCACGCGGCGGCACAGGCGCGGCAATTCCTGATCGCGCGGGCCGCCGAACGCCTCGAAATGCCCGTGGAAGACCTCGCAGTAGAGAACGGCCTGATCCGCGGACGCGATAACCGCAGCATCAGCTACGGCGAATTGATCGCCGGCGAGAACATCCGCCTGGAACTGGCTGATAATATTCCAGTAAAGACCGTCGATTCCTACACCATCGTCGGCCAATCGGTGCCGCGCACCGACCTTCCGGCGAAGGCCACCGGCGAACTGGTTTACGTTCACGACGTGCGCGTACCCGGCATGCTCCATGGCCGCGTCGTGCGCCCGCCCTACGCCGGCGTCGATGCCGGCGCTTTTGTCGGCACCAGCCTGATCGCGGTCGATGAGGCTTCGGTGCGCGATATTCCAGGAATAGTCGCCGTCGTCACGATCCGCGATTTCGTCGGCGTCATCGCCGAGCGTGAGGAAAACGCGGTCAAGGCGGCGGCGCAGCTCAAAGTGATTTGGAAGCCGACGCCGACGCTGCCCAATATGAAGGACGTCGAGACCGCACTCCGCGCCCATCCGTCGACACCGCGGACCCTGATCGACAAAGGCGACGTCGACGCCGCCCTCGCCGCGGCCGCAAAACCGATGCAACGGACCTACATCTGGCCATATCAGATGCACGGCTCGATCGGTCCGTCCTGCGCTGTCGCGGATTATCAGGAAGGGTACCTGCGGGTCTGGTCCGGCTCGCAAAATCCTCACATCCTGCGCGCCGACCTCGCGCTGCTGCTGCAGCGGCCGGAACCCGAAATCGAGGTGATCCGGATGGAGGCGGCCGGCTGCTATGGCCGCAACTGCGCCGACGACGTCTCAGCCGATGCCGTTCTTCTGTCGCGCGCGATCGGCCGTCCGGTCCGGGTGCAGCTGACACGCGAACAGGAGCACGCCTGGGAGCCAAAGGGCACGGCGCAGCTGATGGACGTCAAGGGCGGACTGCGCGCCGACGGCAGCGTCGCCGGTTACGATTTTGCGACACGCTATCCATCCAACGGCGCGCCTACGCTCGCGCTGCTGCTGACGGGTGCGATTGCGCCAGTGCCGGCAGTGTTCGAGATGGGCGACCGCACCGCGATCCCGCCTTACGACTACGACGCCATCCGTGTGGTGGCGCACGACATGCCACCGATCGTGCGCGCATCCTGGTTTCGTGGCGTGTCGGCGTTGCCGAATACCTTTGCCCACGAATCCTATATCGACGAACTCGCAACCGAAGCTGGCGTCGATCCCATTGAATATCGCCTTCGCTATCTCAGGGATCCCCGTGCGATTGACCTTGTCAACGCCGTTGCCGAGCGAGCCGGCTGGGCCCCTCGCCCGGTCTGGAAGGAGCCGGTCGCGGAAGGTGACGTCGTGCGCGGACGGGGCTTTGCCTACGCGCTATACGTTCACAGCAAGTTTCCAGGCTACGGCGCCGCGTGGTCCGCCTGGATTGCCGATGTCGCCGTCAACAAGGCGACCGGCGATGTCAGTGTAACCCGCGTGGTCGCCGGTCAGGATTCCGGCCTGATGATCAACCCCGACGGCGTCCGCCACCAGATCCATGGCAACGTCATCCAGTCGACCAGCCGCGCGCTGATGGAAGAGGTCTCGTTCGACCGCAACTCGGTGACCAGCCGCGAATGGGGCGCCTACCCCATCATCACCTTCCCGGATATTCCAAAGATCGACGTGCTGATGCTGCCCCGGCCGGATCAACCGCCGCTCGGCGTTGGTGAATCCGCGTCAGTCCCAAGCGCCGCGGCGATTGCCAACGCCATCTTTGATGCGACCGGGGTGCGTTTTCGCGAATTGCCGTTTACGCCCGAGCGCATTCTGGCGGGGTTGCGGGGTGATCAGGGTGCCGAGCAAGCCGCGCTGCCGATCACGGCGCCCACACCTCTGGCTTCGCCCGACATCTGGAAAAATCCGTTTGCCAAGCGGCGTGGCGCGCTGGCGACGGTTGCGGCCCTTTGTGCCGCAGCACTCGGTGTCGCCGCTGCCGTGCTGCCATGGCGGTCGATCGCGCCGATCGCCCGGCCGGATGCCTCGGTGTTTTCGGCCGCAACCATCGCCCGCGGCCAGCAGCTTGCCGCCCTTGGCGACTGCGCGGTCTGCCATACGGTTGCGATCGGCGGCGCCATCAATGCCGGCGGCCGAGCCATCGAGACGCCGTTCGGCACGATCTACAGCACCAACATCACGCCCGATCCCGAGACCGGCATCGGCGCCTGGTCCTATCCCGCTTTCGAGCGCGCCATGCGCGAGGGCATCCATCGCGATGGCCGGCATCTCTATCCGGCGTTTCCCTATACGCATTTCGCGAAGACAACCGATGCCGATCTGCAGGCGCTCTACGCCTATCTGATGGCGCAGACGCCGGTGCGAGCCGGTAACCCCAAAGCCGCGCTGGCGTTTCCGTTCAATTGGCGGCCGTTGATGGCGGGATGGAACGCGCTGTTTCATGAGGCCAAGGTTTTCGAAGCCGATCCGACGCGATCGACGATCTGGAATCGAGGCGCCTATCTGGTTGAGGGCCTCGGCCATTGCGGCGCATGCCACTCGCCGCGCAATGCGCTCGGCGCGGAGCAGGCCAGCGCCTATCTGGCCGGGGGCTTGGCGGAAGGCTGGGAAGCCCCGCCGCTGACCTCGCTTTCGCGCGCGCCCATCCCCTGGAGTGAGGACGAGCTGTTCGGCTATTTGCGGTCAGGCGAATCGCGCTTTCACGGCGTCGCCGCCGGCCCAATGGCGCCGGTGGTGAAGGAACTCGCGGCGTTGCCCGACGAGGACATCCGGGCCATGGCGGTCTATCTCGGTTCATTCAACGAGAACGCACTCGGCAAGCCGGAGCAGGATATGCAGGCCGTCATACTTGAAACCTTGACCCGCACCAGGGTGGTTTCAGCGTCGCCGACCGGCGCACGCCTCTATCAGGGCGCCTGTGCGGTTTGCCATCAGGTTGGCGGCGCGCCTTTGTTCGGCAGCCGGCCGTCGCTGGCGCTGAACAGCAATCTGCACAGCGCCGTGCCGGACAATCTGATTCAAGTGATCCTTCATGGCATCGCATCGCCGGTGTCGAGCGATCTCGGTTACATGCCTGCCTTCAAGGACAGCATGACCGACGATCAGCTCACCGAGCTTGTGTCCTACCTGCGGCAGCAATTCGCCCCGAACCAGCCGGCCTGGACCGGTGTGCACGCGGCCGTCAGGCAGGCCAGGCAGGGGATATCGCGCTGATCGTGCTGGGATCTGTTAGCCCGGCAGTTGCATCAGGTATTCATAGACCGCACGGAGTTCTTCATCGCCCATTCTTCCGATCGGTTGCCATGGCATTTGTTTGCTGAGTTCATGGCCGTTGGGATCGACGCCGGTGCGCATGGTGGTGATAAATTCCTCAAGTTTCCATCGCTTTACAAGATTGAGATCGGGCCCGAGAGGCCCGAGTTGACCGGGCACGCCGCCGGTCAGCTTGTCGCCGTGGCATGAGCGGCAATCCTGATACGACAGGATATATTCGCCATACTGCAAAGTGGGACTTTTTGGCGGTGCCGTGACGATAGCGGTAGATACCGGCTTACCCTGCGGAAGCATGCCTGCGCCCAGCATCATGACCCCTAACAGGTTGAGATGATCCGGCGGATTCGGGGTCTGCTTTCCGGCAGCCGGCAGGCTGCGGATATAGGCGATGACCGCCTGTATATCGTCATCGCTCAATTTGCCCGAATTGGTATAGGACATGATGACCAGCCAGCGCCCGTCTCCATCGATGCTATTGCGAATTGCCCGAAAGATGTCGCCATCCGACCAGCAACTTAGTCGCCCGGCTGGAGTGAGGTTAGAGGACACAAATGTCCCGATAGGTATTGGAAAATGTTCGCCAATATCGAGCCCGCCAGTGAGTGTGCCGGTTTTTGAATGGCAAGCACTACAGAAGCCATCGGAGATGGCCTGACCGCGCTGAATTTGTTCGGGCGTGCTGGCGACCTTTAGGTCCGGATCCGGGGCGCTGCGGGCATGCAGCTTAAACAACCCGACAATCATGATCACGCTTACTGCGGTAACGGCGGCCGACAACAGGGCTGCCAAGCCTGCGCCACCCCACTTCACGAAGTTATTCTTTGCCCGCGAGGCGCGAAGGCTCGACCAGGCCAACAGCGCGGCGGCGGGGATCAACGTTATCAAGGCAAGCAGAGCAGGCATGGCACATTCCTAGCGGTCTCGAGTGGGATAATTGCCGGCGTTGGGCGGCTGAGGTCGTCGAATTCGCCAGCAAACTCGGGAGGATCAGCCGCGACTGTGATCCGCGGCACACAAAAAAAGGGCGATGCCTACGAGACTAGGGCTGGAGAAATGCGAAAGGATTTCCTTTCGGGCTTATCAAGTTACATTCGTAACCCGATAGGCCCGGTGGCGATGTCGGCGGCCGACGCGCCAACCTGCCATGTCCCGGCCGAAAGCCACTGGTTGTGAGGCTTCCGGCGGGATAGAGTTCGAGCATGGCAGTCACAGACATCGCGTCCCGGACCTACAATCATGGCTGGCGGCTCGATCCGATCGTGCGCAGCCTGCTCGATACCGATTTCTACAAGCTGCTGATGCTTCAGATGATCCGGGAATTCTACCCGGGCCAGCACACCACCTTTTCGGTCATCAATCGGAGCCGGCATGTCCGTCTCGCCGAGGTGATTGACGAGGGAGAGCTGCGCGCCCAGCTCGACCACGCCCGCAGCATCCGGTTCAGCAAGAAGGAACTGATCTGGCTCGCCGGCAATACGTTCTACGGCAAGACCCAGATGTTTTCGCCTGACTTCATCAACTGGTTAGCGACGTTTCGTCTCCCTGAATATGAGCTGCACAAGGTGGACGGCCAGTACGAATTGCATTTCCACGGTCCGTGGACCCACACGACCATGTGGGAAATTCCGGCGCTGGCCATTCTCAATGAGTTGCGCTCGCGCCAGGTGATGAAGGGACAAGGCCGGTTTGCCCTCGACGTTCTCTATGCCCGCGCCAAGGCCAAGCTTTGGACCAAAGTCGAGCGGCTGCGCAAACTGGAAGGCCTGCGTCTTTCCGATTTCGGCACCCGGCGGCGCCATGGCTTCCTGTGGCAGCGCTGGTGCGTCGAGGCCGTCAAGGAGGGCCTGGGTCCGTCCTTCACCGGCACCTCCAATGTCCTGCTGGCGATGGACAATGATCTGGAAGCGATCGGCACCAATGCGCATGAACTGCCAATGGTCGCGGCAGCGCTGGCGAACGACGATACCGAACTTCGCTGGGCGCCGTACCGCATCCTCGATCAGTGGCGTCATACCTATGGCGGCAATCTTCTGATCGCCCTTCCGGACGCCTTCGGCACCAAATCGTTCCTCAGAGACGCGCCGGAATGGGTGGCGGACTGGACCGGCTTTCGGCCGGACAGCGCGCCGCCGATCGCGGCAGGCGAAGAAATCATCAAGTGGTGGAAGCAGATGGGCCGGGATCCCAAGGAGAAGCTTCTGGTTTTCTCCGACGGCATGGACGTCGGATCGATCGAGGAGACCTACCGCCACTTTGCCGGTCGCGTCAGGATCAGCTTCGGCTGGGGCACCAACCTGACCAATGATTTCGTGGGATGCGCGCCGGATGGTTCTACCAATCTCGATCCGATCTCAATCGTTTGCAAGGTAACGTCGGTCGACGGCCGGCCCGCCGTGAAGCTCTCGGATAACCCGGAAAAAGCCACCGGCAGTTCGTCCGAAGTCGACCGCTATCTGCGGGTATTTGGCAACGCCGGCCGGGTTCGCACCGCCGTGCATGTCTGAAATTTCAGCATAAACGGCCAATTCGGGAAGATCGTGGTTCGATTTCCCGGCCCCTAGAGCATGATGGCTTGAAGTTATATCGCTTCGCCGCGGCGCGAAGCATTGACGGCGCCGTGTCCCGGACGGGGTGGATCGCTGAGCGGGACCCAGAATTGCGAAAACAACCCGATGCAAAGTAGAAATGGGCCTCACACCATCCGAAAACGCAAAATCTAGCCTAGCTGGGTGCATCCGGGGCATGAGAAAAAAGCGGCCCATCTCGCGCGGCCACTATCTCATTCCGCTCTAAGGGACACTGAAAGCGATGCAAGCGTGAAATAGAGTGCGCCGTTACCGGGCTCGGGCGCTAGCTCGGGAACAACTGGTCGATGAGGACGCATCGAACGCAGGCCGTGCCCCCGGCCCCGGATGTTACAGGAAAGCCACACATGGCGAAGATTGCGCAATCGTTCTCTATATGTTCGCAAGAGTTGATGATGGGGCATCCGTCGCGGGCGCTAAGCTGACTCGGGGCTGAAATTACCGCGCTTCGCGGTGAGGGAGAGCCGACATGCCAGCCTACATCCAGCACCACACAGCTGAGAACACTGCGATTTTCTGCCCCAGCTGCCTGGGATTTCTGCCGATGTTTGTCCGAGACGTCGAGCCCCATTGGAGCATGGCCAAGATCGACTTCATCTATGAGTGCTCCGACTGCGGCGGCGAAGTCAGGCAAACCGTAACCAAGCCAGAATGCCGACATTGACGCGTTAGGTCCTGGGCACGTTAGGTCCTGGACGCGTTAGATCCTGGACCTCTCAGGTCCCGGCCAAATTGCCCCAATGATGTCGGCACACATCGCAGCGCGACGCCAACCGCGACATCTATCCCCACACCCGCACCGACAGCTAACAAGGCGAAGGCAGTTAGCCCTTCTTGACCAGCGGACAGGTGCTGTCCTTGAGGGAACGAAACGCCTCTTCGCCTGGGATCACAGCGCGAAGCTTATAATAATCCCATTCGCCTTTCGATTCCGATGGCTTCTTGACCTCATACACGTACATGTCATGGACCATGCGGCCATCTTCGCGAATGCGGCCATTCTTCGCAAAGAAGTCGTTGATCGGCATCTCACGCATCTTGGCCATCACGGCCTTGGCATCGTCGGTCCCCGCTGCCTCGATGGCCCTCAGATAGTGCATGGTCGAGGAGTAATCGCCGGCGTCGCCCATGTGCGGCGCACGCTTCATTCGTTCGGAAAACCGCTTCGACCACGCGCGCGTCTCGTCGTCGCGGTCCCAATAGAAGGCGTCGGTAAGGATCAAGCCCTGCGCCACATCAAGCCCCAGGCTCTTGATGTCGGTGATCCAGACCAGAAGACCCGCAAGGGTCTGCCCGTTTCGCTGTATGCCAAATTCCTGCGCTGCCTTGACGGCATTGACAAAGACCGTTCCGGAGCCTGCCAGCCCCACCACTTTTGCCTTCGACGCCTGCGCCTGCAGCAGGAACGAGGATTGATCCGAGGTTTCGACTGGATAGCGCGTCGAGCCCAACACCTGACCGCCGAGCGCCTTGATGACGGCCGTCGTATCGGCTTCGAGCGCATGGCCAAACGCATAATCCGCGGTGAGGAAGTACCAGCTCGTTCCGCCGGCTTTCATCATCGCGGTGCCGGTACCTTTCGCCAGCGAATATGTATCGTAGGCGTAATGAATGCTGTTCGGGGTGCAGCCGTCACCGGTCAGACGCGAAGACCCGGACCCGTTGACGATGGCGATCCTGTCTTTATCCTTTGCCAGCTGGGTTACCCCCAGGGCGATCGACGAGTTGATCAGGTTCGCAATCATGTCGACGTTTTCGACGTCAAACCATTTGCGCGCGATCCCTAAAGCGATGTCAGATTTGTTCTGGTGATCGGCGACGACGAGTTCGATCGGCTTGCCTCGAACTTTTCCGCCAAAGTCCTCGATCGCCATCCGCACGGCGGCGACCGCACCGTCGCCTGATTCATGCGAGAACTGTCCGGACATGTCCGTCAGCACGCCGATTTTCACCACGTTGTCGGATATGCCGTCAGCCAGGGCTGCTGCCGATCCCATCCCCATGATGACGGCCAGCGTAACAGCCAGCGCGGTTCGACGACCCGTTACCATTGCGCATCTCCCTACCTGATCCAAACAGGATTTGATCGACCGGGGATTCCCCTGTTTCCTATGACATGCATAACTAGACTTAATTTTTTTCGTAAGTCAATCCGGGTGGTGTAATATGGCTGCTGCATTGATATCGGTACTACCGCGAAGGGCGACAGCATGACCATCACATTTCGCTGCGGCGCACCCTGCTATCCTGCGCGGCGGGTGCAATCGTAAATGGCGCGTTCAGCGACAGCCAAAATGACCCCGGGACGGGCGTCCTCCGAGGCCGTCGCGCCGCAGCGGGCAAAGGTTGCAAGTCTTGTCCGGGGCGAACGCAACTGCTCGGTCGCGCGGATGCTGGACATTGTTTCGGATGCATGGGCGTTTCTCATCATTCGCGAGGCCTTTTTCGGCACAAGGACATTCGAAGCATTCCGCTCGGCCCTCGAGATTCCACGCGCCACGCTGACGGACCGCTTAAGAAAGCTGACGCGGCTGGAGATTTTCCGGCAGGTCCCGACCCATGTCGGACGGCGCAAGGAGTACCGGCTGACAAAAATGGGCTTCGATCTCTATCCGAGTTTCATCGCCCTGATGCAGTTCGGCGACCGGTGGCTCTCCGTCAACAAACGTCCGCCGCTCATACTCGTCCATCGGTCTTGCGGCTGCGAGAGCCGCCCGATTGTCGCCTGTTCCGAATGCTCATCCGAACTCGAGGCAAGAGCGGTTGACTATCGAGACGGCCCCGGCGCCGGCCGCCAACCTGCAAAGCCGGGGCGGAACACCCGACGCGCATCTGACGGCAGCCGATTCATGCTGGGGCGCCCCAGTTCTGTCTCGCGCGCGCTCCAGATCATCGGCGACAAGTGGAGCTTCATGGTCGTTCGCGAGGCTTTTTTCGGCAACCGCCGTTACGACAAGATCCAGTCGGAATTGGGCATCGCACCCAACATACTGACCGATCGGCTATCGCGCCTGGTTGCCCAGGGCGTATTTCACCGCCGTCTCTATCAGCGGGCGCCCGAGCGCTACGAATACCTGCTGACTGACATGGGACGGGATCTCTATGGGCCGTTCATCGCCATGCTGGCCTGGGGGGACCGCTGGCACGCGAAAGGAAAGCCGCCGCTGCTGCTGCGTCATATCAAGTGCGAGCATGATTTTCATGCTTCAGTGATCTGCGACAAGTGCCACAAGCCTATCGTCGCCGCCGACATGCAGTACAAGTTGAACTACGATCCCAAGGAATATGGCGCGCTGGGACCAAGATCCATTACGTAGAATTTGATGCAGTTAGATTGAAATGTCGTGATGAGGTTCAAGCAACGGAATCGCACCCCCTCTCCCTTTGGGACAGGTCGCTGAACTAGGGCGCGTACTCATAAATCCGGTTCGGTAAGGGTGGCACACTGGATGTCCGCTTTGCTCCGAAAGCGACCGAATTGTTGTGTCGCTGCGAAATGTCGCGATGGGCCAAACGCTTCACTTCGCACTGCAAGAAAAACAGCAACCTTTCTCGGCGTTAGACCACGATGAAGTCGGCACACACTGCCAAACGGTGACCTGCAGCATTTGCGCGAGATGATGCTTCGCTCAGCCTAAGCTGTTAGCCGTCGTGGGTCGCATAATCGACCGGTTGGCACACCCTCGTTGTTGAACTCGATCTGGAAGATTTCGGACAAGCCCGCCCTTCCAGACGACGTTAGTTGGAGTGCACGGCTGCCCGACACACATTTGAGCCATTCGAGTTCCACTAGACGATCCAGTATCCGAGCTCCGACGAGTCCCTTGAGGTGATAGCGACGCTCGCTCCAGTCGAGACAAGGCTGGCAGAAAATCCGCCGAGTCCGCGGCCTCAGATCAGCGCCGAACGCGGAAAGGAAACGCCCGCCCGAAGACGTGACCTCACCACCTTCATCGGTGAGTATGATGTGCTCCATTGCCACAAGTGCATCGGTAACCGCGACTCCTACCTGGCCGGCCAGGTGGTCGTAGCAACTTCGGGCAAAACGGAGTGCATCGTCGTTTGCTGACCGCGGCTGACGGCGGGGTGGCACCTCTATGGCGGCGACGACCTTGATGCTCTCCAGCATTGTCGCGACCAAAGGGGATGCGATCCGATAATAGCTGAAGCGGCGCTTGTGAGTGACAGTCAAAAGCCGCGCGGCAACCAGCTTGCTTAGGTGGCCGCTAGCCGTCGAGCGAGAGACATTGGCGCAATAGGCAAGCTCAGTGGCCGTCAACGACTGGCCGCCCATAAGGGCGTTAAGCATCGTCGCCCGCGCGGTATCGCCCACGAGAGCGGCCACTTCCACCAGATTTGCCGCCGCGACCATCCTTAACCCTATCGCTGATACCGGAAGCATATCAATCGAAAACAGTTCGGCATAGGCCGAACTGTTCGCGCGAGACAATTGGCTGGCGAAACCGTTTATGTATCACGATTGCCTCCGATCGATCCGGAGACCGGCGCGAAAGCCTGAGCAGGGAATATGATTCCCAGGAATTAAACGTCATGTTGATCCGCACCCTTTATTTCGAGCAAGCAACTATCATTGCTGCCGTGGTTTGCAGCCTGATTGTCGCCGGCCTCCTGAAGGGGATAACCGGGGTCGGCATGCCAGTCGTCGCGCTGCCGCTGCTGTCGCTGTTCATCGATATCAAATCTGCGGCCATGCTACTGAGCATGCCTTTGATCTTCAGCAACGTGCCGCAGGCGCTGGAGGGCGGAAAGACTGGACGATGCCTCATGCAATTGATGCCGGTGATTCTCGGCATGATTCCCGGCCTCGTCCTTGGAGTTCGAGTCCTTTGGTGGTCGATGCGAACGATGCAAAGATTATCGCAGGCCTAGTGCTTATGGGTGTCGGTGCCGTCACGCTGCTCGCGCCGAAGCTGCAGCTTCAGTCTCGCTTTGTTTTACCAACCGGCATCACATTCGGATTTTTCGGCGGGATTCTGGGAGGCATCGCAGCGATGGCGGGACCGCTTGTTTTCATATTTCTGCTTGCAAAGGGACTGAGCGGAAAAACGTTCACAATGGAAGCATCGCTGTATCTCATCGTTTCCGCCGGCTTGCTGGCAATTCTTCTGACGGCCAGCCACCAGTTCAGTTGGCTTGACGTTTTAGTCTCAACGGCTGCGACGTTGCCAGTCGTGCTCGGCATGTACTTCGGACAACATATGCGCGATAAAATTGCAGCTCAGACATTGAAGAAGCTGGTGTTGCTCGCGGTCATTGCCGCAGGCGCCGATTTGCTGCGACATGGTTTCTTCAGTTGACGGGCTTGCCGGTGCCGCTGCAGTTGGTCGTCAGGTGCCGCCGCAGCGTCGCGAAGTTGCGTCGGAGACGCCGGACGAGCAGGAAAGCCAGCCGCCGGACATCGCGCTCGCTTAACGTGCAAAAAAGCCGCTTGAACAAGGGAGGGTGCAAATGCCCAAAGGCTACTGGGTGACCACCTATCGCTCCATCAAAGATCCGGACAAGCTCGCAGCTTATGCCAAGCTTGCACCGGTCGCGCTTGCGCCTTTCGGCGTAAAATATATCGTGCGTGGCGCCGCCGTCGCTGCGTCCGAAGCTGGGATTAAGCAGCGTGTGGTGATCAGCGTGTTCGACAGCGTGGCAAAGGCCATCGCCGCGCATGACAGCCCGGCCTATCAGGCCGCTGTCAAAGTCCTGGGCGGCGGCGCCGAACGCGACGTGCGGATTGTCGAAGGGCTGGAATAGAGTGTCAGTTGACGACACTCGGCATCTGCAGCCCTGCACCGAAGTCTCGTAGCAAAGCGACGATAAGGGTCAAACTCGGAAGTGGCGGCGGTTGCCAGTCAGGTCTGTTCTACCCCCAACAACAGACATTTGCCGCTCAAGCGAACACGTCCGTTTGGTGCCAATACCGGAAGTCCGCCGCTTCACTCGATGACTTCGTCGGCCGTGGCCAGCAGCGAAGGCGGAACGGTGAGGCCGAGGGTTTTGGCGGTCTTGAGGTTGATGACCAATTTGAAACGCGTCGGCTGTTCGATCGGCAGATCGCCGGGTTTTGCGCCTTTCAGGATCTTATCGGCGTAGCCGACCGCGCGGCGGAAATAATCGAGGAAATCCGGTCCATACGAGAGAAGCATGCCGTAGGGAACCTGTTCGGCGTTTCCCGAAATTGTCGGCACCTTATGCGCCATGGCCGATGCGCCCACGCGCACCCGCTCATTGTACATTGGCGGTCCAATCACCCATGCGCCATCGAAACCGTCTCGGGCAATGGATGAAAACGCCTGCTCGATGTCATCTGGCGTCGTCACGTCGAATATCTGCATCGAAAGGCCCAAGGCCTTTGCCGCCCGCTCACAGGCGGCGCCGCTCGCCTTGGAAAATGGGTCACGCGGATCGAGCACGACGGCAAAGCGGGCCAGTTTCGGAATAGCTTCCTTGAACAGCGCGAGGCGCTTGCCGGAAGTGTCACTCGCCATCAACGAGAGGCCGGTGACATTGCCGCCGGGGCGCGCCAGGCTCTCGGCAAACCCGTTACCGACCGGATCCGGATCGGCGACAAGCACGATGGGGATGGTGACGGTGGCCTGCTTGGCCGCCTTGGCGCCAAGACCGGTCACCGCGACAATCATGTCGACTTTGCTTTCGACGAGTTCCTGCGCCAGCGTGCGAAACCGCTCAGGCTGTTCGGCAGGAAAGCGGTGGTCCAGTTCGATATTCTTGCCTTCGACATAGCCAAGCTCGTGAAACGCTTTGGTCAGGGCGCCCAGATATTCCGCTTCCTCCCTGGCGTTGGCGGCATGCCACAGCACGCCGACGCGCGGCATCGCCTTGCGCTGTTGCGCACGCGAGGAAAGCGGCCACGCCGCAGCGGTGCCGCCGAGAAGCGTGAGGAATTCGCGGCGTCTCATGCAATCGCCTCGCCGATTTCGGCTGAGCTGCCGAGCGCAGTAGAGCATGGCCAAGCCAACGATGTAACCGGGTGAAGAACGAATTTGCAGGAGGTCTCTTAATTTTGTCATGTCCGTCGCGGGTCAATCGCGTCATTCTGACTGTGTACCGACCACTTCCGGTCTTCCCCCATAAGCAAACCTTTTCAAAGTCCGCCGGCATGTCTCAAACGTGCCATCTTCGGACTCACCAGCAAGCGTATCTCCATTCGATCATCTCGTCGGCGATGGAGATCACCCCGGGTCGACACCTCGATGAATTCATCATCTCGACACGGATCTACTACCGTCCGCGATGTCTGAT
>DATHHQ010000060.1:0-15804 GCA_035490095.1 Bradyrhizobium sp.
ACGCGCGTGAACGCGCTTACGAGCGTGTCGAAGACGCGCGTGAACGCGCTTATGAGGCGCTGCGCTGCGTCCGGGACACGAGATCGTTAGTGCTTCGCGCTCACGGCGAATCGATCCAACTCCAATGCATCATGCTCTAGCGAGATCCAGTTCGAGGCTACTGTCGAACCGCCTTTGCGGTCTCGACCAATCGCGCGCTGGTCGTGGCGGTGGCGAGCACGGTACCGTCCTCGGCGGTTAGCCTCCCCGCCACGAAAGCGATCGTCTTGCCGAGTTGCGTGACATCGGCCTCGCCCGTGATCGGTCCGGGTTTTGCCGGCGCCAAAAAATTGACGGTCATGGTGATGGTCGCGGTGTAGAGCTTCCCTTCGGTCATGACGAACACCGCCGGACCCATGGTGTCATCGAGCATGGCCGAGAGAATCCCGCCCTGGATGAAGCCGGCCGGGTTGCAGAACGCCGGTTTGCCGTCAAAACCAATCCGGACCCAGCCTTCCCTCG
Organism: Bradyrhizobium sp.; assembly: GCA_035490095.1. Taxonomy (GTDB): domain Bacteria; phylum Pseudomonadota; class Alphaproteobacteria; order Rhizobiales; family Xanthobacteraceae; genus Bradyrhizobium. The sequence goes on from DATHHQ010000060.1 coordinate 502, forward strand.
GCCGTGCGTCGATCAGGTGCCAGCCGAGCAATATCGACGATGGCGGGGCGGCGAGATGGTCGAGAGCGGTGCTGATCATGGAGACCTCCGGTTAGCCCCATGCTTAGCCCGGGCCTGCTGACAGCGTGGTGTCAGCAGGTGCGCGCACGGCTCCCGCCCGAGCCGCGGCGGTGCGCCGCAGCGCGCTGGCGCACGCTTCATTGCCCCAGCCCATGCGCGACCACCTTGCGCATGACATTCGGCAGCGCTTCATCCACGAGCGTCGCAATCGGCACCCAGCGCATGCCCTGCGGCGGACGTGCGCGCGCCGGAACGGTTGCGGTGTAGACCGCAAGCTCCAGCGGAAAATGCGTGAAGACGTGGGTGACGACGCCTGCCTTGCGATGCCAGCGTGCGGCGCCTTTCAGCGTCGGCGCCTGCTTCAATGCCGCCTTGTCGTCCTGCGCGGCGAGCCAGTCCGAACCCGGCACTTCGGTCATGCCGCCGAGCAGGCCTTTTTCAGGGCGGGTGCGGACCAGGAGTTCATCGCCGCGGGTGACGACGAACGCCGCACCCCGGCGAAGCGCGCCGGTCTTCTTCGCGGCCTTGCGCGGAAAAGTCTCCTGATCGCCATGCGCGCGGCTCACGCAGTCGCCGTTCAGCGGGCACAGCGCGCAGGCCGGTCTTTTTGGCGTGCAGATCGAAGAGCCGAGATCCATCAACGCCTGGGCGCTATCGCCGGCGCGAGACTTCTCGTCGCCGGTGTCGAGCAGCGTGGTCGCCAGTTGCTGGATCAGCGGCTTTGCCTTCGGCAGCGGTTCCTCGACCGCGAACAGCCGCGACACCACGCGCTCGATATTGCCGTCGACCGGCATGGTCCGGCGATCGAACGCAATCGCGGCGATTGCGGCCGCGGTGTAGGGCCCGATCCCCGGCAGCGCGCGCAAGCCTTCCTCGGTGTCCGGAAACACCCCGCCGAGGTCGCGCCGCACCGCGACCGCACAGGCGTGTAGATTGCGCGCCCGCGAATAATAGCCTAGCCCGGCCCACATTCGCAGCACATCGTCGAGCGTGGCGCGACCGAGCGCGTCGATGTCAGGCCAGCGCGCCAGAAACTTCTCGAAATACGGCCCCACCGTTTTGACGCCGGTCTGCTGCAGCATGATTTCCGACAGCCAAACCCGATAGGGATCGGCGCGTTCGCCGGCTGGCGGCCGCCACGGCAGTTTGCGGCGGTGGCGGTCGTACCATGCCAGCAGCAGCGCCGGGCGGGCGGCGCCGTCTTCCGGAACGACCCGCTTCGTTTTCTTGATTGCTATTGATATCGGCACATCTCATTTTAGGAACAGAATCGGGACATGACCAGCTGCCAGGGGATTGCAGACTATAACGCGCTGCGTTATAGTCTCGCATGATCCAGGGCTTTGCCGATTCCGAAGCGGAATTGATCTGGTCCGGACGCCGGAGCCGAAAATTGCCGGCGGACATCCAAAACGTCGCTCTGAGAAAGCTTCGTCTTTTGAATCAGGCTCGGATGCTTGGCGATCTTCGTGTGCCGCCCGGCAATCGCCTCGAAGCACTTAGAGCTGATCGTCAGGGGCAGCATTCGATCCGGATCAATGATCAATGGCGCATCTGTTTTATATGGGATGAGGGAGGACCGTCACGTGTCGAAATCGTCGACTACCACACCTAGGAGCGGGCTGCTTTCCAATCCACACCCCGGCGAAATCCTGCTCGAAGAGTTCCTTAAACCGATGGGCCTTAGCCAGAATGCGCTGGCGCGTGAGGTTCACGTCGCGCCGCGCCGCATCAACGAGATCGTGCTGGGCAAACGGGATGTCACTGCCGACACCGATCTGCGGCTCGCCCGCTATTTTGGCCTGTCGGAGGGGTTCTTTCTTGGATTGCAGATGGACTATGATCTAATGCAACGGAGGCGCGAAATCGACCGCGACCTTAAAACCATCCGCCCGCGCGCGGCGTAACTTAAGAGTACCGCGCCGAACAGCGGTGATACAGGAAACCATGGCCAAGCCCGGTTGGATCAGCGCCAAGCCGCTTTCCGTCCTGCTCAGCGACGTTTTTTCCGACGCCTACGCCAAGCATGGATTCGCCGCGCGCGAACTGGTCACGCGCTGGGCGGAAATCGCCGGCCCCGAAGTCGCCGCCCATTCCGAGCCCCTGAAAATTCAGTGGCCGCGGCCGGTGGAGGGGCAGCAGCAGGAACCGGCCACGCTGGTGTTGCGGGTGGAGGGCCCGATGGCGCTTGAGATCCAGCACGCCTCCGACGCCATCCTGCAGCGGGTCAACCGCTTCTTCGGCTGGAGCGCGGTCGGCCGGCTGACGCTGCGGCAGGCGCCGCTGTCGCGCCGGAAACCGCCGAAGAGTTCCGGCGCGCCCGACGCCGCAGCGGTGGCGGAAATCGCGGAAACCCTGTCGGCGGTCGAGGACGAGGAATTGCGGGCCGCACTGGCGCGGCTCGGCGCCTCGATCAAGCGAAATTGAGGCTGCCACCGCGTCCGGGTCTAGCGGCCTGCCATTGCCACAATTGTGGTTTCAAGCTAGCGAACTGCCTTCGTTAGGTTCTTTGGGCGTGAACGCGCCAATCCGGGAGCAAGCCCTTGATCATCACGCGCCGCGCCTTCACCGCCGCCCTGTCGCTGACCGGGCTTGCCGCCCTCGCCGGGTTCTCGCCGCTGCGTCTGATCGCCGGGGCGATGGCGCAAAGCGCGTCCGACGTGGCGAAGCCCGTTTCGCTGCCGGACATGGCGCTAGGTCCCGCCAACGCCACGGTGACGATCACCGAATATGCCTCGATGACCTGCCCGCACTGCGCGGCGTTCACCGAGACCGTATTTCCGAAAATCAAATCGGAATTTATCGACAGCGGCAAGATCCGCTTCGTATTCCGCGAATTCCCGCTCGACATCAAGGCGGCGGCGGGTTCGATGCTGGCGCGTTGCATCGCCAAGGACGATTCCGGGAAATATTTCGCGGTCATCGACCTGCTGTTCAAGCAGCAGAACGACTGGGTGACGAAGAACACCACGGAAACGCTGACCCGGATCGGCAAGCAGGCCGGCCTCAGCCAGCAGGCGGTCGAGAACTGCCTCAAGGACCAGGCGCTGCTCGACAAGATCGCCGCCGATCAGAAGTTCGCCAGCGAAGTGCTGAAGGTCAATTCCACACCGACCTTCTTCATCAACGGCGAGATGGTCAAGGGCGAGACCTCGTTCGAGGAATTCGATAAGAAGATCAAGTCGCTCCTCAAGAGCTGATTCGGCGCCCTGGCGGGCCGGAGTCGTATAGTCCCGTAAGCCCTGCAAAAGCCTTGGGAAAAGCCGGCCGCGCCGGTTGCCCTGCGGCCCCGGCCTCGCCATTGTCGCGGCCATCCGAGCCGCAAACCGCGACTCGCCCACACACCGACATTGCCTTCTATGGTATTGTCCCGGCAGAGAGATTCGCGCCCTGCCAACAGAGAATCGTGTCCATGAAACTCACGCGTCTTCGCCTCCATGGTTTCAAGTCCTTTGTCGAACCCACTGACTTCGTGATCGAAACCGGACTGACCGGCGTTGTCGGGCCGAACGGCTGTGGCAAATCGAATCTGGTCGAGGCGTTGCGCTGGGCGATGGGCGAGACCTCGCACAAATCGCTGCGCGCCGCCGACATGGACGCGGTAATCTTTGCCGGTTCCGGCAACCGTCCGTCGCGCAATCACGCCGAAGTGGTGATGACGATCGATAATGCCGATCGTACCGCGCCGGCGGCCGTGAACGACCGGGAGACACTGGAAATCTCGCGCCGGATCGAGCGCGAGGCGGGCTCGGTCTATCGTATCAACGGCCGCGACGTGCGCGCCCGCGACGTGCAGATCCTGTTCGCCGATGCCGCCACCGGTGCGCGTTCGCCGGCGCTGGTGCACCAGGGCAAGATTGGCGAGATCATCCAGGCCAAACCGGAACAACGTCGCCGCGTGCTGGAGGACGCCGCCGGCGTCGCCGGGCTTCATGCCCGCCGCCACGAGGCCGAATTGCGGCTCAAGGCCGCCGAAACCAACCTCACCCGCGTCGAGGACGTGATCGGGCAACTGGCCGGACAGATCGATGGCCTGAAGAAACAGGCGCGGCAGGCGATCCGCTACCGTGAAGTCGCCGCCAAGGTGCGCAAGGCTGAGGCCATGCTGTTCCATCTGCGCTGGCTGGAGGCCAATACCGACGTGGCGGATGCCGCCCGCACCCACGACCTCAGCGTTCGCGACATGGCCGAACGAACCCGCGAACAGGCCGAGGCGGCCCGTATCCAGGCGGTGCGCGCCTCCGAACTGCCGGCGCTGCGCGAGGCCGAAGCCCGCGCCGCCGCCGGGCTGCAGCGGCTCACCAATGCGCGCGAAACGCTCGACCGCGAGGAAGAGCGTGCCAAGGAGCGCGTCGCCGAGCTGGATCGCCGGCTGACGCAGTTTTCGGCCGATATCGCCCGCGAGCAGCAGCAGAGCTCCGACGCGGAGGTGGCGCTGGCGCGGCTCGAGGCCGAAGACACCGAATTGAAGGAAGAGATCAAATCCTCCGTCGAAAAGCGCAGCGGCGTCGATGAACGCGTCTCCGAGGCTGAAGCGACGCTTGCCGCCGCCGAACGCCTGTTCGCCGAGCTGACCACTGTTCTTGCCGACCTCACCGCCAAGCGCAATCAGCTTGAGGCGGGGGTGCACACCCATCGCGACCGGCTGGCGCGGCTCGATCAGGATATCGCCAATGTCGAGACCGAAGAGCAGAAGCTGGCGCAGGAGACCAGCGGCTTAGGCGACCTTGCCGCACTCACGGATTCGATGGAGACCGCGCAGCAGAGTTTGGCGCAATCCGAACTGGCGACGCAGACCAGCGAATTCAACCATGTCGCCGCGCGCCAGAAGCTGGAAGCCGCGCGTGCGCCGCTTAACGAGGCCGACAAGCGCGTGCAGCGGCTCGAGACCGAAGCCCGCACCATCTCGAAACTTGTTAATGGCGAAACCAAGAACCTGTGGCCGCCGATCATCGACGGCGTCACCGTTGCCAAGGGCTATGAGAAAGCGCTTGGCGCCGCATTGGGCGACGATCTCGATGCGCCGGTCGACCCGACGGCCCCGATGCGCTGGACCAATACCGGCGTCACCGAGGGCGACCCTGCGCTGCCCGAGGGGGTGGAGGCACTCGCCGCGCATGTGGAGGCGCCCGCCGAGCTGGCGCGTCGCCTTGCCCAGATCGGCGTCGTCGCCAAGGAGCGCGGCGCGGGACTGGTATCGCAGCTGAAGACCGGCCAGCGACTGGTGTCGCCGGAAGGCGACGTCTGGCGCTGGGACGGGTTCGTCGCCGCCGCCCATGCGCCAACCGGCGCGGCGCGGCGTCTGGCCGAACGCGCGCGGCTCGTCGACATCGAAAACGAGCTTGAGCAGGCCCGCATCGACGCCTTGGCCAAGCGTCAGGCGCTGGAAGCCGCTGACGCCGAACTGAAAGCCGCATCGGCGGCGGAGACCTCCGCGCGCGATGCCTGGCGCGCCGCGCAGCGCGAAGCCGATGCCGCGCGCGAACGTCATGCCAATACCGAGCGCGAGATCAATCGCCACGCCGCGCGCAAGTCGGCGCTGACGGAAGCTCACAGCCGCCTCAACGCCGACCGCGCCGAGGCGCAAGCCGCGCATGAGAGCGCCACCGCGGCGCTGGACGAATTGCCGCCGAGCCTCGACACCGAGACCAGGCTCGCCGCTGTTCGTGCCGACATCGACGGCCACCGCCGCCTCGCGGCGCAGGTTCGGGCCGAAGCGCAGGCATTGGCGCGCGAGGCCGAGCTGGCGGATCGCCGGCTGCAGGCGATTTTGGCCGAGCGGAGCGAATGGCAAAACCGCAAGCAGAGCGCGACTTCGCAGATCGCCACCGTCGAAGCCCGCATCACTGAGGTCACGGCCGAACGGGCCGAGCTTGACAATGCGCCTGAATTGTTCGCGCAAAAGCGCCGCGCGCTGATCGGCGAGATCGAATCCTCCGAAACCGCCCGCCGCGTTGCCGCCGATGCGCTGGCGAGCGCCGAGAGCTTGATGGCCGAAACCGACCGCGCCGCCAAGATTTCGCTCGAGGCGTTGTCGAGCGCGCGCGAAACCACCGCCCGCGCCGAAGAGCGCATGGATGGCGCCAAGCGCCGCCTCGCCGACGTCGAGCGCGAAATCCACGACATGCTGGAAGTCGAGCCGCAAGGCGTCGCCGCGATGGCCGAGATCGAGCCCGGCACGGAGCTGCCGCCGCTCGCGGAGATCGAAGAAAGCCTCGATAAACTGCGCCGCGATCGCGAGCGGCTGGGTGCCGTCAATCTGCGCGCCGAGGAAGAGCTGCGCGAGGTCGAAGCCCAGCACACCTCGCTCACGACGGAGCGTGACGATCTGGTGGAAGCCATCAAGCGGCTGCGCCAGGGTATCCAAAGCCTCAACCGCGAGGCGCGCGAGCGGCTCTTGACCTCGTTCGAAGTCGTCAACGGCCATTTCAAGCGGCTGTTCGTGGAGTTGTTCGGCGGCGGCGAGGCGGCGCTGCACCTGATCGAGAGCGACGATCCGCTCGAGGCCGGGCTTGAAATCATCGCCAAGCCGCCCGGCAAGAAGCCGCAGACGCTGTCGCTGCTGTCAGGCGGCGAGCAGGCCCTGACCGCGCTGGCGCTGATCTTCGCGGTGTTCCTCACCAACCCGTCGCCGATCTGCGTGCTGGACGAAGTCGACGCGCCGCTCGACGATCACAACGTGGAGCGGTTCTGCAACCTGCTGCACGAGATGACCGCTTCAACCGAGACGCGCTTCATCATCATCACGCACAATCCGATCACGATGGCGCGGATGAACCGGCTGTTCGGCGTCACCATGGCCGAACGCGGCGTATCGCAACTGGTGTCGGTCGACCTCGAAGATGCTGTGAAAATCCTCGATCAGCACGTGGCGTGATCTCTCTCTTCCCTTCTCCGCTTGTGGGAGAAGGTGGCGCGGACGAAGTCCGTGCCGGATGAGGGGTCTCTTCAGATCGAGAGACCGTAACCCCTCACCCGTCCGCGATGCTTCGCATCGCGGCCACCCTCTCCCACAAGGGGAGAGGGGAAGAAAACGAAATGACCTCTCCCGACCTTCCAGTCGAACTGAAAGCCGCCCTCGACGCCAGGTTGCAAGGCCTGTCGCGCAACGACGCGGCCGGACGCGCCGCGCTGATCTCGCAGACCTACCGCGATGGCGGCGGCTCCGGAACGATCCGGACGGAAATCGACGCACTGGCTTATGCGCTGGTACGGATGCCCGCGACCTATGCCGCGGTGACCGCAAGTCTGAACGCGCTCCGCGAGATCACGCCTCACTTCGCGCCGGCCAGCCTGCTCGATGTCGGCGCCGGTCCGGGTACCGCGACATGGGCGGCGGCCGAGGCCTTCTCGTCGCTGAAAAGCTTCACGCTGCTGGATGCCAACCACGCCCTGCGCGCACTGGCGCTGGATATTGGCCGCGGCAGCGCGCGCCTGCGCGATATGACATACCAGCGCGGCGACGCCCGCGCCGCGCTGGCTGATGCCGAGGCCGCCGATCTGGTGGTGGCAAGCTATGTGATGGCCGAGGTAAGCGACGCGGAACAAAGCGCGCTCACCGAGCTGATGTGGACAAAAACCCGCGATACGCTGCTGATCGTCGAACCCGGCACACCGGCAGGATGTGCAAGGATCCTCACCGCGCGGCGACAACTGATCGCGTGGGGCGCGCATGTCGCTGCCCCCTGTCCGCACGACGGCGCGTGCCCGCTGACTGCGCCGGACTGGTGTCACTTCACACAACGCCTGCCGCGATCGCGCGCGCACAAACAAATCAAGTCCGCAGAACTTCCCTATGAGGATGAAAAATTCATCTATGTCGCGCTGACGCGCGCGCCGGTCGCGCTGCATCGCGCCCGCGTGCTGGCGCAACCCGTCATCACCAAGATCGCGGTCACCGCAAAACTCTGCACGCCTCACGGCGTTGTGAGCAGCATCGCGCCCCGCCGCGACAAGATCGCCTATGCGCGCTTTCGAAAATACAATTGGGGCGACACCGTTTTCGACATCGGCAACACATCCGCGGAATAATTTTCGGGGCTCCAGCGCTTGTCCTGGTGACACATCCGATGCGGACACACGTCTCACCGGATTGGTTTCGGCGTGAGACCTCACGGACGGTTGAACGTACCCTCCTCCCATAGCGACTAATTCGGACGGCACCCTGATCGGGGCCCCTGACGCGCGCCGATCTTTCGTCTAGGCTGTGCTCATTCGTCGCCTCATCGGGAGTTCTGCCATGTCGACCGGCTGGATCGTTATCGGCGTTATCGTCATTCTCGTGTTTTTCGCGTTTGCGGCCTATAACCGCCTGGTCGCGCTCAGTCAGCGCGTCGGCCAGTCCTTTGCCGACATCGACGTGCAGCTCAAGCAGCGCCACGATTTGATCCCCAACCTGCTCGAGACCGTGAAGGGCTATGCCGCGCACGAGCGCGGCACGCTCGATGACGTGGTGAAGGCCCGCAATGCCGCGATGTCGGCGCAGGGACCGGGACAGGTCGCCGCCGCTGAAAACCAGTTGAGCGGCGCGCTCGGCAAGCTGATCGCGCTGTCCGAGGCCTATCCGGATCTCAAGGCCAACGCCAATTTCCAGCAGCTGGCGAGCGAGTTGTCCGATCTCGAGAACAAGATCGCAGCCAGCCGCCGCTTCTTCAACAACGCCGTCCAGGAATACAATACCGGCATCCAGCAGATGCCCGCCGCGCTGTTCGCCGGCATGTTCGGCTTCACCCGCAAGGACTTCTTCGATCTCGGCGCCACGCGCAGCGAAGTCGAGGCGGTGCCGACGGTGAAATTCTGAGCTGATGATTGCCCCCGCTCGTCATTCCGGGGCGTCGCAACGCGACGAACCCGGAATCTCATCCGACCCACGAATCTCCGGATTCCGGGTTCACGCCGTTGGCGTGCCCCGGAATGACTGTGCTTAGCGGAAGCGCCTCATGGCCGCCTATGGTCTTTACACGCACATCGCATCGAACAGGTTTCGTTCGATGCTGCTGCTCGCCGGGCTGTTCCTGCTGATCTACGTGCTGGTTTACGCCGGCGCGCTGATCGCGGAGGTGGTGATCAATAGCGACGCGTCGGTCGACTATTACCTGGCGGCGGCATCGCGCGACCTGGTGAAGGCTTTTCCTTATGCGACCGGAGCAGCGGCGCTTTGGATCGTGATCGCATATTTCTTCCATCAGTCGATGATCGACGCCGTTACCGGCGGCGAAGACGTCACCCGGCAGCAGCAGCCCCGGCTCTACAATCTCCTGGAAAATCTCTGCATCTCGCGCGGTCTCCCGATGCCGAAACTCAAGGTGATGGACAGCGAGGCATTGAACGCGTTCGCGACCGGGCTCAACCCGCGGCAATATGCCGTCACCGTCACCTCGGGCCTGTTGAAGGCGCTCAACGATCAGGAGATCGAGGCGGTGCTGGGCCACGAGCTCACCCACATCCGCAACGGCGACGTGCAACTGATGGTGATCGCAGTCATCATTGCTGGCGTGGTCGGCTTCTTCGGCGAGCTGTTTTTCCGGATGTTCACCAACCTGCAGTGGAATTCCAGCGGCGGCGGATCGTCCTGGTCGTCTTCCTCTTCGTCCTCGTCCTCATCTTCATCTTCATCCTCTTCCTCAGACCGCGACAGCAAAGGCTCCGGCGGCGCGATCTTTGTCGTCATTCTCGCGGTGGTGCTGATCATGCTGGCCTGGCTGTTGTCGCAGGTGGTGAAGCTGGCGCTGTCGCGGTCGCGCGAGCTGCTGGCCGACGCCGGGTCGGTCGAACTGACGAAGAATCCCGATGCCATGATCTCGGCGCTACGCAAGATCGAGAACCGGGGCGAGCTTCCCGGAGCGACCTCGGCGGTGATGGAGTTATGCGTCGATAACCCGCGCGAGGGTTTTGCCGATCTGTTTGCGACCCATCCTTCGGTGGATTCCCGGGTCCAGGCGCTGGTGAAGTTCGCCGGTGGACACGATCCCGGACGGCTGGCTCTGCCGTCTGACAGGGCTGATGAGTCGGACGAGGGACCCCAGCAACCGGCACCCGCGGACACCGTCCCGCCGCCGCTGCGACGAGGCCCATGGAGCGATGCCGGCCCGTCGCCAGGCCCCTGGGGCAGACATGTCTGAGCATCTGCCCCGCCCCGACCTCCATGCGTTAACGACATCGGAAGGATTAGCCCTAATGGCAGCCTAATAAATTGAATTCTCCCTTGTTTCTGCCATGTTCACGCCCAAAGCAGGGCTTGGGGGCGTTCGGATCGCTCCAGTGGGGTTCAAAGGGCATGATCCAGGGTCGATCCCGGGCTTTCCCGGACAGACGGCCTCCGTTGGTTCTAGGATGATGCCTCAATCAGGAATTGCGCGTAAGGGAAGATCATGGCGAAGCCGGTAGTGATTGTGGTAGGCGCGGATAAGGGCGGGGTCGGCAAGACCACGGTCTCGCGGACCTTGCTTGATTATTTTAGTGCCAACAACGTGCCTACCCGCGCCTTCGACACCGAATCCCCACGCGGCACGCTGAAGCGCTTTCATCCCGAGTTCACCGAGATCGTCGACATGACGACGACTTCGGACCAGATGAAGATCTTCGATACGCTGAATTCGTCAGGACCCTCCGTCACCGTGATCGACGTCCGCGCCGGTCTGTTGTCGCCTTCGCTGGCCGCGTTGCGCGACATCGGCTTCCTCGACGCCGCGAAGTCGGGCCAGATCACCTTTGCCGTGTTCCACATCCTCGGCTCGTCGATCGCCTCGCTGGACGAAATCGCGGAGACCGCGAATTTCATGCAGGGTGCAAAATATTTCCTGGTGAAGAACTTTATCAACAACACCAGCTTCTTCGAGTGGGATCAGGCGACCTACAATTCCTATTTCCACCGCATCAAGGACGCCACCGAGCTCACCATCCCCAAACTCAACGAAATGGCCTATGAGCAGGTCGAAGTCGCCTCGGTGCCGTTCCTCAAATTCGTCGCCAACAAGGGACTCAACGACGAGGCCGCGAACTATTCGTTCGTGCTGCGCGGCTATGTCCGCCACTGGCTGGCCAATGTGTGGAGCGAATTCGATCGCATCAAGCTGACCGACCTCGTCAGTTCCGGCAAAGCGGCCCCGCGCATCTCGGGCGAAAAATAATTGCGCGCGGGATCGCCATTTGGCTGGATTGGGCGGCTAAACTGGTGTGGTGCTTGAGAAGCTCTCTTCATCGCCTGCCGCAAAATCATCCAGAGAACTTCTGAACCAAAACCACACTAGAACCATGGATTTCTAGTGTCTCTTTAAATCTGAAGCTCGCCAAGGGTTCTGCAGCGGGGCCGGCGAATTTTCCGATTCAGGACACTGGTGGATATAGGCCGATGCGCCAGACGTTTGTCTACATCATCTGCTCGCCGCGCCCGCTGGTCGGCAAGACGCTGGTCTCGCGGCTGTTGACCGAATTCCTGTTGTTGAAAAACGGCGAGGTCGTCGCATTCGACATCAATCTGAAAGAGCCGTCGCTGCTCGATTATCTGCCTGATATCACCGAGACCGCCGAGATCGACGATACCTACGGGAAAATGGCGCTGATGGACCGCCTGATCGTCAATGACGGGATCGCCAAGGTGATCGATCTCGGTTTTCATGCGTTCGACGAATTCTTCACGATGTCCGAGGAAATCGGATTCATCAAGGAAGCGGCGCGGCGCGGCGTCGCGCCGGTCATCCTGTTCGTCGCGGATACCGACCGCGCCTCGTTGCGCGGCCAGGCCATGCTGCAGGAACAGATCCCCGCCACCGCCATGGTGACCATCGGAAACGATTACGTGCTGCGCGGCGAACTGCCTCCGGGCTTCGGCGCCCACGGACGGATACTTCGCATCGCCGCGCTGCAAGCGTTTCTGAAGAACTATGTCGACCGGCTGACGTTCTCATTCACCGCCTATCTGCGCAGCGAAAAAGATTCATCGAGCGAACTGCATGAATGGATTCGCGAGAATTACATCACCTTTCGCGATCTCGAACTGGACCTGATCGAGCAGAAGAGGTGAAGCTCAACACGTCATTCGGCGTTCGCCGGGACGACGCAGGGGTTCAAAAACCTCAATGCCCCTCGAACGCCATCAACGTTCGCACCGGCACGTCCATCGCCCGCAATTTGGCGGCACCCCCGAGGTCCGGCAGGTCGATGATGAAGCAGGCCGCCACCACGTTGGCGCCGATCTGGCGCATCAGCTTGACCGCGCCCTCCGCGGTGCCGCCGGTGGCGATCAGGTCGTCGACCAGGATCACGCGCTCACCGGGAAGAATGGCGTCGGCGTGCATCTCCATTTCGTCGAGGCCATATTCCAGCGAGTAAGCGATGCGCACGGTGGTATGCGGCAGCTTGCCTCGTTTCCGGATCGGCACGAAGCCGGCGGAGACCTGATGCGCCACCGCGCCGCCGAGAATGAAGCCGCGCGCCTCGATGCCCGCCACCTTGTCGATCTTGTTGCCCGCCCACGGTTGCACCAGTTCGTCGACCGCGCGGCGGAACGCGCGCGCGTCACCGAGCAACGTGGTGATATCGCGAAACAGGATCCCAGGCTTCGGGTAATCCGGAATGGTGCGGATGGCGGCCTTCAAATCATATTCAAAAGTCATGGCTGTCTCTTTTCAATTGTCATTCCGGGGCAATGCGAAGCATTGAACCCGGAATCTCGAGATTCCCCGATGTGCATTTGCACATCTGGGGTCTGGCGCTGACCCACCATCCCGAATGACATGCGTCACACTTTGCATTAACTTATCCTCACGCCAAGCCGGAACGCGTTCTCCACGATCCGCAGACCCACTTCGCCGCCAAGCGACATCAGCGATTCCGGGTGGAACTGCACGCCGCCGACCGGCAAGGTCTTGTGCTCGATCGCCATCGCGACGCCGTCCTCGGTGCTCGCGGTCACATTGAGCACATCGGGCATACTGTCGCGCTCGACATAGAGCGAATGGTAACGGCCGATCACAATCTCATTGGGCAGGTTCTGCATCAACCGCCCGCCCCGCACCTGGATTCGCGACGGCCGCCCATGCGCCGGCTGGCCGAGCTGGCCGAGCTGGCCGCCGAAATATTCGCCGATCGCCTGCACGCCGAGGCAGACGCCGAAGATCGGCAGATTCTTATCCAGCGCCGCACCGAACGTCCTGGAGATTGCAAAATCTTCCGGCCGGCCCGGACCCGGCGACAGCACCAGCAAATCCCAGCCGTCCTGCTTCAGCATTTCCTGGGCGTGAATGTGCCGGACCACGGTGACGGTAGCGCCGACCTGACGGAAATAATCCGCCAGCATATGAACAAAACTGTCGTCATGATCGATCAGCAGCACCCGCTTGCCCGAGCCGGTGGCATCCGGCGCAAACGCCGACAGCGGCTTCGGTGGATCGCCGCGCAGCGCCTGAAACAGCGCCGCGGCCTTGACCTGGCATTCGCGGTCCTCGGCGGCCGGGTCTGAGTCGAACAGGCAGGTCGCGCCGACCCGCACTTCGGCAAGGCCGTCCTTCATCCGGATGGTGCGGATAGTCAGCCCGGTATTGATACTGCCGTCGAAATTCACGGCGCCGATCGCGCCGGCATACCAGCGCCGCGACGAACGCTCGTTATCCTCGACGAACTGCATCGCCCACAATTTCGGCGCGCCGGTCACCGTCACCGCCCAGGCGTGGGTGAGGAATGCATCGAGCGAGTCGAAGCCCGGCCGCAAAATGCCTTCGACATGATCGACGGTGTGAAACAGTTTCGAGTAGGTCTCGATCTGCCGCCGCGCAAGGACCTTGATGGTGCCGGGCACGCAGACCCGCGCCTTGTCGTTGCGGTCGACGTCGGTGCACATATTGAGTTCGAATTCGTCTTTCTCGGAATTCAGCAATTGCCGGATCTGTTCGGCATCGCCGATCGCATCGACGCCGCGCGCGATGGTACCGGAGATCGGACAAGTCTCGACTCGCCGGCCGTCAGAACGGACGAACATCTCCGGCGACGCCGCCACCAGGAATTCGCCGTCTCCCAGATTCATCAGGGCGCCGTAGGGCGACGGATTGATCCGGCACAGCCGCTGGAACACTTCCGCCGGCGAGCGCTCGCAGGGTTCGGCGAACAGCTGACCCGGCACCGCCTCGAACAGATCGCCGCGCGCGAACGCCGCACGCGCGGTTTCGACCGTGGCCTGATATTCGCCGGGCCCGTGATCGGAAAATCCCTGCCGCGGCGTTTTGGCGTAGCCGCTTTCCGGCGTCTCGCGTGGCAGCCCCTCTGACGACTTCCCCTTCCAGGAAAAGTCATAGCTCAGCACCACGCCACGCCCGGTGGCGCGGTCATAAGCCAACAGGCGATCCGGCACGTAAAGCACGATATCGCGCTGGTCATTCTCGCGCGCGCGCTTCTGCACGAGATCCTCGATCTGGAACACCAGATCGTAGGCAAACGCCCCGAACAGGCCGAGCAGCGGATCGTCATTGGCACCGAGCGCCGCGACGAGATCGCGCACCAGTGACATCACGCTGGCACGGCGGGTGCGCTGGTCTTCATCGACCGGCGCCGCGCCACGCACGATATGACCGGCGAGCCGCGTTGCGTTGCTCTCGGTGATGACGACGCAAGGCTCGCGCAGCGTATCGCCGAGGAACGCGATCAGCACCTCGCCGCGCGCGTTCAGCGCTTGCAGCGAAAAGTTGGCTCCGGTGGTTTCCAGCCGCAACGGCGGATCGGAAAAGCCGAGATCGAAACTCTCATAGCGGCCCGGCACCGTGGTGCCCGACGACAGCACCACGCCGCGGCGGCGATCGAGCAACTCGATCAGGTCATCGAGCTTGTTGGCGCCGCCGGTGAATTGCTCCACCGATCGCGACACCAGAAGGCCGCCATGGCTGCGATATTCGCTATGGGCCGGCAGGGAGAACGCTGTCCTGTTCATGTGATCCTCTTACGAAACTTGCGGAGGGAACGCCACACAGGACAAACGAAAGGCCGTCGCACTGCGATGACGGCCTTCGACGATTGAAGAAAATGAAATCGCACCAGCCACCTCTTAAGAGGTGCGCCACCAGAGACGGGATGGGCGGACGATGGTGCTCATGGGCCGGTAAACACCATGGCCGGGCGGTCACGTCAAGAGACGCAGTACTCGCCACGGACGCAGCACCGTTCCCTCCCCCCTTGTGGGGGAGGGTTAGGGAGAGGGGTAAGCCGCAGGCTCCGGCGTTTGCGGCTTACCCCTCTCTCCAGCTCTCCCCCACAAGG
>DATHHQ010000061.1:0-11308 GCA_035490095.1 Bradyrhizobium sp.
GCCGCTCTGCGCCGTATCGCCGACAGCACTCGGCTGGATGGCGCTGCCGCCGTTTTCGATCAGGCTCTGGCCCTGATTTTGCGCAAGTTTCGCCGTGACGTAGCCCGGGTCGATCGGCGTGAGCGTTTGCGTGGCATTGGCAATTCCCGACGCGCTATAGATAATCCTGAACTTCGTGCCGGTCACGTTGTTCTGCAGCCACGGGGACTTGTTGACGACGAGCGCCTTCAGCTGAGTATCGTTGAGGGCGACTGCTCCCTGTTTCTTGAGATCGTTGATGGTGGGACCATTTTTGGCGACTTTCTGCGCCTCAGTGGTCGGGCTGTACCAGATCGGTGAGCTCCACGCCCGCTCCTGGACGGTTGTCGCCACCACGTCGGGCGGAGCGATACCGAGCTTCGCGGCCTGGATCGTCGTCCAGCGCGGCGTCGGAACCTCGAGCACGCGCGCATAGTAGAACGCCGGAACGCTCGGATCGAACTCGGGATCGGTCCACACCGTCTTCAATTCGACGGCGCCGGTGCTGTTCGTGTATGTGGCCTTTTCGATGTCGACGGTACTTTCGATCCGCGGCACGACACCGGTCCACTTGTCGGGCTCACGGTCACCTGCCCAGGCGACGTCGAAGATTTTCTCGAAGCTCTGGCCGCTCTTGGTCCAGCCCTTGATGATCTGGATACGGTCGAGATTGCCGGACGTGGGATCCTTGACCGCCCACATGGCGAATGACGGCGCCTTGTCGCCTCCGGGCATCGGAGCCATGTCTCCGCCCATCGGCACGCCCTGGGCATAGGCGGCCTTGATCCAATCGCGGTCCTTGATCCAGTCCGGCACGAACTTCCAGAATGCCCGCCGCTGCTCGGCCGTCGCTGTCTCGGCATAGCTCCAGCCGCCGAAGAAGCGAACCTTGATGTGCGGTCCGCTGACCGCGAAGGTCTCCTTGCGCTTCATGGCGTTGAAGATCGACTCGCGCGTGTTCTCCTCCGCCCACACGCCGGTAAGCCCGGCAGGGCCTTCGTGGCGCACATCCATCCCGGCGAACAGACGGCCCGACATGCGTGTCTCGATGGTTCCGTCGGCGATGCCGTGGCCCCCGAAGAAGTTATCCTGGCGATAAGCCACCCCCGTGTCGTGCGAGTCGGCGGCGGCGCCGAAACCGAACCTGTAGGGGTTGAAGCCCTTGGTGTCCTGGAGTGCGAGCCCATCCTTCAGCGCCTGGCGGGCATAGCTGCCGATGACATGCGGAATGCGGCCATCCGGATTACCCAGGAGATAAGTAAGGATCTCGAAGTTGGCGAACTCGTCATTGGGCGAGAGCAGAGGGTGGGTTTCCGATTGTCCCTTGATCTGCTTGATCTCGATCAGAGGTTCATTGCGCATCCGGGATTCAGCGTAAGTCTTGTCGATCGGCCGCCCCTTAAGGTCGACGTCGGTCGGATACATGCGCCCGTCCGAGAGGTTGGCATTATGCGAGATGGCGAGAAGCTCGTTACCCGCCTTGCGCTGTCCGTCCATCCAGGTCCAGAGGTCGGTCGGGTCAGACGACTCAAGCGAACTGTACGGCATCGCCGGCACATGGGTGCAATCCTTGAAGAAGATGTTGCGGTGGAGATTCATGTTGTTCGGCATGGATGTCCACTCATAGCTGCAGAAGGCGGTGAACTTGCCCGGTTCGTTGGCCTTGTCCGCGAGTCCGATGTTCTGTTCCCAGACCGTATGCGCGATCTCGGGACTCGCGAGCGCCGCGACCGGCGCGCCGCTGACCAACTTTACAGCGTAAAGGTAGACTCTTTGAACCTCTTCAGGACTGCGGTTCTTCATGACAAGCGGCGCCGCGGCAGAATTCTTGCTGATGGGCGAACCCGGCTCATTGGCCAACTTCATCACGCCGACATACTCCGAGTGATCGGTGACGCCGGCGAAATCGAGCGGCGTATCGATCTTGATGTCGTAGCCGAGTGGATGCTTGATCGTCTCGCCCTTGAAATATTTGTAGGCATCGCCGGGATCTGTGATCCGATTGCCCATCATCCAGGCGTCGAGCGACCAGCTGGTGTGAACATGCGTCTCGCCAAAATAGGCGTTGCGCTCGGGATTGCCCTGGGCGAACACGGGCGAAACAATGAGGCAGACAAGTCCGGCTCCCAATACGGTCGCTGCGAGACAGCGTTGCTTAGACGTCCGCTTCATCGTCGCCTCCCATCTTTGATTGTTTTTCGCTCGGTTACGCTCCGCAATTTTAAAACTGTCTTGTCACCGCCTGCGACTTGCGTGGCACTGGTTGCAGGTTTCCGGCGCGCAACGATAAGTATAGCGCGAATTTCTGCGCTGGCGAATGGAGATAAATGACGCTGAGCACCACTGGCCCCTAGCCCTTCGGTAACCCATTGGTGTGCTGCCATTTTTGGGCCCCTTGATCGCTCCATGGTTTTGGATTCACAGAACGAGTTCGACCTCGCTCGGCCGCCAGGTTTTGGCGAAGAACGGCTCAAGCGGACTGTAGAGCCGCAGGCACGGGATAAAGCCTTTGCCGGGCATGGTCTGAATCCAGTTGCCCCGTTTGACGTTCGCTGGCTGCGTCGGGCCGAAGTAGACCGTCGTGGTGCCGTCGGCGTTCGCTTCAGCGGCGGGCGACGGGAAGCTCTGGCTGCCCGCGCGCGGGTAGCGCTGAGGTGTGTCGAGCATCGAGCGCGACATGTTGTCGTAAAGCGTGAACGACCAGAAGTTTGCCTGGGGGATGTCCTTCGGTAGCGTCACCTTGTAGCTTTTGGCGCCGTCGAAGGGCTCCTTGCCTGCATCGACCATCGTCCACAGGTAGGTCGAGCCGATGCCGGGTAGGCGCATGGCCATCGCGGGCGTGATCCCGGTGACGCCGTAGAAGAAGTCCGTCCGCGCGTCGAGCGTGCGATAGCCGGTGGGTGGGAACGGCTTGACGCCCTCGGGGGTAATCAGCGGGATCGGCGTCTCGAACTCGTAGCCGACTTCGAACAGCATGTTCTGCCAACCCGAGCCGGGGTAGTAGTACAAAGTCGGATCGCGAGGGGCCATGAACAGGGTGCGCGAGTGGGCGTTGGCGAGCGCAAGCGCTTCGGTGAGAATCTTCTTCATCCGCGCATCCGGCGCGAAGGGTTTGCCCTTGATGATGCCGATGGCGGCAATCGGGCCCATCAACTCGGGGTCGAGCGACCCTGCAGGCTCCTGCTGCACGACCTCATTGAGCATTTCGTAAAAGCTGAAGTCGTTGGGCGGGATGGTGTTCATCACCTTGCCAGTGCCCTCGTGGAACACGGTCGGCGGCGGTGGCGTGACTTTTCCAAGTTTGGCTTTGCCGCTCAGGAATTCCGCGATGGGGGTCCCGACGCCGCCGGCCTCGTATGGATAGACCTTGGTGAACTTCCGGATCGCTTCGGCCACGGGCTTCGGGTCGTTGTTCTCCAGGAACGAGCGAGCGAACCATATGACGAGGCTGGTCCGGGCGCGGGCGATATTGAATCCATCTGGCAGCGGACCATCGTAGCCGGGCGGCAGGATGAGATATTTGCCACCCTCGCCGCGATCGGACCCAGGCAGACCGATATCGACGACCCAGCGGAACCAGTAGTCATCGATCGCGCCAAGCGCCTTGGGTGGTACCTCTAGCACCATGGGACCCTTGGTCAGATCGAGCATGCCCATGGAGTAGACGGTGTCCGCATTGGCCGTCAGGAACAGCGACTTGGCATCCATCAGCTCGGAGAACACAAGAACTTCGTTATCCTTGACCCCGGCGCTCAGAAGGCCCTTGTGGAGGGCGCGTATGCTGACCCCTTGAAGGGTGTTGGCGAACGCCGCGAACGCTTGCGTGAAATCCCGGTTGTCATAGATCTTGGCGATGGTGTCCTTGCTCGGCATGCCGTCCTTGAAGTCGAGCGTGCCGATGCGCGTCTCGACCTTGTCCGGCGTGCTGAGCGCAGGAGGGATTGCCGGCGCGGTTTGAGCGGCGGCTAGGTGAGGCAGTGCCAGCGCGGTGCAGGCCGCGATGAGTGCAGCCAGAGCTGCGGAACGGAGAAGATCGCGTTTCGTGATCATGTGAACACTCCTCTGTCTTCATCGCTTGGGTTCAAGTGCGCGTTCCGAAATTGGCGCAGTGCGAGTTCGCAAATGCTCTACGACACCCGCTTGATGCCCGGCGGCTTCCAGGTGCCTTCACCCGGGGGCAGGATCGAGGGTGACTCCGTCTTCGGCCAGTAGAGCCGCATGACGAGGTAGATCGTGTCGTTCGGCGCTGGCAGCCAGTTCGTTTCCTTGTCCGCGCCCGGCGACTTGTTCTGGATGTACAGCGTCAGCGATCCATCCGCGTCGGTCTTCATGTTCGGCAACATCGGCGAGTTGACCAGATAGCGGTTGATCGGATTTTCGATCAAAAGCTGCGACTTGCCGTCATACATGGTGAGCGACCAGAACGCGTTGACCGGTGGCTGCTGGCCCGGTGGGAACGTCAGGGTGTAGTTGTGCTTGCTGCCGTCGAGCGTCTGACCGTCGCCGTCGACGCGGGTGAGCGGGTAGGTCGCTTCAGCCGGATTGTTGCCATAGATGCCGGCCTTGGCCGCGACCGCGCGCTTCAGCCAGTCACCATTGTAGTGCGCGTTGTCGCCGGGCAGCGCGCTGACCTGCCAACCGTTGATCGTCGTGCCGGCCTTGGCGACGCCTTCCTCGACCTTCTTCTCGCCTTCCTTCATGCCGAGCCCGACTTCGAGCTTCTGCTCCAGCGGGAGGTCCTTGAAGTCAAAGGTCTTGCCCGGCCCGACGCCGATCTTGACAAGCGCGGCGCGTATTTCCTTCTCGTTCTCTTGCGCGGGGGCAAACTGCAGCGCAAAATCGAGATACTCGAAGAAATTCGTCTTCACGAGCTCCTTGTCGATTTTCGGGAAGTCGATCGCCGCCGAGGCCGTCGTAGCCGTCTGTTTCAGATAGGCGGAAAGCGGCTGCATCTTGTAGCCGGCCTGCACCTTCTTCACGTTGTCGATATCGCCGGGATCGAAAAGCTGGGTGCGGAAGATGACGATCGACAGCTGGGTGCTCGACTGGAACATCTTCTTGATCCCGGGCGGCGTTGCGCCCTTCCAGTCCGGACCGACAACCATGTAATCGCCGGCCTCGCTTCCGGTGGCGCGGGTGCCGATGTAGCCGTAATTGTAGGTATTGCCGTCACAGAGCTGGACCGAATAGTAGCGCTTCGGGTCCACCGCCGGGACCGAAAGCACGATGGGCTCTGCGCGTAAGTCCATCCACCCTATCGAATAGGGCGTGTCGCTGTTCGGCGTGATGACGGCAGTGTCCTTATAAGTGAAGACGTTGGGGTCGTTCTTGAACTGGTTGAACGGCGCCTTGAACTGGCTCGAACTGCGATCGATCG
Organism: Bradyrhizobium sp.; assembly: GCA_035490095.1. Classification (GTDB taxonomy): domain Bacteria; phylum Pseudomonadota; class Alphaproteobacteria; order Rhizobiales; family Xanthobacteraceae; genus Bradyrhizobium. The sequence goes on from DATHHQ010000061.1 coordinate 5,396, forward strand.
CAAACTCGTACATGATGCCGTAGTTCATCACGATCGGCAGGCCGAAGATGAAGCCTTGCTCGGCGATGTCTTTTGCCTTGAGGAAGCCAGGGCGCTCGGCGTTGGCTTGAGCCAGCGCGGGGATCGACCTTGCGGTCATGGTCGTCATGGCCGCCAGCCCGGCGGAACGAAGGAGATCGCGTTTTGTCAGCATTTTGCCAGTCCTTCTTCTTTGCAGCTCGTACTCGAGCACAAGTGCGCCACCTGGAATTGCTGAGCACGTTACGCACGATCGATTTGAGCGACTATGCAAAATCAGACACCTCCATCGGGCCTGGCCAACTTCACGAGTGAGTTCTACTCGCTGTCGGATTTTGCATAGGCAGGCAATCGTGCAGGTTCGTATAGATGCAGATCGCAACTGCCCCGTGGCCTCACCTTGACAGCGAGCTGCTCGACGCTCGCAGAGAGTGATTGATCATGCTTTGGCATCGTCTTGGTAAGATAGCGAGCGCGTCAATGCTGGTGCTTTTCGGCGCCACGTTTGCCTACTCGCAACAACCTCCTCCGGGCGTGCAAGTCGGCATGTTGAGCTGCAACCTCGCTCCGAGTATCGGCCTCATTGTCGCAGAAAGTCAGCGGATGAGTTGCCGTTTTGCTCCTAGTGGCGCTTATCCGCCTCAAAACTATAATGGAGTTATGAACACGGTGGGACTCGAACTCGGGGTCACTGCCGGCGGTGTCATGGCCTGGGGTGTGTTTGCCCCAAGTCATGGGGCGCCGATCGGGGCGCTGGCCGGCGAATATATGGGCGCCAGCGGCGACATCGCGGTTGGAGTGGGAGTCGGAGCCAATGTCCTGTTTGGCGGTTCAAACCGTACGATTGCCCTGCAGCCACTATCGGTCGAGGGGCAGGCGGGCCTGAACGTTTCGCTGGGTGTGTCGGGGCTTACGCTGGCTCTCGCACCGTGACGCCACGACGAGCCTCGCAATTAGTGTGTGGCCTCGATGGTTGCGGGTAACAATCGTGGGGCTCGTGACCGCCGCGGTCATCGGCGGCGGGTGGTTCTGCTATCACTACTTCGCCAAGCCGGTTTATCTGACCGTGGCCGCAGGATCCGCCGACGGCGAGGCCTTGGCACTGATCTCGGCAGTATCCGCGCGCCTGACGGCATCGAACGCCCACATTCGATTGAAGGTCGTCGACACCGGGACGTCGGCGAAAGCATCCGAAATGCTCGCCGCGCGCAAAGCCGACCTTGCCATTGTTCGCGGCGATACCGGCGGCCTCGCGGATGCAAGGGCTGTGCTGCTTCTGACCCACGGCGTGGTTCTGCTCGTGGCGCCATCGGCTGCGAGCGCCGATAGTCTCGGCGATCTGCGCAATACGACGATCGGGGTCGTCGGAGGAGCGATTAACCTGCCGGTCGTTGAAGCCCTGAAGCAAGTGTATCAGTTCGACCACGCCAAGGTCACCTTCCAGGATGTCGCCATTACCGAAAGTGCGGCCAAGCTTTCATCCGGGCAGGTCCATGCCCTTCTTGCGGTGGTTCCTCTGACCGAGAAATATCTCGCGAAAGCCCGGCAATTCTTCCAGAAAAGTGAAGCCAAGGGATCGGCGCCAAAACTGATCGAAATCGCCTCTGCCGGAGCTGTCGCGAACGTCGCGCAGTATTACGAAAGTTACGACATCCCGAAGGGTACCCTGCGGGGAGCGCCGCCCGTGCCGTCCGACGACCTGACGTCGCTCCGCGTTTCATACTTTCTGGTCGCCAACAAGTCTGTGAGTGCCGACGACATCACCGACTTGACACAATCCCTGGTCGACGTCCGGCGGGACCTGTTGTCGCAATATCCGATATTGGCGCAGGCGGCTGCGCCTAGCACCGATGCTGACGCGCTGATTCCGATCCATCCCGGCGCCGCCACCTACTACAACGGAAACCAGCAGAGCTTCCTCGATAAATATGACGACAAACTTTATTATGGGTCGTTGCTGCTGGGATCGCTGATCTCGATCATCATTGCCGCGTGGCGCTTTGCCGGCTCGGGAATTGCCTCTCAAAGCATGATCGAGCCGCTGTATGAGCTCGGCAATGAGATCAAGGGCGCCAGGACCGAGGCGGAGCTGGAAGAAATCGAGAAGCGGATCGATGATATGCTGAAGGCAGAACTCGCCAGGAACGCGAACGGCGAGGGCGCCGACAGCACCGAGATGGCCGCCCTAAGTATTGCAGCCCTCAGGCTGCAATACTTGATGAGCCATCGCCGGACCCTGCTTCGCGGTGGATCGGCTGGCGTAGAAACCGTGCAAATCAAGTAACACACGGACTGGGCGGTCAATCGCTGGAAGAACGCCAGGAAAACACTGTATCCTTAATCTGAATCAACGCGGGTGCCGGCTGCATTTCAGCAAGCTTGTCTGTTTCTTTCCCAGCACTGACGAGTCTCGCCACCCATATCTCTCCGTCGGTATAGTAGGAATCGCCTTCGCCGTTCCGGCCATTGAGGGTAGGGCCAATCCCCTTCATCTGATAAAGGGTGGTGACCATACGAGCGTTATTAAGTTCGCCAATTAGCCGGCCTCGTTCTTTATCAATGTCTGGAGCGATGCGATGCGTGACCTGGCCGGTATCGCGGCTCAAAGTAACCCCGCTATCGAAAGTTACGGCTCCAAGCCAAACGGGGTCTGCATCGGCACCACTTGCGAGGACCAACCATAGCCGAACATGCTGGCGTCGATCGGCGCTGATCCCTTCGGCCTTTTCAAATGCCAGATCTTGATGGCGCCCTTCGAAGAACAACGGACTCACCGGCGCACTCTTGTAAGGCCGATCCAGCAACACGCTGCCTATGATTTCCAGGCTGGTCCGCAATGTAATGGGATCTGCCGGGTACCAACCGGCGGCATGAAATGCGCGAATTAAGTCTTCATGCGTTCCGATGAGGCCGACGTTAATCGGACCTCCCGGGATTCCCTGCGCCGTTGCAGTGAGCATTGCTCGCTTTGAAAGCCCGGGCTCACGCTCGATGCGCGACCATGTCGCGGGCAAAATCAGGTAGCTAACAGTGACGTAGCAAACGATCACTGCTGCAAGAAACACAAGAAATTGGCGTCCGCGTCCCTTCAGGCTGATATTCACTGGACCCAACCATTTTGGGCACAAGCTGGCGCAGATGAATTTCTTACTTGGTCACGATCCGCCGCGTTGGCGCCACGGTGCTGGCGGGTGCCATTGGCGAGATCGAGAACGTCAACCACGTATTCCATCCCGCCGGCCGATTGGCCGCATCGAATTCGCCATACCCTTTCAGGTTCAGATATCCCTGCATGTCTCCCACCGGGAACAGATATCCGATCTGCGGGCCGATACCGATAACGCGAGACCTAAATCCACCCAAGGCCGGGTGCTGGCCAAAATCGTCGGTGACCTGCTGGTACGCATATCCGACAAGGCCGACGAAAATCTGTTTCGAGAGAAATTGCGAAGCACCCCAATCGACGTGAAAATCGATGCCGTTCTGGTATTGCGTGTCCTGGTTCTTGAAATTGTAGGTAAAGCCCGCGACAGCTGAAAATTCGTGCCCCGTCGCCGGATTGAAATAGGTGTAGCCGCCACCGCCATCGATAGCGCCGTGACCGATGCCGAGGTTGGCAAGGCGCGCCGGATCGTAGGCGCCGACCGGAATGTCTCCCGTCACGTAGGTCATAAAATTGTGTACGCCCGCGTTCCACTTCAGCGTTGCCTGCGGATACAGGTCGCCGACGGAGGTGATGGAGTCACCGATGCTTCCCGTGCGGGTTATCGCAAACGGTCCTAACCCTGTCGTGAGCGTCCCGTTGATGGAGGCAGCTGATCGGCCAAACAGGCCGGTCACGCCGATGGCCAATTGCCCGCCCAGCACGGGTGTTGCAAACGTGTAGGTCGGGTTGAGCAGCAGGAGATCGCCCTGCGCATTCAAATTTGCATTGAAGTTGACGCTAACTGTCGGCGAGAACCTGCCGATCTGAATCTCCCTTGCAGCGGCTACGGCGCCAAACGCCGATACGGTGGTGTGATAGTAAACCTCGGCCATGGACCAGCCCGGCACCTCGGGCGTTGCCGCGAGGCTGCTGAACCGTCCCGGAAGCCAGTACGAAACACCGCCTTCGTCGGCGTAGGCCGCCTGGGACAGAGATCCGAACATCAATAGAGCCACGCCAATAGCTGGGTGAATTAACCGGCAACCAGACCTTCGTTCGGATCTGCAGCGCGCCATCCGCTTGCCTCCTTGTCTGAGAATCACAGTGTATCAACCGGCGATTGAATGTCTCGCCCTAAGGTAGCGCCCCGCAAAATCGCTCCTGCCGTGTTGCTCTAAAGTCACTCAAACTTGCCGCAAGAAGGCTTGTAGAAAACAGTCCCTCAAATTCCGAAAGGGAGACCGTCTTGGACAGTACGGTTGACCAGAAGGGTCCGGTTGCCCACGGTGGCGCCGCGCAGCGTCTGGGAAGGGCTTTCGCCAAACACTTTGCGGTACTCGACTGAGAAGCGTCCCAATTCCAGGAAGCCACAACCGGTCGCAATCTCGGTCACGGTCATGCGTTTGTAGTCCGCGGCCAAAAGCGCGCGTCTCGCCTCGGACAACCGCAACATTCGAAGATGCCGGCACGGTGGAAGGCCGCGGATCTTGTGGAATGCCTTGCGAAGCGTTCGCTCGCTCACCGCAAGAACGCGACATAGCGCGGAAATGTGAAGTGGCTCATCTACATCGACGAGAGCCAGCTTTTCGGCTTGTTCGACGAGATCGCCACACGATGTGTTTTCCCGCGTGAAGGACGACCTTTGCTCCGCAGTAGCGACCTGGTGATGCATAGCCATGGAAAACCCCCGGTGAGGTGATCCACCCAGGGCCAACACACCACCGTGGGTCTTCGAGCGATATTGTCCTTTGGGGCAAATCGGAATTTGCTCAACCCAGCGGCGAGGCTCAGCGATGAGGACGCATAGGGACCAAAAAGCCCTACGAAACGTCTTTTGCGTCAGGTGACGCTGATGGAGCTAGAAGGCCGACGCGTTCCGCGATGGAGACTGCCTCTGCAAATGACTGAACCCGCAGCTTGTGCATCACCACGTGCCGGTGCGCTTTGATGGTGCGTTCAGACGTACCGAGCTGATGGGCAATTTGCTTGTTCAGCTTGCCGCGGACCATTAGCGCAAAGACCTCGTTTTCCCGTGCCGTCAGTGCTGAGATAAGGGATTTAAGCGAATTAAGCCGATCCTGGTGCTGCTGTATCGACGCATGGCGAAGAAGCGCGCGTTCGATCGCTTCAAGCAACGTTTGCTTGGATACGGGTTTGGAGAGGAAATCTTCCGCACCGGCCTTGATGGCGCGTACGCTCGTGGGAATATCGCCATGGCCTGTCATAAAGATTATCGGCCAGCGGAGGGACAGCTTCACAAGCTCTTCTTGAAGTTGCAGGCCACCCAAGGCCGGCATTTTGACGTCGAGGAGAATGCAGCCGGGTCTGGCGTCCTCGATGGCGCGCAAGAAACGGGTCGCGGAGTCATAGTCTGCGACCTCGTAGCCGGAGACCTTCAGTACGCGTGAAATCGCAGTCCGAAACGAAGTGTCGTCGTCTACGATATGAATTACGGGGGCGCCGTTCATTGTCTTACTCGCGTTTGCCGACGGAGTTCGGCTAGGCAGAGCAACTTTGCCGGCAGGCGCTTGCAGACGCACCTCGGGTAACAGCGCCCGGCAACACGTCCGCACCCGGTAGAGATGAAAAATACAGTGCCGACAACCCCAGAATAGCTCGTGCGCGCGAGCCGTCAACGAGCACTGTTGTTCTGCTTCAGGCGGTAATCGAATACGCAGGATGTCGCGCGGCGGTCTTGCGTTGCAGCATCGAATGCGGCCGCATCGCAATACCGGCGGGGTGGCTACAGG
>DATHHQ010000062.1:0-5503 GCA_035490095.1 Bradyrhizobium sp.
CAGTCGGCGCAATGCGGTCCGGTCAACAACCAGATTCAGCAGATGCGCGCCAATCTGGAACAAATTACCACCAGCCTCGAGCGGCTGCGCGGCGGCTTCGGCGGCGGCGAGCGCGACAGTCAGCGCCGCTCGGTCCTTGCCGCGCTGGCGCAGAACAATTGCGGGCCGCAATATGCCAACGCCGCGCGCGGGCCAGGCAGTTTCCTGGAAAGTCTGTTCGGCAATAACAACAACAATAACAATCCGATGACGCCCGGCGTCGATCTCGGTCCGCAATCCGGGACCTACCGCACGGTCTGCGTCCGCACCTGCGACGGGTTCTATTTTCCGATCTCGTTCGCCACCGTACCCGCCCGGTTCCCCGACGACGAAAGGACCTGCAAGAATCTATGCCCGGCGGCAGAGGCCAGCCTCTTCAGCTATCGCAATCCCGGCGAGGACATGAATCAGGCGGTGTCGATCAACGGCCAGCCCTATTCGTCGTCCCCGAATGCGTTTCGCTACCGTCAGGAGTTCAATCCATCCTGTGCGTGCAAGGCTGCCGGACAGACCTGGTCCGACGCCCTGAAGACCATCGACGATAAGGCCTCCGCCGAACAGCAAGGCGACATCATCGTTACCGAGGAGAGCGCCAAGAAGATGTCGCGGGCGCCGACCAAGGGGGCCGCCGCCGCTGCCAAGAAGGGGGCTGCGCCGGCAGGCACCACGGCCACCGCGCCGGCGACGCCCGAGGCATCGCCCCCCGCGGCCAACTCAACCGCCGCCGCGCCGGACAACAAGCCGATCCGTTCGGTGGGCCCGACCTTTATCCCGGCGCGCTAATCCGGTCGGCTTTCCGAATCAAAGCTTAGCCGTCGAAAGCTTCCGCCGACCCGCGGCTGGCGCGGGAAACCAGCGTTTCGTCGGGTTCCGGCAGCGCCTTGCCGGAATCGCGAAACTTGTTGGTGATAGGATAGCGGCGGTCGCGGCCGAAATTCTTCTCGGTGACCTTGACGCCCGGGGCGGCCTGGCGCCGCTTGTACTCGGCGATGTTGAGCAGTCGATCGATCCGCGTCACCACCTCGCGGTCGAACCCCGCAGCCACGATCGATGCCAGCGGCTCCTCACGCTCGACCAGGCGTTCCAGGATCGCATCGAGCATGTCGTAGGGCGGCAGCGAATCCTGATCGGTCTGGTTTTCGCGCAGTTCCGCGGTCGGCGGCCGGGTGATGATGTTCACCGGAATGACTTCACCTGATGGGCCGAGCGCGCCGTCCGGCTGCCATGAATTGCGCAAGGCCGAGAGCCGGAATACCTCGGTCTTGTAGATGTCCTTGATCGGATTGTAGCCGCCATTCATGTCGCCATAGAGCGTGGCGTATCCCACCGACATTTCCGATTTGTTGCCGGTGGTGACCACCATCGCGCCGGTCTTGTTGGAAATCGCCATCAGCAGCGTGCCGCGCGTGCGTGCCTGCAGGTTCTCTTCGGTGATATCGCGCGGCAGGCCTGCGAACGTGCCCGACAGGATCTCCTCAAAGCCATTCACCGCCTGTGCGATCGGCAGCACCTCGTAGCGGATGCCGAGCGCGGTCGCGAGCTTTGCCGCGTCATCGAGCGACACCTGGGCCGTGAAACGGAACGGCAGCATGACGCCGCGGACATGGTCGGCGCCCAGCGCATCGACCGCAATCGCCGCGCATAGCGCCGAATCGATGCCGCCGGATATGCCCAGCAGCACGCCGGGAAATCCGTTCTTCCGAACATAGTCGCGCAAGCCCAGCACACAGGCGGCGTAGTCGCCCTTGTCGCCCTCGACCACCGGCGCCATCGGCCCGGTGCAGCGCCAGCCGGCTTCGCCCTTGGTCCAGCGCAGCGTCGTGATGTTTTCCGCGAAAGCCGGCAATTGCGCCGCCAGCGAGAGATCGGCATTCAACGCAAACGATGCGCCGTCGAACACCAGTTCGTCCTGTCCGCCGACCTGGTTGAGATAAATCAGCGGCAACCCGCTTTCGGTGACGCGCGCCACCGCGATCGACAGCCGCAGATCGTTCTTGTCGCGCGCATAGGGCGAGCCGTTCGGCACCACCAGAATTTCCGCGCCGGTTTCCGCCAGACATTCGACGACGTTTTCGTAGTCCTCCGACTCTTCGAGCCAGATATCCTCGCAAATCGGCACCCCGACCCGGATCCCGCGGATGGTCACGGGGCCTGCGGCGGGACCGCGCGCGAACAGCCGCTTTTCGTCGAAGACGCCATAATTCGGCAGGTTGGCCTTGAAACGGATGGCCGCGATCCGGCCCTCGTCGAGCAAGGCGCAGGCATTGTAGAGCTTGCCGTCCTCGACCCAGGGACTGCCGATCAGCATGGCCGGACCGCCGTCGGCGGTGTCGCGCGCCAATTCCTCGATCGCGGCACGGCACGCCGACTGAAACGCCGGCTTCAGCACCAGGTCTTCCGGCGGATAGCCGGTGATGAACAATTCCGGCAGCACCACGAGATCGGCGCCGTCGGCCCGCGCCTGTTCGCGCGCGGCGCGCGCCTTGGCGGCGTTGCCCTCGACGTCGCCTACCGTCGGGTTCAACTGCGCCAGCGTGATCGAAAACTCGGCGGCACGTTCGGTCATGGAGCGAACCTACTTATCCTCATAATGAGCAAATGAAATATAGCATGCCTCCTCGAGCTTCGCCAGATGCCAATTGCATGGTTTAGAACGCGCCCATTCGCTCCGCGAGGGCGAACAGCCAGAACAGGCCGGCCATGACCAGCGCAACGCCCACCGCGGCCGAGCCCATGTCCTTGACCCGCCCGATCTGCGGATCATGAGCGGTGGTCAGCCGGTCGGCGAGCTTCTCGATCGCGGTGTTGAGCAATTCGACCACCAGCACCAGAACGACGACGGCGATCAGCTCGACACGGCGCATCGTGGTCGCCCCGACCAGCCACGCCATCGGCAGCGAGAGCGCCAGCGCCGCCAGCTCTTCGCGAACCGCCTGCTCCGAGCGGATGGCAAAGGCGAGGCCGTTGCGCGTATTGATCGTGGCCCGCCAGAACCGCAGCAACTCAAAGTCCCGCCGCGACCGGCATCGGCTGCACCTTGCCGCCGCGTTCCTGCTTGAGCAATTCCGCGATCAGGAAAGCCATGTCGATCGACTGCTCGGCATTGAGGCGGGGATCGCAGACCGTGTGATAGCGATCGTTGAGATCCTCATCGGTGATGGCGCGCGCGCCGCCGGTGCATTCGGTGACGTTTTGCCCGGTCATTTCCAGGTGCACGCCGCCGGGGTGCGTTCCCTCCGCCGCGTGGATGGTGAAGAACGACTTCACCTCCGACAATATCCGGTCGAACGGACGGGTCTTGTAGCCGCTGTTCGAAGTGATGGTGTTGCCGTGCATCGGATCGCACGACCACACCACCACATGACCTTCGCGCTTAACGGCGCGGATCAATTGCGGCAGATGATCGCCGACCTTGTCCGACCCGAAGCGGTTGATCAGCGTCAGGCGTCCGGGCTCGTTGTCGGGATTGAGCACCTCGATCAGCCGCAACAGTTCGTCCGGCTTGAGCGAGGGCCCGCATTTCAAACCGATCGGATTCTTGATGCCGCGGAAATATTCGACATGGCCGTGATCGAGCTGCCGGGTGCGGTCGCCGATCCAGATCATATGACCTGATGTCGCGTACCAGTCGCCGGTCGTGGAATCGACCCGCGTGAAAGCCTCCTCGTAGCCGAGCAGCAGCGCCTCGTGGCTGGTGTAGATATCGGTGGCGCGCAGCTCGGGGTGGCTTTCCAGATCGAGGCCGCAGGCGCGCATGAAGTTCAGCGCGTCCGAAATGCGGTCCGCCAACTCCTTGTAACGGCGCGACTGCTGGGAATCCTTCAGGAAACCAAGCATCCACTGATGCACGCTGCCAAGATTGGCGAAGCCGCCGGTCGCAAATGCGCGCAACAGATTCAACGTCGCCGCCGACTGGCGATACGCCATCAGCTGGCGCTGCGGATCGGGGGTGCGCGACTGCGCCGTGAATGCGATATCGTTGACGATGTCGCCGCGGTAGCTCGGCAGTTCGACGCCGCCGATCTTCTCCATCGGCGACGAGCGCGGTTTTGCAAATTGTCCGGCGACCCGGCCAACCTTTACTACCGGCAGCGCGCCGGCGTAGGTCAGCACCACCGCCATCTGCAGCAGCACGCGGAAGAAATCCCGGATATTGTTGGCGCCATGCTCCGCAAAACTTTCGGCGCAGTCGCCGCCCTGAAGCAGGAAGGCCTCGCCCGCGGCGACACGCGCCAGCGCCTTTTTCAGGTTGCGGGCCTCGCCTGCAAAAACCAGCGGAGGAAACGTGGCAAGCTGTGCCTCGACATCGGCCAATGCCTTGGCATCGGGATAATCGGGTACCTGCAATACCGGCTTGGCGCGCCAGCTGTCGGGTGTCCACCGCTCGGACATGACGTTAACTCCTGAGCAAAACCCGCTACTTATCGGAAAGCAGCGAAGGGCCGGGTTATACACAGGCTGCTGGCCGACCGCCAGTTGGATTTCGGGCCCGGGAGCGAAGCCCTTGCAGCAAAAGCCGAATTCGCAGCTGCAGCGATGCGTCGCGAAAGACCCGCGTCGCCCGGGCGGACGTCGGCCGACGTGTCTGATTTCAAATTTTGAAAGAGCAAAGACCGGCGCCGCTTCACGAAGACCGTCATACTCCGCCACCTGGTCTCGCCTGCGGGAGCCCGATGACAGGCTCCAGCGGAGTATCCAGTACGCTGCGGCTTTTCGATTCCATCACTAACACCTTGGAATACTGCATCGCCCATTTCGCGGGCGACGACGGCTGAGCGTGTCGCACGCGTTCTTGCTCAATGACGTTTTCGTAGGGTGGGCAAAGGCGCGCTTGCTGGTGGGCACGCTGCGCTTTGCCCACCCTACGAAAATCCCCGATTTCAAACGCACGTTCGCGACCCCGCGACGCGAAGCGCCCGAGGCGTTGTTTAGCTCTTCCGCCCAATAGAGGGCGTGGGGAACGCCGGGTGCCCGTGGCACCCGCAGCCTCGTGTGCGCTTTGCATTGGTAAAATGCACACGAGTAACAACGAGTACCCGGAATCACCCGGCGTCCCCGCACGCAATGGTTTTAACGGTTTCCTTCGCGCTCTCCCCGGTGACCGGGCTCTTTGCCACCGTCGCCTGCGGATATGTATTGTCTAAGCCCGGTTGGGCCGACGCGACTCCGCAAACTTGACGCCAGCGTCGGGGTGTCAGGACCACACGACTTCGCCGTACGCAGCAACATCGTTCGTCAGCGCGCCGTTTGATCGCTCACAGATCCTTGTCAGACCCGCCCTGCATCACGTTTCACGCCTGACGCTGCCGCGTCCACCGCATCCGCACCCCGCGTCCGTGACGATCGCGATACGCCCCTCTGTGGGACGAGACGGCGAGAGTTCTAGATGTGATTTGGGGTGCACGGAAATAGAAATATTTTTGCAAAGAGGGATAGACACGAAATTGCCCGACGGGCAAATCAC
>DATHHQ010000063.1:0-28936 GCA_035490095.1 Bradyrhizobium sp.
TTCCGCTGCTCCCGATCCTGGTGCTGTTCTATTTTGTGATGCGCGACAGCATGTCCTGGTTGATGCTGGCGTTGATCATGGCTTGTCTCGGCTGGGCCTATGACGCCCGGCTGATCCGCTCGGTGGCGATGAGCCTGAAAATGCGCGAGTTCACGCAAAGCAGCGTGTTTTCAGGCATGAGCACGCGCGAGATCCTGGTGCAGGAACACTTGCCCTATGTGATGCCGATCGTGTTTTCGACGACGATGAACAACATGATCTGGTCGATCGGGCTGGAGGTGACGCTCGCGGTTCTCGGCTTCACCGACATCAACACGCCGACCATCGGCGGCATGATCTATTGGGCGAACCAGCACACCGCGATGGTCGCAGGCGTCTGGTGGTGGATCGCTTTCCCGACCGTGGTCGTGATCATGACATTCATCGGGCTGTTCCTGCTGGCTGTATCCATGAATGAGTACATCGACCCCCGCAGCCGGTTGAGCCGCATGGGCCGCGTGACATCATGACCGCCGCTCCTGCCAGCCTTGCGGACGCACAACAGCCGAACGACGATCGGCCGATCCTGTCGGTCAGGAATCTGCGGGCGCATTTCCGGACCAGCCATTTCGGCATCAATCGCTACGTCAAAGCGGTCGACGGCATCACCTTCGACGTCAAGCGCGGTGAGATCTACGGTCTGGCCGGCGAGTCCAGTTCCGGCAAGACCACGCTGATCAAGACCATCGCTGGCGCCATCAAGCCGCCGCTGGAAGTGGTCGGAGGCACCGTGGAATTCGTGTTCCTGCCTGGCTACGGCGGGCTGCATCGCGCGCCGCCTGCCGAAGTGATGCGCATTCGCTGGCGGCATCTGTCCTACATAATGCAGGGCTCGATGAATGTGCTGAACCCGGTGCGCCGGTTGCAGCGCAGCTTTGCCGATTTCGCGCGGCCCCACATTGGCGGCACCGAAAAGGAATTCGAGAAGGCGGTCGTCGACCATTTGGCGCGGGTCAAGCTCGACGCATCGGTGCTGGCTGCCTACCCACATGAACTGTCCGGCGGCATGCGTCAGCGCGTCACCATCGCGCTCGCCACCATTTGCCGTCCCGATTTCATCATCGCCGACGAGCCCACCACCGCGCTCGACGTCGTCGTCCAGAAGGACGTGCTCGGCATGATCCGCGGCATTCAGCGCGAGATCGGCTCTTCCGTGCTGTTCGTGACGCACGATATGGGCGTGCACGCTCATCTGACTGACAGGCTCGGCATCATGTATGCGGGCCGTCTGGTCGAGGAAGCGGCGACGGCTGAGGTCTTTAGAACGCCGCTTCATCCCTACACCCGGCACCTCATCTCCAGTCTGCCTCGGATCGGTGACGACGTGCCGCGCAAGGGACTTGAGGGCGCGCCACCCAATCTTGCCGATCCGCCGTCCGGGTGCCGCTTTCATCCGCGCTGCCCGCTGGCGATGGAGGTGTGCAGCCACCGGGTGCCCACCATGATCGAGACCGCACCCGGGCACCGCGTCGCCTGTTTTGCAGTGAACGGAGACGAGCAGCCATGAGCGCGTTGTTGGACGTCTCGCAGGTTTGCAAGACCTTCACCCGGGGCGGCCTGTTTTCAAGCCGGCGGATTCACGCCGTCAACGATGTCAGCTTTCGGATCGATGCGGAGTCGCCGGAGATTTTCACGATCATCGGTGAATCCGGCAGCGGCAAGACGACGCTGTCGCGGATGATCTTGAACATCGAACAGCCCAGCAGCGGCGCGCTGGTGTTCGACGGCACCAATCTTGCGACAGTGCGGCGCAGTGCCGATCGGATGGCGTTCATGCACAAGGTGCAGCCGATCTTCCAGAATCCGTTTGAAGCCTTCAACCCGCTGAAGCAGCTCGATCGCTACCTGTTCATGACAAGGCGCCGGTTTCTCGCGGCAGGCGATCAGACCGACATCAATGTGGCCGTCGATGACGCGCTGCGCAAGGTCGGATTGTCGCTGAGGGAAGTACGTCACCGCTACCCCCATGAACTTTCCGGCGGGCAGCTCCAGCGTGTCGCGATTGCCCGCGCGCTGCTCTCCAATCCAAAGCTGATCGTTGCGGATGAGCCGGTATCGATGGTCGACGCGTCACTGCGGATGTCCATCGTCAATCTGTTCAAGGCGTTGCGCGACGATCTCGGCATTTCGATCGTCTATGTCACCCACGATCTGGCGACCGCCTACTACATCAGCGACCGCATCATCATCATGCAGAAAGGCAACGTCGTCGAACGCGGCGATGCAAGAACGGTGCTGAATGCGCCGCAACACCCTTATTCCCGTCAGCTGCGCGCCGCGGTGCTGTTGCCCGAAGTGGCGAACCCGGCGCCCGCTGCCGCCATCTCACCCTGATAAACGTCACGAGCCTCACTGCATCGGAGAGAAAATGCGAAAAGCAAAAGTTCTGATGGATCGCGATTTTGCCGTCGGCCATACCGATCCCCGCTTGTTCGGCGCCTTCGTCGAGCATCTCGGGCGATGCGTTTATGGCGGCATCTACGAGCCCGGACATCCGACCGCCGATGCCAGAGGATTTCGAAAGGACGTACTTGCGCTGGTGAAGGAGCTTGGTCCGACGATCATGCGTTACCCCGGCGGAAATTTCGTCTCCGGCTATAACTGGGAAGACGGCGTCGGTCCTGTCGACAAGCGGCCGGCCCGTCTTGATCTTGCGTGGTTCAGCACCGAGCCCAACAGTTTCGGCACCAATGAATTCATGGACTGGTGCAAGGCAGCCGGCGTCGAGCCGATGATGGCGGTCAATCTCGGCACCAGGGGCGGTGATGCCGCGCGAAATCTGGTTGAATACTGCAATCATCCAGCCGGGTCCTATTGGTCGGATCTGCGTCGCGCGCACGGCTGGGAGAAGCCTCACGACGTCAAGTTCTGGTGTCTGGGAAACGAAATGGATGGCCCCTGGCAGATGGAGTACAAGACCGCGACCGCCTATGGACAGGTGGCGCGGGAAGCCGCCAAGATGATGCGCTGGGTCGATCCAACCATCGAGCTTGCGGCGTGCGGATCGTCCGCGCGCAACATGCCATCCTTCGGGCATTGGGAAGACACGGTGATCGATCACACATTCGATCATGCGGAATTCATTTCGCTGCATACCTATCTGAACAATTACAAGGAAGACACCGCGGCGTTCCTGGCGTGCCCTGATCTGATGGACAGCTTCATCGACGAGGTTGTCGCCATTGCGGACGCGGTTGCGGCGGAACGGCGCTCGACCAAGCGCATGATGTTGAGTTTCGACGAATGGAACGTCTGGTATCGCACCCGCCGCAAGCGCGCCGACAGGGTCAGGGAAGGCTGGCCGGTGGCGCCGCCGATCCTTGAAGAGATCTATACCATGGAGGATGCGCTGGCCTTCGGAGGCGCCTGCATCTCGCTTCTCAACCACGCCGATCGGGTTAAGACCGCATGCCTTGCCCAGCTCGTCAACGTGATTGCGCCGATCATGACCGAGACCGGCGGCCCTGCATGGCGCCAAACGATTTTCTTTCCGTTCGCCCATATCAGCCGCTTCGGCCGCGGCAAGGTGCTGCGTGCGCAGGTCGAATCGGAGACTTACGATTCATCCTATTACGACCCGCGCGGCGCCGAGGAGTTGTCCTTTCCGGTGCCCAATGTGCCGTATCTCAAGATGTCGGCGGTCGCCGATGAATCCGGCGGGCTCTCCCTGTTCCTGCTCAATCGCGACCTGACGCAGGAGATGGAGGTCAGCCTTGACGCGCGAAGCTTTGGCCGGCTCGCCGTGGGCGAAGCCCTTGAATTGCGCCATGACAATTTAAAGGCGACAAATACCAGGGACGCAGCTGAGCGCGTAAAGCCGGCGCCATTGAAGGGTGTCACCGTGGAGGGCGGCCATATTCGTGCGACGCTGCAGCCGGCGTCATGGAACGTGGTCCACTTGTCCGCGAGCTGACAGAGAACGGAGACCATCGGACCGGCCAGATTCGGCCGGCCCGCACAGCAAGGATCTCAGGGATGCTCGACAGGAAACCGGAATCGAAGAAGCGGACAAAGTCCGACGGCACATCGGAACGAATGCTGTCCTCATCAAAGGCAAAAAGCATTCGCAGCTTTCTCAACGTCAACCCCGAGCAGCAGTTCGAAGTTGTCCGGGGGCTCGCTTCCCCGGTTCGGGTGCGCATCCTGAAATTGCTGCGCCGCCGTGGGCCACTTAACATCAACCAGATCAGCGAAGCGCTTGGGATGCCGCAATCGACCATCGCGACCAATATCCAGATTCTGGAGGAATCGGATTTGATCGACACGGAGATCGGGCGCGCCCGCAAGGGCCAGCAAAAAATCTGCGCGGCGAGGTTCGACGAGATCGTGATCCGGCTCGATGGCGAAGAGACCAGCCGCCAGAAGGACATCATCGAAGTCGAAATGCCGCTCGGACTCTATACGAGCTACAATGTGTCGGCACCGTGCGGCCTTTGTTCGACCGAGGGAATCATGGGCGTACTCGACGTGCCCGATCTGTTTCTCGATCCCTGCCGGGTCCAGGCCGCGCTGATATGGTTCGGCCGCGGCTACGTCGAATACAAGTTCCCCAACAATGCGAAAGTCCTGGGTGTCCCGGTCACGGCGCTTGAATTCGCACTTGAGCTATCCTCCGAAGTTCCGGGCACCAATGCCAACTGGCCCTCCGACATCAGTCTGTGGGTGAACGACGTCAAGGTCGGGACCTGGACGTCGCCGGGCGATTACGGTGACCGTCGCGGCGTTCATACCCCGCGGTGGTGGAAGCTCGAGGGTTCGCAGTACGGCGCTCTCACGCAGTGGCACATCTCGGCGAAGGGCACCTTTATGGGTGCGAAAAAGCTTTCATCGGTGACGCTGGCCCAGCTGCGGTTAGCCGAACATCACTCGATTCGTTTGCGGATCGGTATCGACGAGAACGCCGCGCATCCCGGCGGCGTCAATATTTTCGGCCGGGGCTTTGGCAATCATAACCACGATATCCTGATGAGGCTCCACTTGAAATAAGTCGTGGCGCCAGTGAAAAAAGGGAAACCGCTTGCGCGCCGATCGACCAGATGATCATCCGCAACATGCCCCCAAAACGCGAAATGGAACGAACGTCATCGCTTGCGGTTGAATCGGCAGCAGGGAACGCCGTCATGCAACGCATCAAACATCCGCCGATCCGCAATAAAATCGACATGGCGGATCCGGCTCAGGTTCGTGCCTGGAACCGGCGGCTGGGAATATCCGCTGAATCGCTGAAGGCTGTCGTCGACAAAGTCGGTAATTCCGTCGCGGCCGTCACCAAGGAAGTTGAACTCCAGCGGGCGGGTCCCCGGACATCGCCGATACCCCCGGTCCAGAGTTCGCCGGCCGACGGCGAGCCGGCGCCGGCTTGAAGGCTCGCCTAGCGCCGGCGCGATACAGCCCGGAGCACGGCACGCTTGAAGTAATCCCTCGCGACCGCGTCCAGAGCGGTCGAGATCAATTCGTCGGATTCGACCGCGCGTCCCCTTTTCTCGGCCTCGCGCCGCTCGGCTTCCTGAACAAAATCGATCGCAAGCTCGCGCAGGCGGCGGAATTCAACAGCCTCCGGAACTGGGTAGACAGTCGCCAGCAAATCGCTGGCGCGATCGCGAGCGCGTTCGCTTTTGATCCCGGCCATGAGTGCCTCCTGTGCTATCAGTATTCCTTTGAATGAGTGCCGCGCAGCCGGTTTGGCCGAACATGACGCTAGTAGAGCTAAACATTTCAGCTATGTCCGGTTCCGGACAAATGGCTATATTTTTGGTATTTAATGGGTCAGTTGGCTTGACCCGATATCGCGGAAGCGTGCCGCCGATAGATATCCATGGCGGCGCAGGGCCCTATGCAATGGCAGGGAGATGCCCATGAGCAATGTTGCCGAGGGTGGTAAGGGATCCATCCTGCATTGTTCCTTCTGTCGAAAGAGTCAGCACATCGTCCGGAAGCTCGTCGCCGGCCCTCAGGTCTTTATCTGCGATGAATGCGTGGAACTCTGCATGGTCATCGTCCGGGAGGGCAGCAGCTCATTTTACCTGCGCACTCCGGACGAATATCGCAAACTTGCGACCGATGACGTTCGTGCTGCGGAAGCAGCAGGCATGCCCACCGACAAAGCCCTGCTTGCGGTAGGCCGGACATGGCTTCGCCTTGCAGAAGAGTCCGAGAAGGCAAACCGGCCGGTAGCCGAGGCAGCGTCAAGCGAGCCGTCAACGCAGGCAGGGCCAAGCGAGCCGGCCGCGCCAGCCAAGCAAGACGAACCGGCAGCACCGGCTGAGCAAAGCCAGCCGGCGGCGGCGCCACCTCGACGCGAGGCGGCGCAAATCCTCATCTCGTTGGGAAACCTGGTGTCTCCTCCAGAAGATAAACCCGATGAAGAAGGTAAACCTGATTGACGAGGCGTTGTGTTCCTGTCGCACGCTGTGCCATGGCCCAACGGCCTAGCGCCTGCGCGCCACCGCTATGCCGAACAGGAATGCGACAAACAGGCTTGCGAGCGGCGCCTCGCGGGTAATGGCGCTGATGGTGGAGAGCGGCTTTCCCGGCTGGCGTGCGGTTGCGACCGCCTCGCTTAGCCTGTTGACCGCGGCCTGAAGGCCTGCGGAGACTTCCGTGATCGTGCGCGATACATCGGTTGCCGTATCGATGGCGCGTTCCGCCATGCCGGGTTGGAGTGTCGGTTCGGATATGTCGATGTTCACTGCCGGTACTCTCTTGTCGAGCCTGACCTGGGGTTAGTGTGCGATGAGGCCGTCACCTTTGGCTATCCGCGCGCGCGCTCGTTCTGAACAGCGGGTCAAAGACCTTTGGCTATCCGCGACAGGCGCCGTGTTGAACGGCGGGTGACGGCCTCACTTTGGAAAATGCGGGAATGAGAGTTTTGTTCCTCGGCTTTCGCTGGTATCGCTACGCTTCATCTTCTTTTTCTTTCCGGGCTCCGGCGCTATAGATCGGCAATAGCTTCGTCGCGATAATTGATAGGCGCGCCGCGTACGAACGGAGGATGCATGATGACGGAGCCAACCGATGTCGATAATAATGTTGTGGCAGCATCGCGCCGGCGTTTTCTGCGCGATGGGGGCGCATTGATGGGCGGAGCCGTTCTGGCGGGCGGTCTCGCTGGAAGCGAAGCCTTGGCGGCCGCGGACGCAGCCAGTGCCAGCAACGTCCCTCCCAATGTTCCGGAGTGGATGAAAGCGCCGGGCGATCCCGTGGGAAGCCAGCTCTATGGAACACCGTCACCGTTCGAGAAAGACGTCGTGCGCAACGTGCCGAAAAGCGCGGCGCAATATCTTTCGGCGGCGAGCCGGACCCCGCTGCAGGATCTCGACGGCATCATCACACCGAACGGACTGTTCTACGAACGCCATCATGGCGGCATTCCCGCGATCGATCCGGCGCAGCATCGGCTCATGCTCCATGGCCTCGTCGACAAGCCGCTGATCTTCACAATGGATGATATCAGGCGCTTCCCCTCGGAATCCCGTATTCACTTTCTCGAATGCTCCGGCAATCCCGGCTACAAGAAACCCTATGGCAAGACGGCTTCCGATCTTGTCGGCCTCCTGAGTTGCGCTGAATGGACCGGGGTCAGCCTGAAACTCGTTTTGCGGGAAGCGGGATTGCAGCAAGCGGCGAAATGGGTCGTCGCCGAAGGTGCCGATGCCGCGGCGTTGACCCGCAGCATTCCGATCGAAAAATGTCTCGAAGATGCGATGCTGGTCTACAGCCAGAACGGCGAGCGGCTGCGACCGCAGCAAGGCTATCCGCTGCGGCTGCTGCTGCCAGGCTTTGAAGGCAATATGAACGTGAAGTGGCTGCGCCGTCTGCACGTCGCGGCGGAACCGGCTTACTCGCGCGAGGAAACCTCTAAATATACCGACCTGATGCCGGACGGCTCGGCGCGCGAGTTCACGTTTTATATGGAAGCCAAATCCATCATCACGCGGCCCTCGGGCGGCCAGCGGCTGAGCGGCCCCGGGTTCCACGAGATCAGCGGCATTGCCTGGAGCGGCCACGGCAAAATCAAGCGCGTCGATGTCTCGGTCGATGCGGGCAAGAGCTGGCAGGAAGCGCAGTTGCAGGAACCGGTGCTGACGCGGGCACTGACCCGCTTCAGGTTGCCGTGGCAGTGGGACGGCCGGTCTGCCGTGATCCAGAGCCGCGCAACGGATGAAACGGATTACGTGCAGCCGACGCTGGCCGAACTTCTCGCGGTTCGCGGCGATAATTATTTCTACCACAACAACGCGATCTGGCCCTGGCGCATCGCCGCTGACGGCGAGGTGACCAATGCGAGCGCGTGAGCTTTACATCGCAGCGTTCGCGCTGCTTGCGCTGGCGGGCGCAAACCGCGCGCAGGCGCAAGGCGCCTACGGCATCGGACGTACCGCCACGCCGGCGGAGATCGCGGGCTGGAATATCGATGTCGATCGCGACGGCAACAACCTGCCGTCCGGAAGCGGCAGCGTCAGTCATGGGCATGTGGTGTTCGATCAGCAATGTGCGTCCTGTCACGGCGCCAAGGGCGAGGGCGGGCTCGGGGATCGATTGGTGGGCGGGCAGGGCACCATCGCGACGCCGAAGCCGGTTAGAACCGTCGGCAGCTTTTGGCCCTACGCCCCGACGTTGTTCGACTACATCCGCCGCGCCATGCCGCAGAACGCGCCGCAGTCACTTGACAATGACGACGTCTATGCGGTTTCCGCCTACATCCTCAATTTGAACGGACTGCTTGCCGCGGACGCGACGCTCGATGCCAAGGCGCTTGGTGCGATCAAGATGCCGAACCGAAACATGTTTGTCGGCGATCCGCGTCCCGACGTCAAAACTCCGGCATGCATGACCGGCTGTTGAATGGCGTGTTGAAAAAGGCCCGCTGCGAAGCGGGCCTTTTAGTTTTATGTTGCGACGAGTTTTATATTGCAACGCCGTAGTAGTCATTCACGGCTCGCGTCCTGTCCGGGTCGCTCCAGTTCCAGGCATTGTCATTGCCGTATTTCGGCGCTCCCTTGAGTTGCGTCTCCGTGATGCCGGTGCGATAGCCGCCAAGGTTGGTATCGTATTTCAGCGACTGCCAGGGCAGCGGATAATGGTCGTCGCCGATCCCGAGAAATCCGCCAAAGCTCAACACGGCGTATGAGACTTTGCCGCTCATCTTGTCGATCATGACGCGCTCGATCGATCCGATCTTGGTATCGTTGGCGCCATATACTGCGGTTCCTTCCACCTTGTCGCTGCCGATAAGGGAACCGGTTTCTCTTGTTTCGGTAACCATTGTTGAGCTCCTTTGTTGATGAACGTGCAACAGGCGGCACAATGAATTGTTCCTGCAAGGACGGCTCATGAGTGGCGGCCATTGGGGAGGCTGGCTCGACCCTGCAAGGAACCTTCGCCGCCGCTGCGATTTATTTCGCGAGAGCAATCGTCAGGGCTCGCGCATTCAAATGAGCAGAAACTCGAAGCCAAGGATCGCCAGCCCGGTCGTGATTGCGATGGCAGTTGCCGTTTTGGGCATACTGGCAATCTTGATTGTCGATCATGGCCCATGGAGCCGCCCTCATCTCCAGACCGCGGAAATGGCAAACTACACGACCACCGGTGCCGCCGCGCAAGCGACCGGGGCGACGGTTACGCCGACCGAGCCCAAGCCGCAGATTGAGCCCATCGCTCCTGGGCCAAAGCCCGTTCACCCCGCTAACGCTGCTGCCGGCACACCCTAGTTTCGGGCCTCCGCAGCCTGCGATCTTGCTGCCAGTCTGGGTCTGTAAATGCCGATCGCTTTAACGGATACTGACAAACGCACCCCATATCGCGGCGAGAATGGCGCCGACCAAAACATAGAATGGATTATCGCAAAACGTACTGCCGTATCGGCACATTTCTACGCCCAAGGTGCCGATTTCATGATGGCTGGCGGCATAGAACAGACCCGACAGCACCACCAGCACCGCGGCCACGTAAAACATTAGGCTTCCTCCATGTAGGGATGCATCGCCGCGCGTCGGCGAGGATCCAATAAATAACAGCGCATGTTCATCGACGGCAGCAGTTATCTCCGTCCGACAGGTCTTCCAGAATCACGCAATCGCGCGCTGGCCCTCCGGCGCAGCGTTCGTTGCAGGCGGTGGCATAGTGAGCAAGACCCTCCTCCAACGCTCTCAACTCCGCAAGCTTCCTGCGCACGTAGGTTAACTGCAGCTCCGCCACATCGCGGGCCTTGCTGCAGTCCTGTGCAGGATTGTCAATCAGCGAAACCAGCTCGCGAATTTTCCCGATAGGAAGATCGAAGTCCCGGCAGCGCCGGACGAAAATAAGCCGCTTGAGATCGCTCTCATCGTAAAGGCGTTGTCCGCCTGGGCCGCGCTGCGCCTTCGGAAGCAAACCTATCTCTTCATAATAGCGCACCGTCGGAACGCTGCTTCCGGTGCGCTCCGCGAGCGCGCCAATGGTTAGCCTCGCCAAAGCTGGCAATTCCGCCCCCTCGAAAAAGTGACTTGAACCTCAAGTTACTTGAGGGCGTAGGCCACAGGCAAGGCCGGCACGGACAGTTGCACCGCCAAATCGGCTGACGCGATCCTTGCCGAGTTCCGATCCCTCCCTTTGTCCCACGGATATCAGACCATGCATCTCAACCGAAGAACCCTTCTCGCATCCGCAATTCTCGCCATTCTCATCTCGCCGGCTTCGCGAGCGGCTAGCCTCTTGCCGTTCGACAGCGTTCGATTTGAACAGGCGCGAAAGTCAGGAAAGCCCGTCGTTCTGCAGGTGACCGCCACCTGGTGCGGGCCCTGTCAGCGCCTGAGAAAAGTCGTTGGCGGACTTCTGGAAAACCCCGGTTTCAAGGACCTCGTGATCTTTGACGCGGACTTCGACGCCAACAAGGACGCGCTGGTCAAGCTCAACGCTCACACGGTGACGACCCTGGTGATCTATCGGGATGACGCCGAAATCCTGCGCAGCTCCGGCGAAACGCGCTCCGATGCGGTCGAAGCCCTCCTCAGCAAGGCGATGTGAGGGCAGCAATGGATTACGCCAACATGCCGCTCGCTTTGTTCGCAGGATTGTTTTCAATTCTGTCCCCCTGCGTCCCTCCTCTGGCGCCCATTGTTCTCGGCACTGCAGTGTCTGAACACAGGCTTGGACCGCTTGCGCTGGCCGCTGGACTTGCAACGTCCTTCACAGCCATCGGGCTATTTGTGGCGACGATCGGCTATTCGATCGGACTCGATGGTGAGTTTTTCAAAGTGATGGGCGCTGTCCTGCTGGTCGCCGCCGGGTTTGCTCTCGCGCTGCCGCGCCTGCAAATCCAGCTCGCACTCGCGGCCGCACCGCTCGGCAACTGGACCGAACGAAAATTTGGAACCGCGGCAACGGGCGGATTGCGGGGCCAATTCGGCGTCGGCGTATTACTCGGCGCGGTCTGGAGTCCATGCGTGGGGCCCACGCTGGGCGCCGCTTCCGTTCTCGCCGCTCAGGGCCGGAGCCTGGGCTTGGTTGCGCTCACCATGCTGTCCTTTGGCGTCGGAAGCGCCGTTCCCCTGATCGCGTTAGGGCTGGTGTCCCGCGAGGCGACGATGCGCTGGCGCCATCGCGGCTGCTTTCGACAGGCAAGAACGGCAAGACGGCTCTGGGAGGCATCCTGATTGTCAGTGGCTTGCTGATCCTGTTTCATCTGGATCATGCGCTGGAAGCCTGGTTTGTCCGAGTTGCCCCGTCATTCCTCCTCGATTTGACCGGACGGTACTAGAACGTCTTTCGAGGGCGGGAACCGCCGGCGCCAAGGCTACTCCAAAAAAGGCTAGTCCAACCCCGCGCGGCGGAAGGCTTCCAGATAGTGCTCGCGGTCGGCCTCCCGCTTCCACGGCAACGCGTTTGCGATCCAGGCCAGTGAGATATTGGGCTGCGCGCGGCGTAGCTCCCGCAGTGCGGCGGTGGCGACTTCGGTCTGTCCGGCCATGTCGGCCGCAACCGTCAGCACCCGGTAGGCTCCGGAGAAATCGCCGCGCAGACGGATCGCCTCGCGCGAAAGACTTATGGCCTCGGCGTAGTTCTTTTCGACGAACTGGGCGTAGGCGGCGACGCCGTAATAGATCGCGGAGAACGGGTCGCGCGGGCTCAGCCGCAGCGCACGTTGCGCGGCCTCACTGGCTTCCTGCCGGCGCCCGCAATAACACAGCGCCAAGCCGTAATAGGCCAGCGCCAGCGAGAAGTTCGGGCGCTAACTCGAACTCGGCCAGCGAGTTGTCGAGGCGGCGCGTGGAAAAATAGACGCTGCCCAGCGCGTTGTGGGCCCAGGGGTCCTCGCTGTCGGCCATGATAGCTGCGAGCGCCGCTTGCTCGGCGATGGGCGCCGCCGTTGTTATGTCCGCCCAACCCATGTGAACGCCGAACATATGACAGGTGGCCAGCACGCCGAGCGCCTGGCCGTAATTCGGATCGATCGCCGTCGCCTTCTCGAGCAGCGCCTGCGCCACCGCGTTGTCCTCGCGTGTTATCCGCCAGTAATGCGACAGCGCCCTCATCACCAGATCCCAGGCGTCCAGGCTGTTTGGCGGTTTGCGCCGGCTGCGAAAATTCTCCGCCACATAGATCTGCGGCTCGATCGCGGCGACGATCGCCTCGGTGATCTCGTCCTGCACCGCGAACACGTCGGTGAGGTTCCGGTCGTAATGTTCCGCCCAGACGTGGCTGCCGGTCGAAACGTCGTTGAGCTGTGCTGTGATACGAACGCGGTCGCCGCTTTTCCGCATGCTGCCCTCGACCACGTAGCGCACGCCGAGCTCAGCGCCGATCTGCTTCACATGGACGGACTTGCCCTTATAGGTAAAGGAAGAGTTGCGCGAGATCACGAAGAACCATCGCAGCTTGGACAGCGCGGTGATGATGTCCTCACTGATCCCGTCGGAAAAATACTCCTGTTCGGGATCGCCGCTCATGTTGTTGAAGGGAAGCAGGGCGATCGCGGGCCGATCCGACAACGGCAAAGCCTTGCGAGGCTGCTCGCGAATTTGTCCCGGCGGCGTCTCGACTGGCTGGATATTAGCTGGCTGCTCGTTCACAACGCCAACGAAGCGAAGGCCCTTTCGTGGAATGGTCCGGATCAGTTTCTGGTTTTCGCCGCTGTCGCCGACAGCTTTTCGCGCGGCATTTATGCGGCTGGTGAGTGTCGATTCCGACACGATTCGGCCGCTCCAGACCGAAGCGACCAGATCGTCCTTGCTGACGACGCGGTCGCGGTTCTGCACCAGATAGACCAGCAGGTCGAACACTTGCGGCTGCACATGGACAGGATGCTTTGCGCGCCTGAGTTCGCGCCGGTCGAGATTGATCTCGTAGTCGCCGAAGCTGAGGGTCATTCGTGGTCCAGGCACATTCGGGACGCGGGCTACGGCCAGCCGCTACCCGCAACCAGCGTAACAACTCCGGGGGCCGGGACACGATATTTGGATCGCACAACAGGCCATTGTCTCAAACGCACCTGGAGAAAAAAGCTTAGTAATTTCAAATGCATGGTCGACCACCAAGGGAATGCTGCGAGGGGTGCGGCCTCAGGTCGCCGACGTGGAGGACGACAATGCCATCGCAAAGCCGCTTCGGCGCAGCGCGCACCATCGAGGCACGACTCCTCACGCGCCTAGCGTTCAGGCTGCTCACGTTTTGGGTCTTCGAACACACCCATTCATCGGCGGACCAATCGTATTTGTAACGGCCGCGGCAGGCTTGGTTCATTTCACGGCGAACGCCGGCGAGACCATCTCAAGCACATCTCAATTGCATATGGAGAATAAATCGGAGTTCTCTGAAAGTTTTGGTACCCCGCATCGTGCAGGGTGATGGCATCAAAAGGGGCTGAGCGCTCGGAGGGTCAGCCCTTTCGAAAGGAAAAGCTATGACGATGCTCAACACCACCCCACACTACGCCGCGCCAGCAATCCGGAGAGGAGTAATTGTTCCTCTGGCGCGCCTCAGTCGTCTCGTCAACCGTTGGATTGCCGCCTTTATCGCTCATCGTGAGCGTCAGGCGAACCTTGTCGCGCTGCGCCGTCTTAGCGACCGGGATCTGAAAGATATCGGCATCTGCCGCTGCGAGATTTGTGAGGCTCTGGAGGAAAGGGCGCGGGCCCGTCAGCGGATGCGACCATCGCAGCGATGCTGACCGAACGAACGCAGGTGGTGCGCCTCGCACCCACATCCGTTCTCAAGGAATAATCAGGCCCGTCTCACGGATAAATCAAGCGCCCCGCAAAGCTTTCCGGCCGCGTTCGCTGCATCCTGACGGATCGAGGTCCCTTCATTTCAGTACCTGGTTCACTTCATTACCTAATTGGAGACGATTATGACCCAAGCCCAGGCTATTAGCTCAGACTCATCGGGTAATCGAATATTCAGATTCGTTGGTCTTCTGTACGGACTGGTCGCCTATTTCGCGTTTTTCGGCACAATTCTTTATGCCATCGGCTTCGTAACCGGCCTGGTGGTGCCAAAGACCATCGACACCGGCATCCAGTCGTCGGCAACCGAAGCGCTCATCGTCAACCTGCTGCTGATGTCGCTGTTCGCCGTGCAGCACAGCCTGATGGCGCGCAGACAGTTCAAGCAATGGTGGACGCAATACGTGCCGAAATCGGTTGAGCGCAGCACTTACGTGCTGTTCGCCAGCCTGGCGCTCATTCTGCTGTTCTGGCAGTGGCGTCCGATGCCGGCCGTTGTCTGGGCGATTGCCGATCCGGACATAGCGGTGACGATCGCGACCCTGTCGTTCGGAGGCTGGGTGATCGTGTTTACCTCAACGTTCCTGATCAATCATTTCGAACTGTTCGGATTGCACCAGGTCGCCAACAATCTCGTAGGCCGCGAGATGCCTGCGCCCCGCTTCCGGACGCCGCTGTATTACAAATTCGTGCGGCACCCGATCTATCTTGGCTTCATCATTGCGTTCTGGGCGGCGCCGACCATGACGGTTGGCCATCTGCTGTTCGCGGCGGTGACCACGGCTTACATCTTCGTCGGCATTCTCTTGGAAGAGCGGGATCTGATCGCCATGTTCGGCGACGATTACCGCCGCTACAAGAAGCGGGTGTCGATGCTGGTACCCTGGCGCAAGTCGGCCTGATTGGTCATTTCAAGCTCAATTGGATAAGGCGAAAGATACGTCATGACGCATCCTGGAAGTTGCTTTTGCGGCGCCGTCGAAATCGAGGTCACCGGGTCCGGCGAGGCGATCGCCGAGTAGGGACGAGTTCCGACAGGAGGCGGCCGGCAACGTGGCGAATGCGATCGCCGCGTGCCGGCCGCCACTATGTTTCTCCTGTTTGTCAACAAAACGCGCCAAGCCCAGACCTTTTTTGCCACAATCGAGCACAACCATTGAGGGTATGAAAACGTTAGCAATTATCTTGATTTTGGCGCTGCTCACGATTTCCGGGGCGGCCTATACAGACCAGCTGCTGACAAGCGGTCATCAGAGCACGCAACGGGTGAATTGAGGCCGGCTTTTGAGGCCGCTTCGCTGCCCAAAATTGCCTCGCCCAAGCCCAAGGATTTTCCGGAACGATCAAAGCCCGCCGCGTTTACCTCGGGGAATGAAGGTGTGCGAGGCTCGTCATGAATGCGTTACCGGTCGATAGGGCGCTGGCGATCTACGGCACGATTGCGAACCGCACCGAACTGAAGGGCACCCGCGAGCGCTTGTCGCGGCATCTGCGGAAGGTGTTTCTCGATGGTGAGCATGATCCGCATCGCCTTACCGTTCACGGGCTCACTTATTTGCAGAGCCTCGATCGCGAACGGGACAGCTAACCGAAGCCCCCAAACAGCTGAGCCGCGCTGTTAGCTCTTCTGGGCTTCCCGTTGTTTTCGCAGCGAGTTCCGGCGCATTATTCTGGCCATCGCTACTTGCACAGCATCCGCTCGTGTTCGCAGTTTCTTCTCGGGGGCTGGCGCTTTCGTCTCTCGCTTCATCGCACCCTCGGTACCTGGCATGATCGGACGCATTTGCGTTGGCGTCGTAGGGCGCTCAACAGGCTGCATCATCATGGGTCCGGTGCTGTCAGATTGCGGTGTCTTGCTGGGCATGACAATCAACGCGCAACCGCCATTTTCGTTCGAAGGCGACGGCCGAGCGATCCAGGGCGGTGCCTCGCAACATGCCTGCGGGCGGCTGGCGGTGTTGCCGCACGAAGGCTCAACCCTGCTTGCGTTCGGGCGGGCGTTGGTCCTTCGCCTCCTCGTCCGCCAGCAGCTTCAAAAGGACTCGGCGCCTCTCGGTATCGGTCGCTTCGGCAAGCAGCCTTCGAAAGAGCCGGATGTTCTCATCGTGGATGAACTTTTCCATTTTTCCGGCTCAGCGTTCAGGTCGCCACGGGCGACACTTTCAGCTTTTCGCAAGAGGACGTCCATTTCAGACATGGGACGATAACGCCAGCCTATGCGGGAACGGACTTGGCATCTGTTCATTATTGCTCACATTCAAAGCGGGCAGGTGAATTTCAATCAAGCGGCCGGCGTCGAGCCCGGACCGGCAAGAAGTTCGCACGAATTGAACGGGACCCGCGCCAGCTATGGCGCGACGGCCCGGCTGTCGCTTTGGATTGCAGACGACACGCCTGATACCCTGAGTGCGGCGTCGATCTTCATTTGCACGCGGCGAGCGGCCAATGCAGCCAGCCTGGTATTGGTCTTGCCGGTTCGGATGCGCTCGCCGATCTGGAATTGCCATTGCCAGATATCCGGTTCGACCGTGGCCGCGACGCTGTATTGGATGCCTTTGTGAATCACTGATCGCCCCCCCAATCCAAGGTTGGGGAGGGACGATATTTCGCGTCCATATTCAATCCCGGGTAACTACGGGACTGCGAGGCGAGGCCAGAGCGACCAGAGGCACGCCGCGCAGACTCTCAGTGCCCTGATGCGGCCTAGATGCGATTGTCCTGATGCGCGGAAGGCGGCGGCTTTCGTTCGGCTCGGTTTGCGTCCTGCTTATTCGCCTCGTGACGGCCGATGATGCATCCAGCGACAGCGCCGACTTTGCCGTGCCCCGCCAGATGGCCCGCGACGCCGCCAACGATGGCGCCTTTGATGCATCCCTTCGCCTCGGCGGCGGGGCAAGAAAAGGCGAGGCCCAAAATGGCGGTGCAGATGATGAGCGGCTTCATCGGGATTCTCTAAAGATAAATCGGGATTCTCCAAAGATAAAGAGTCGTTGCGATAATCGGGGTGGCAGCAATTGGTTCCGCAAGACGTGACACTGCCGCAGGCCAGATCAGGTCATCCGCGGCCGCGCGTCCGCCAGCGCCGCGACGCGATGATCGCTGAGACGCGGCGGCCTGGGGTGAAAATCCTGTGGCGTCGTGGCGGGCTTGACGCGTCGGGCAAATCACCTGCATCGGTAAAATATGGCGAAAGCACTTTGGGACGATGGCGCTGTTCCCCTTGAAAGTGGTCTTCGCTCCAGTATAGCTTTTGAAACTGATCGAGGGCATTGGGATGGCCGCGCGGCGAGGCTCAAGGACCATGCTCATTCGGCCGGCCTGTCGCGTGGCGCTCGCGGGACTGCTGTCGTTGTATTTTTCCGGCCTCGCGATCAGCAAAGACAAGGACGACAGCGACGACGAATCGGCCAAGCCGGCTTCGACGCTGCCCAACATCTATCTGGACTTGAGGACCAACTACGCGACCGTGCCCGCCAATGCGCTCTCGATCGGCTTCAGCAATCCATCCTTGTTCTCGGCGCTCACGACGTTGAGGACATTCGCGAGCCTGACCGACCTGACCAACCTTACGACGCGTCCGACGCTCCCAACCCTGTCGTCGCCGTCAAGTCAGAGCGTCGGGATCGATGTCCCGCTGACGGTGGATCTCAACGACCGTGTCTCTGCATATGGCGGCTTCAGTGGCACCGCATCGCGGACCAGTATGTCCGACTGGTCGGCGTTCACGATCACCAGCTGGAATGTCGGATTTCAGGCTGATCTTTATCAGCAAAATGGCGGGTCGATCCCGACGATTACGCTACAGTCGACCGTCACGCGGTCGATCCCGGACGCTCCGCTTGCCACGACCTCCGTCAACACCATCCTTGAGTTTGACTACGCCTTGAACGAGGACGAAACCAAGGGATTTCTGGCCGGCGTGCAGTACACCAGAGTCGCGGTCGACCTGGCACTCGCAAGGATCAGCCCGAATATCGTCGGCTATGTCGGCGGCTATTATCAATGGGACAACAACTGGAAGCTCTCGGGGCGCTTCGGCGTGCAATCATTCGGCGGTGCGCAACTCCTCAACCTGACGCCGTTTCAGCCTTTTACCCAGCCGATCGTCAGGCTCGATCTCGACCGGATGGACGATAACGACAATCGCCTGTTTGGCGTGACGGCCCAGATCGCGTGGGTGCCGAAGCCATCCTAACAGTTGACCGTCAGGACACCGCTTTACGCGGTCAGGAATTAGCGACACAAGAAATTTGACACGTCGGGCAAATCACTGGCATATGTTCAACATCGCAAAGAATTAAGCCCGCGCCGGGAAACCGGTCGCGGGCTTTTTGAATCGGACGGCGGCCTAGAGCATGATCCGGAAAAAGCATGCCCATCGGGCCACGACCCGATGGGTGGGTACGGTTTTCCGAAAAGAGCATGCTCAAACAAAAAGATAGAGTGGGATCACGATTCGAAGAAAAGTCATCCCGCTCTGGTTCACGACTCCGCTTTCTCCCCGCGCATCAACGCCTGGGTGTCGCGAACGAGTTGCCGTCCGAGCCTTGAATAGCCGGCACGCGCGAACGTGCCGGCACGCAGCGTGGCCCAAGTCCACGTCCGCCGGCGGCCCCGGCCAGCGACGATATGCCATGCGGATCGCGCCTGGAGGGATAGGGTTCGCGCCTGAAATGATGGCTTGAAAGCGATCATGACGCATATCTATTTCACAGCAGTTTTTCGTCATGCCCGGACTTGATCCGGGCATCCATCCAGAAAAAGAGTTCTTCAGGGAATGATGGATTGCCGGGTCAAGCCCGGCAATGACGAGCTTCTTGTTCGAAGGAGACCAGCATGACCGCGTATCTGATATCACTCTCATCGGCCGGCCCGATCGCGATCGCGGTTTGGGAGGGTCTTTCATGAGTGCAAAGATCATTCAATTCGCCCCTCGGCCGCATCGCGAGCGCAGGGAAATGGAATTTTCCACGATCGCGTCTCGCTCAGCGCCGCAACCTGATGATTTGACGATGGACCACGTCGACACATCGCCTTGCGAATATGTCTGGCCGGACTTCCGCGAAAGGCAGATTTCAGATGGCTAGATTGCCCACGGAATTGCGGGCGGACTTTCAGCATTTGAGGCGCTGGCGCAAGAGCGTCGAACAGGCGCAGAGCTATACCTTCAAGGCCGTCATTACCATTATCGTCTCCGGCTTTGTCGGAGCGGTGTGGCTCGGCGTCAAAGTCATGCTCGGCAAATGATCCGCGTCATCGTGCTGGTGGCAGTCGTTCTGCTTGCAATTCCGGGTCATGCCATTCCCTGCTGGGTCGTGCGGAAGGCCGTCGCGCAATATGGCGAGGCGGCTGCCGAATCCTGGACGCGAGCAAAAGGCATATCCGACAAGGAAATCGAAAGGGCCCGGCGATGCCTCAAGTGATGACGCTGCGTTCTGCGCCCAAAACGATGCAGCCAGAGGCCGGATGAAAAGAATGCTCTCCATGCTGGGATTGCGCCGGACTCGTCTTCCGCCCGCTCGAAGCGGGCAACGCCGTTAGCGGCTAAGGAAGAACACCGAAGCGATATTGGAAGTACGGCACATCATCATGCCCCCACGCTAGCACAGGCTAGTGTCGTTTTGAAGGTCTGGCCTATGTTCAGGATACGCGAGGTCGACGGGCATGACGACGAAATCGCGGACGCGCTCGCAGATCTTCATCGCCTGACATTTTTTGGCGGCGCGTCTATTCCGGAATTCGAGCGGGGGCATTGGTGGCTGGCGTATCACGAGGCCGTACCGGTTGCCTTTGCCGGCCTCGTACCCTCGACGCACGCCCATAATGCGGGATATTTCTGCCGTGTCGGCGTATTGAAAAAACACTGCGGACACGGGCTCCAATTGCGCCTGATGCGCGCGCTGGAATCGCGCGCGCGACACAATAGATGGAGCGCTGTGGTTTCGGACACCACGGACAATCTTGCCTCCGCGAACAACTTTATCCGTGCCGGATATCGGCTGTACCAGCCGCAAACTCCGTGGGCTTGGGGAAACACGCTGTACTGGCGCAAATTCATCAGATGAAAGTTGACCGGATGAAAATTCAGTAACTAGAAATCCATCAAGTGAGGGTGCGGAAATTCCGCGTCTCTAGAAATTCTATTCGCCCGGTGGCCTAACGGCCATCGGGCTTTTTTCGTTTTTCGGAGGGCGTGGTGCAACGGCTGCAGACCCGCACCGGAATGTGTCGCGCGTAAAACCGACAAGGGTTCAAAGCAAACTGAACGATGGGCTGCCGCGAAGTCTAGTCCAGCCCAGCTCGGCGGAATCCTTCCAGATAGTGCTCGCGGTCCGCGTTCTGCCTCATGGGCAAATCTTTTGCGATCCAGGCGAGCGTGATATTGGGCTGCGCGCGGCGTAGCTCCTGGAGCGCAGCCGTGGCGACATCATGCTTTCCGGCCATGCCCGCGGCGGCGGTCAGCACACGATGCCCGCCGACGAAATCGCCGCGCTGTCTGACAGCTTCGTGCGACAGACGGATGGCTTCATCGTAGTGATGGCCGATGAACTGGGCGTAGGCGGCAATGCCATAATAAAGCGCCGAGAACGGATCGCGTGGACTGAGCCGCAGCGCGCGACGCGCGGCCAGATCGCCTTCTTCCCAGCGCCCGCAATAGCATAGCGCCACGCCGTAAAAAGCCTGGGCCAGCAGGAAATTCGGATTTAGCCGCAACGCCAGTTCGAACTCGGCCAGGGAGTCGTCGAAGCGCCGTGCAAACAAATAGACATACGCGAGCCCATGGTGGGCCCACGGGTCTTCGCTGTCGGCCTGAACCGCGGATAGCGCCGCGCGCTCGGCGATCGGATGCACAGTTGCCATATCCGCCCAGCCCATATGGGCGCTGAAGGTATGGCTGGTGGCGAGAACGCCAAGCGCCTAACCGTAGTTCGGATCGATGGCGATTGCCTTTTCCAAAAGCGCCTGTGCGACTACGTTGTCCTGCCGCGTTACCCGCCAGTAATGCGACAGCGCCCGCATCACCAGATCCCAGGCGTCGAGGCTGCCTGGGGGCTTGCGCCGGGCGCGAAAATTTTCCGCGGCGTAGAGCTGAGGTTCGATCGCGGCGACGATGGATTCGGTGATCTCGTCCTGAACCGCGAAGACGTCAGCAAGGTCGCGGTCGTAGCGCTCCGCCCAGATGTGCCTGCCGGTTGAGACATCGTTGAGCTGTGCTGTGATCCGCACGCGGTCACCGCTCTTGCGCACGCTGCCCTCGACCACATAGCCGACACCAAGCTCTTCGGCGACCTGCTTCATGTGCACGGCCTTGCCCTTGTAGATGAATGAAGAATTGCGCGCGATCACGAAGAACCAGCGCAGCTTGGACAGCGCCGTGATGATGTCCTCGCTGATCCCGTCGGAAAAATATTCCTGTTCCGGATCGCCGCTCATATTGGTGAAGGGAAGCACGGCTTGGTGAAGGGAAGCACGGCGATGGCGGGCCGGTCTGGCAGCGGCAATACCGGCCGCGACGGCTCGTGGATTCCATCCGACGGCAGATCGGCGGCCAGGGCCTGCTGGTTGTCGTCAACTGGTGCGTGCACGGCGCCGATGAAGCGCAGACCCTTGCGGGGGATGGTCCGGATCAGCTGCTGCTCCCGGCCATTGTCTCCGACCGCGGTTCGCGCCGCGTTGATACGGCTGGTCAGCGTCGATTCTGACACGATCCTGCCGCCCCAGACCGAAGCGATCAGATCATCCTTGCTGACGACGCGGTCGCGGTTTTGTACCAGGTAGACCAAAAGGTCGAACACCTGCGGTTCGACATGGACAGCACGCTTTGCGCGCCACAATTCGCGCCGTTCAAGGTTGATCTCGCACTCGCCAAAGCTGAGCGTCATTCCTGGTCCCGGGGCACCCGGCAGGGCCAATATCAGCCGCCGTCGCCAACAAGGCTTAGCATTTCCACCTGCCCCGGGGAGCGGCGTTCGCGCGCTGAAAAGCATGACGCCGGAAGCGTATCCCAAAGTGGTCCAGAGGAAAAATCACAGTTTTATCAAAGTCTTGGCCGAAGGGAACAGCCACCCTACCGACGTCCTTGAGTACCATCGAAGAGAACGGCAATGCCATTGATAGAAGTTCATCTCATCGAGAACGTGTTCAATCCCGAGCAAAAGCGTCAGATAATTCAAAAATTGACCGACGCCATGGTGTCGGATCGAACGCGAGAACATGCGCGGCGTGACCCTGGGCCAAAATTTCAGATCAGGAGCGGCGAATGGGGCATCGGCGGCCAGCTGCTGACGACCGAAGCCGTCAAGGATCTTGCAGCCGACGAAAGGCGGCGTGAGGCCGGATCGCGGTCTGGCGTCGCCCGGCGGTAGCTCGCCCCATTTGTGACGTCCGTTTAGGCGCCAGCGGCACCCATACCGCACGGTTGCAGCAGCGAGGCACAGAATAGCGGCGTCGGTGCGTTGCCGCCGCCGCCGTTATTCTTTAATACTTTCAATAACGTCATCATGGCGGAACAGCCGCGCTAGGCGATTCCAAATCTGCATCGTTGAACTGGATCATGAGGCATTGTTATGAAAGCGATTGCTGGCGCTGGATTGGCGATATTCGCCTCTCTATTTCTTGTTACGGGCGTCGCCACGGCGCAGCCCGCCGCCAACATGGGTTGTTCGCCGGAGAATCCCACCAGCACAGCGCAGACCCTGCGGTGCGAAGGTGGCGTCACCATTGTTGCTGAAAATGGCGCACGATTTACTCTCCTGGATCGCGATGGAAATGGCCGTGTGGATTCGGTCGAACTGAGCAGCAAGGCTTTATTGCTCGAGGTTCCAAAAAAAGCAGGCGGAAATCGCTTCGAGGTCATGACACCGCAAGCAATTGCGGCGGTGCGCGGTACGAAATGGGCGGTGGATGCCACGGAAGGCAAGAGTTCGGTTTTTGTGGTCAACGGACGGGTGAGCGTGGCGCGGCGCGCGGGTGCCAATCGTGTCGTGCTCGGGCCCGGCGAGGGCGTCGATGTGGAAGCGACAGGCGCCTTGACCGTGAAGCGCTGGCCGCCCGCCCGTGTCGCCGCATTGCTGGCGCGGCTTGCACAATAAATAAAGCGGATGGGTAGTCGACATCTCCAGACACTGATTGCCGTGTTCTTGAGCGGCCTCTGGGGGGCGGCCGTGTATTTCGCGCACGAGCGCGGTCATCTCGGCTTTCTCGATCGCATCGAATCCGCCATGACCGATCTTCGAACGCTGGCTCGCGGCGTCCGGGTTCCGCCTGACTTCGTCACCATCGTCGCGATCGACGACACCATGGTTAAGCAAGGTGGAAGTTACCCGCTCGCGCGCATCGATCTTGCCAGGATTGTCGACGCGATCGCGCGACTGCAGCCGAAGGTCATCGCCATTGATCTTCTGCTGGTCGATCGGGGATCCGACGATGGCGACGAAGCGCTTGCGCGATCGCTGGCTGGGCGTGCGAGCGTGATTGCGGCTGCCGCGGTATTTGCGCAAGCCAGTCAGCCGATCGCGGCGGAGAACGGGCCGCTGGCCCGGCTGCCGAGGGCCGAGAGGTTTTTGTTGCCGCTGAAAAGATTCGCGGATCATGCGGAGATCGGCATCGTCAACGTCACGACCGACCGAGGCGGTACCCCAAGCTCGATCCCGATGTTGTTTCGAACGCATGACAGTATCGAAATGTCGTTTTCGCTCCGCGCTGCTGCGCTGGCGATCGGCAAGGAACCCACCATCGAGCCCTACCGCCTTGCGTTCGGCGAACGAACCGTTGCCATCGACGCCGACCACGCGCTTCCGGTCACTTTTTACGGCCCGCGCCGAACCATGCGAACGGTCAGCGCGGCCTCGGTGCTTGCCGGCGAGATTGCTGCGGATGACATCAGGCAGCGAATTGTTGTTGTCGGAGCCACGGTCACCGGAGGCGGTGATTTCTTTCCGACCCCGTTCGATCCAGTGATGCCGGGGGTGGAAGTCGTTGCAACGGCGATCACGCATCTGATGGCCGGAGACGGGATGTTGCGGGGTCAGCTGGTGCGCCTCGCCGATGTCATCATCGCCATCGTGCTGCCGATGATCCTGGTCGGCTTGCTGGCGTGGCGCCGAAGCGCGATTGGGCTTATCGCGACACTCATTGTGGTCGTGGTAGGCGCGGCAGCGAATGTCTTCGCGTTTTCGCGGGGAATCTTGCTGAGCGCGGCGTTGCCGATCGCCGCGGCCGCGCCACCGGCGATTTTATTTGCCGGCGTGCAGCTATGGTCGGGCAGGCGGCGCGCTCAGTATTTCGCCATACGAAGCGAACTGCTCGCACAGTTTCAGGCGCCGGATATTCGGGAATGGCTGACCCGGGACCCCGGTTTCCTCAAGGAGCCGGTGCGCCAGGATGCGGCGGTGGTTTTCATTGACCTGTCGGGGTTTACCTCGCTCAGCGAGAGTCTGGGACCGGACCGGATACGCGAGTTGCTGAAGGATTTTCATGCCATGGTCGACAAGGAGGCGGTGAGTTCGGGAGGAATGATCAACAGCTACCTGGGTGACGGCGCGATGATCCTGTTTGGGCTGCCGCAGGCGGCATCGGACGACGCTTTCAGGGCGCTTCAATGCGCGAAAGGGCTATGCGTCAGCACACAGCGGTGGCTCGTGTCCTTGCCGCCAGCGGTGAGGCCGCGGCTCGGCTTCAAGGTCGGCGCCCATTTCGGAACCATCGTTGCCTCGAGACTTGGCGGCGGAAGTTATCACCACATTACCGCGACTGGCGACACCGTGAACGTAGCCAGCCGGCTGATGGAAGTCGCAGCCGGTCACGGGGTCGAACTCGCGTTGAGCGACGAATTGTTTCGCGCAGTCGGTCGCGATCGTTCGCTGTTTGAGGCCGGCGTTCTCGCCGGACCGGTCGAAGCGCGACTTCGTGGCCGTTCAGGTTCGCTTGACGTCTGGTTTTGGCGAAGCCGTTCAGAAAATTCGTGAATCGGCGCCGCCGAGCGCTTTGTGGATGGCCCCTTGCAGCTCGTAATCCAAGCTTCCCCCGCTTCTGTCTGGCTGGCATCCCGGTCAGGCCCTAGCCGACCAGCGGCCTGCTGTGCTTTGATACAGCGAGGCTGAGGCCTGAATAGCAAGCCGTGCAAAGCGGCGGTCTGCGGCGGATGCCGCCGGCCATAAAAGCCAAAAGGAGGACAGGCCATTGGAAAAGTCCGGCCGTACGCTGCTGGCCAAAATCTGGGACCAGCACGTCATCGCTCATGTCAGTGATGATACCGATCTTCTCCATGTCGATCGCCATTTGCTGCACGATCTCGGCGGCTCGCGCGGCCTTCTGGACCTTAAGAGCCGCAATCTTACCGTCCATAATCCGGAACTGACCTTCGCGACGCCGGACCACGCCATCTCCACAGCGCGCGGGCG
Source organism: Bradyrhizobium sp. (assembly GCA_035490095.1). Taxonomy (GTDB): domain Bacteria; phylum Pseudomonadota; class Alphaproteobacteria; order Rhizobiales; family Xanthobacteraceae; genus Bradyrhizobium. Next base: position 25,643 of record DATHHQ010000063.1, read on the forward strand.
GGCCGGCACGAGCAAGATAGGACAGGAACTGTTAGCGGGCCTGAGGGCCGAGACGTCGGCGGCTGGCATCGAGATGTTCGATATCGACGAGGCCGGGCAGGGCATTGTCCATGTCATCGGACCCGAACTGGGCCTCAGCCTTCCCGGTTGCCTGATCGTCTGCGGCGACAGCCACACCTGCACGCATGGCGGGCTGGGCGCGTTGGCCTTCGGTATCGGGTCGAGCGAGTTGACGCATGTGCTGGCAACACAGGCCATCATCCAGCGCCGGCCCAAAACAATGCGCGTGATGTTCGAGGGTCGGCTGCCATTCGGCGTGACCGCCAAGGATCTCATCCTCGCGTTGATCGGCCACATCGGCGCCGCGGGCGGGACTGGTTACGCCGTCGAATATGCCGGCAGCGCCATTCGCGACCTCCCGGTCGAAGGGCGGCTTACCATCTGCAATCTTTCGATCGAACTCGGCGCCAAGATGGGTGTGATCGCGCCGGATGAGAAAACCTACGATTATCTCCGTGGGCGAACCTATGCGCCGCAGGGCGAGATGTGGCAGCGGGCCGTCGAGGCGTGGCGCCGGCTTCCGAGCGATGCCGAGGCGGTGTTCGACCGGGAAGTCGTCATCGATGTCGAGGCCATCATTCCACAGGTGACCTGGGGCATCAGCCCGGAACACGTTATCGGGGTCGATGGCCATGTTCCCGATCCGCAGGCAATTGCCGATCCAGCGCGGCGCGCAGCGATCGAGACCGCGCTCGACTATATGGGGCTCAAGGCGGGAGCGCCGATCATCGGCACACCCGTTGATTGGGTCTTCATCGGGTCATGCACCAACAGCCGGTTGAGCGATTTGCGCGCCGCCGCCGAGGTCGCGCGTGGTCGAAAGGTTGCGCCTGGCGTGCGGGCCTGGGTCGTGCCGGGTTCAGAGACGGTCAAGCGCGATGCCGTCGCCGAGGGGCTCGACAAGCTTTTCACCGACGCCGGCTTCGAATGGCGCGAGCCCGGGTGCTCGATGTGTCTGGCCGCCAATGGCGAAACGGTACCTCCCGGCCAGCGCTCGGTCTCGACATCCAACCGCAATTTCATCGGCCGCCAGGGGCCGCGCGCCCGTACCCATCTGGCGAGTCCAGCCACGGCAGCCGCATCAGCGATTTCAGGCGCGATCGCCGACGTGCGGATGATGGAGCCCTAGCATGCCGAAACCTTTTACCAAACTGACGGCGATTGCCGCGCCGATCATGCGCACCAACATCGATACCGATGTCATCATCCGCATCGAGCGTCTCGTCGGAAACTCCGTCCGCGGGAGTCTGGGCAAATGGGCGTTCGGTTCGCTGCGCTATTTGCCTGATGGTTCGGAGAACCCCGAATTCATTCTGAACCGCGAGCCGTATCGGCAGGCTGAAATTCTCGTCACCGGGCCGAATTTCGGTTGTGGCTCTTCTCGTGAAGGGGCGGTGTGGGCGCTGCAGGAGATGGGAATCCGCGCCGTCATCGGCTCGAGCTTCGGCGACATTTTTTTCGCCAACTGCTTCCAGAATGGAATTCTTCCCATCGTCGTCGACAAGAAGATTGTCGATCAACTTGCGGCGGAGGTCGAGAACACGCAAGGGGCAGGGCGTATCGGCATCGATCTGCAGGAGCAGGCCATCACGTCGCCCTCGGGAAAACGGCACGGTTTCGAGATCGATCCGCGGCGGCGCACCGGGCTGCTCGAAGGTCTCGATGAGGTCTTGCTGACGTTGCAGCGCGACGACGAAATCCGGGCCTTTCAGGCGTCTGACCGCGCGGAGCGGCCCTGGATCCATTTCGCAAGGAAATCGGCATGAACAATCTGTCCAACATGATCAAGGTGGCCGTGGTCGGTGGCGAAGGCATCGGCCCGGAAGTCACGGCGCAGTCGCATCGAATTCTCAACTGGTTTGCCGCCAAGCGCGGCGTTCCGATGGTCCTGCGCGAAGCGCAATACGGGCTTATCCCTTATCTCGCGACCGGCAAGGTGTTGCCGCCGGACACCGTCGAAGCAATGGACGAAGCCGACGCGATTCTTTGGGGCGCGACCGGCGGCCCCGAGACAAAAGAGGTTCCTGCCGCGGCGCGCAAGGCGGGAAGCCTGTTGTCGTTGCGCAGCAAATACGATCTTTACGCGAACTTGAGGCCCATTGTCGCCAATCCGGCTTTGGCCGATTCGGCACCGCTCAAGGCCAGCGTGCTCAGGGGGGTCGACTTCGTTATTATTCGGGAGTTGACCAGCGGCATCTATTTCGGCGAGCCGCGTGGCATCGAAACGCTTGCCGACGGGCAGCGTCGCGGTTTCAACACCGAGCAATACACCACCATTCAAGTCCGCCGCGTGGCGCGCGCCGCTTTCGAACTGGCGCGCACACGGAAGGGTCGGGTATGTTCGGTGGACAAGGCGAATGTTCTTGAGACCAGCGTGTTGTGGCGCGAGGAAGTCATCGCTCTGCATGCTGCGGAGTTTTCAGATGTCGAACTCAGCCATCTCTATGTCGATAACGCCGCCATGCAGATCGTGCGAGCGCCATCGCAATTCGACGTAATGGTGACCGGCAATATTTTCGGTGACATTCTGTCCGATTGCGCGGCGATGGCATCGGGTTCGCTCGGCATGCTGCCGTCGGCCTCGCTTGGACCGGTCGACCGGTTCGGCCGCCGCAAGGCGCTTTACGAACCGGTCCATGGCAGCGCGCCTGATATCGCGGGCAAGGGCATCGCCAACCCGCTCGGCTCCATTCTCAGCGTCGCCATGATGCTGCGCATGACGCTCAACCGGCCCGACGACGCAAATCTGCTTGAAAAGGCAGTGGATACGGCCCTGGCAGCTGGCGCGAGAACGGCGGATATTGCCGAACCGGGCGCGGCAAGGCTTTCGACCCAGGAAATGGGCGATGCGGTGCTGAACGCCTTGGAACGAGTTGCCAGCAAGGAGAGGGAGCCCGCGTGATGGCAAAACAGCTCACAAGACGTTCGGCGCTGATGATCATCGCCGGCTGTGGCGCCTCTGTCGCAGCGCACCGGGCGTGGGCTGAAGACAAGTCCGGCCGCGTGGTCTACCCGGTGGCGGTGCCGGTCTACCAGACACAGTTCGTGGCCGATCGAATCGGATTTTTCAAGGAAGCGGGCCTTGATTGTAAACTGATTCAGGGCGGCAGCGGCGTCAAGACGCGCGAGATCATCGCCTCTTCGCAAGGCGACATCGGCATTGGCGATATCACCCATCCGATGCAGCTCAGCAACCACGGCCGCAATGGGCGCGTGTTGATGCCGGTCGATACG
>DATHHQ010000064.1:0-4727 GCA_035490095.1 Bradyrhizobium sp.
GCCACCCGGTGGCAGCATCGCTGTAGCCAGTGCATTACCCTCCCTGTCGCGCAACGTGAGGAAAAGCGGCATCTCTCGCTGTACATGGGCCTCGAGGCCGATGTCGCGCTCGATCGCGTTGGGCCGCTCCGGACGCCAGGACTGGACTGCCTTCTCCCGCTCGCGGCAGAAATATTTCTCGACTGTGTGGCGCATCAGGCGCGACTCATGCGCCGCTTCACCTTCCGTCTCGATACGGAACCAGGTCTTACCCATCGGCGCGTCGCAAACATACTGCATTTCGCCCATCCTGCGATCGCCGCAATTCTAGGGCGGCGGGCCCGCAAAGCCAATATGAGATTCGCTCCCGTGTATAACGCTGCACGATCGTATAATCGGAAGTTCGGCTGCAACACCGCGCGACTATTGCCTGAGAGGCGATGGTAGAGCTCCGATCTGATGAAGCTTCGCAAAGCGGTCCGGTACGCCCAGCCACTGCAACGTCCGCTGTGGGGGTCATTCGCGTCCTATTGACCGTGCTCCGTTCACTTCCGGTCTTCCCCGGTTAGCGGACATTCTCAGAGTCGGTCGGCATGTCTCAAAGGTGCCAGAAACAGACAAACACCACGCTTCTGAATATGCCTCGTCAAAACGCTTGGTTGAGCGGCCAGCACACCCGTTCACAACACTGTTATTGCGACCTATCGCGCTCTTCGCCTCCCTCAACTGGGCCTCTCGCGCTTGTTGTTGTACTCTCGGCGAAGCAACTGCACGGCCGCCAGGAGGAATTTACATGACCACCGTCGTACTCAACCGCCGCAACCTCCTCGCCGCTGGCGGCGCCGTCCTGGCAACCGGGGTTTCCGGGCTACTGCTGCCCGCCCGCGCGGAAGGCCTGGCACCGACCGCTTCGATGACGGGCGGGGCCAACAACTACCGCCAGGGCGCGCCGATCGTGGATCGGATCGGCAAGGGTGGCTTCTGGATGACCGGCACCGTACGCCGCGCCGGCGACGGGGCTCCGCTTGCCGGGCAGCGCGTCCAGATCTGGGCGCACACCACCGAAGGGCAGGAGCACGAGCCGCAGAGTCACGGGGCCACGCTCACCGACAAGAACGGGGCGTTCCGTCTCGAGATGCCGCAGATCATTCCCATCTTCGGCCAACCGCATGGCCACCTCGCCTATGACAGCGGTGAATTCAAAACCGTCTTTCTGCGTCCGGTGATGCGGAGCGCCAAGGAAACCAGCCTGGAGGCGCACTTCGTCCTGCAGCCGGCCTGACCGGGTTGCGAACGAAGGGATCGAGATTGGCAAAGGTGACCCTGATCTGGGTCGCCCTTGCAGCCGCCGTTGGCGTGCCGATCGCCGCCGCGGCGGTGAGCCCGCTGCTGGCATGGCGCGGTCCAGTCTACATCCTGGCCGGGTTCGCAGGGATCATCGCACTGGGTCTTGTGCTCGTTCAGCCTTTGCTGATTGGCGGATACCTGCCGGGACTGTCGGGCCGTCTCGGGCGGCGTGCACATCACTGGACCGGAGGCGCACTGGTGGTGGCGGTGGTGATCCACGTCGGGGGCCTCTGGATCACCAGTCCGCCTGACATGATCGACGCCCTTTTCTTCACATCGCCGACGCCGTTCTCCCCCTTTGGTGTGATCGCCATGTGGGCCATCTTCGCCGTCGCGCTTCTGGCTGCAATGCGCCGGCGATTGGGCCTGCGGCCGCGAACCTGGCGCATCGCCCATATGCTGCTCGCGGTTGTCATCGTCACAGGGAGTGTGGTCCATGGCATACTGATCGAGGGGACGATGGAGACGGTGTCGAAGGCGGCGCTTTGCGCGCTGGTGCTGGCGGCGACCATCAAAGTCATGGCAGACCTGCGGGTGTGGAGGTTGGCGCGGCGACCGACCGCAGCAATCGACCGAGCTGGGCGCAAGCTCGATACAATGGGTGAGGAGCAACGATGAAGTTAGTCTACTTCGACGATTTCAAGATCGGCGTGCTGAAGGGCGACGCCGTGGTCGACGTCAGCGCCGCGGTCAAGGACATCCCGCATACCGGCCCGGGCGATTTGATGAACGGCCTGATCGAGCACTGGGGCAGCTACAAGCCGCGGCTCGAGGAGGCGGTCGCGCGAGGCGCCGGGGTGCCGGTGTCGGGCGTGCGCATCCGTCCGCCGGTGCCGGGCCCGCGCACGATCGACTGCATGGCGGTCAACTACATGGAAGACGGCACGCGCAGCACGCCGGCGCCGATCAACGCCTTCCACAAATCGCCGAGCGCGATCATCGGACATGGCGACACGATGGTCCTGCCGGACGTGCCGGCCACCGCCTTCGAAGGCGAAGCCGAGATCGCGGTCGTCATCGGCAAGAAGTGCAGCCATGTTAGCGAAGCCGAGGCGATGAGCTACGTCTTCGGCTACATGAACTTCATCGACGGTTCGGCGCGCGGCTTGCCGCCGCCGGGAAACGTGTTTTTTCAGATGAAAAGCCGTGACACATTCGCGCCGATTGGCCCCTATCTCGTCACGGCCGACGAGATCAAGGATCCTCTGAAGCTGCAAATCAGGCTATGGAACAACGGCGTGCTGATGCAGAACTTCAACACCGACGATATGGGCCACAAGATCGGCAAGTGCATCGCCTGGCTGTCGGCCATCCATACGCTGCACCCCGGCGACATCGTCGCCACCGGCACCAATCACCGGGGTCTCAATCCATTCATGGACGGCGATACGATCGAGCTGGAAACCGAAGGGCTCGGCCGGTTGAAGTTCGGCATCAAGGACGATCTCAAGCGCAGCTGGGCGCGCAAAACCCGCCTCCAGATGCACGAAGAGGCCAAGGAGAAGACCCCGGGCATTTACCCGGACATCACCCCGCAGCTTTCGGGCAAATACGCGAAGTAACTGCTGCCTGCATCCTTAACTCCTGCAAGAAGGCGGAGATTGATTGACAGCTCCGCCTCAGATCGCTTCGGTCCAGCTTTCCGAGAATGCCAACGCCGAGGTCGAGAATGGCCGCCCCTCACGTTCCCGCGGCCAGGATCGCCCCTTGGCCTCGACGCCGTTGCAGACGAGACGGGTGCCGAGCGCCGGGATAAGGACGGTGCACACGCCGTAGCGCCGGTCGGGAATCTGGTTCGGCTGCGAGTGGATGAGTAGCGGCTCGCCGATATCGAACCAGGTAAGCGAGATTTCTTCGCCGTGCGACCTGATGTACTCGGTCCAGAAGTAGCGTGGATCGCCGGCTTTGGAGAATTGCGCGTCCGCACAGGGGATCGTCGTGTCGGAAAGTTCGGCATTGAGCATGCCTTGCACGGTTGACTGCAGCCACCGCGCCATCGCAATGTTGTCGGAGTAAATGCGCCAGCGCTGTTCCGTCAGCTCGCTTTTCAAATAGAGGACGTGGCCGGGACCAACTGGCGAAAAGATGATCCGCCAATAGCTTGCCTCCGTCGAGTTCGGTTCGCCGTCCTTCGAGCTCAAGCGGATAAATGGGTTCTCGCCCGTTAGGATCGTTTTGTTGGGATCGGCAATGCTCATTGTAACCAGGTCTCCTCTCAACTTCTCATGATACGTCGTTGCGTGTCTGCTTTACCAACCAAGGCGGACATTCCGATCATTCCGCGTGATATCCGCTATGTGCCAGAAGGAGACCTTTTTGTTCAGTCAACTGGGGGGCTACAGTGGTCCTCGGAAACCCGCGAATGTCCTTCTTGCCTTGGAACTATCTCAGTTTCCGATCTCAAAGGCAGCGAGCAAGTTCCGAGCCCACCCAATCTGAAATCGCCCTAGCGCAGTCCTCATGGTCGTAAATTTTGTGGCGCAGTGATCCTACGTAGGCACGCCGGACCAAAGTGACTACCCTCGACAGCCCCGCCGCGTCAGGTGTGGATTGGGTATTGATTTGACATTCCATGGGACTTACTGCGAGCTCGCGACCATGTACTGATCGTGAGACAACGAGCATACCGAACAGCAAAAGGGACAGGACGATCCATGCTATTATCACGGGAAACAAAGCAGCATCAAAAAGCGCGTCCGCCCAAGACAAAACAGCGAGAAACCCGCCAAGTATCGCCGCCCAAGACGTAACAGCGAAAAATCCGCCAACTAGAAATAGTGAGGTTACTATACCTATTGCTGTTAAATAATTCATAATTGTCCCGAGCGCCATCGCTAAGGACGCTTCGTCATCAATCGCTCGCATCACCAACAACCGTTGGGTTGACGCTAGAACACCCAATTGCGTTGCATCATTGAGCGCTAGTACGCGTTTCTTTCGGGCCGGAGTCCTCCGCCAAAGCCACCACCAGCCCCACCAACAAAGAAGAACGAAGCAAAAAAATGTGACAATGATGACAATTATGATTGCAAATCTCACAACAGGATGTTTCTCCAAGAGAAGGTACAAAAATTCCAACGTACCTACCATTGACAAGTTTAGGAGCCACAGGGTCGCGAGCACTAACGCCACTCTTACAAGAGTTGGCCTCCAGCCGAAATCGGCCGGATGAACTTCAACAAACGGAGTAGCCAGCGTTACAACAAGCGGGATCGCGCTGTCTCCGCCGCATAACTGAGAGCTATCGCGCTGTTGCAACAGGTGAAGAGCACGGAGTGCGATATTGCCGCCGTGACTATGAGCGATGATTAGCTGTGTAGCCTGCGGGTGTTCGCTGTGTTCAGCCAACAGATATTCCGCGAGAACGTGAGCTGTCGCATCTCTTGCAAAGATTGAGTTTT
>DATHHQ010000065.1:0-3975 GCA_035490095.1 Bradyrhizobium sp.
CTGGCCAGGCGAGGACAGGAACACAAGTGCATAGATGAACTCGTTCCACGATAGCGTGAAAGCGAAGATGCCGGCCGAGAGGATGCCGGGGATCGCGACCGGGATGACGATGTAGAGCATCGCCTGCCAGCGCGAGGCGCCGTCAATGCGCGCGCATTCCTCGAGTTCCTTGGGCACCGCCTTGAAGTAGCCCATCATGAGCCAGGTGCAGAACGGAATAAGAAAGGTCGGATAGGTCAGAATCAGCGACCATGGCGTGTCACCCAGCCGATAGTTGCGGATAATCTCGGCCAGCGGAATGAACAGCAGCGTCTGGGGCACCAGATAGGTGATGAAAATGCCGGTGCCGAGGCTGCCGGCAAATGGAAAGTTCAGCCGCGACAGGGCATAGCCGGCGAACACACCACACACCAGCGAGATAGCGGTTGACACGATCGCGATGAACGTCGTGTTCCACAGCCACGCTGCAAACAGCGTCTCCTCGAACAGGTATCTGACGTGGTCCCAGGTCGGTTTCCAGGTCCAGAACGGATTGTAGTTGATCGAATTCCAGGGCCGGTAAAGTTCGCCATCCGGCCGCACCGAAGTGATCACCATCCAGTAGAACGGAAACAGCAGGAACAGCAGGAACAGCGCCATCGGGACGTAGAAGAACACCCACTTTCTCCATCTTGCGCCTTCGATCATGGCTCAGCGCACCTCTACGCGGCGGATGTAGAGAAGTTGGAGGATGACGACCAGAAACAGGATCGGAAACATGGCGAGCGAGATGGCGGCGCCCTCGCTCAAAAGGCCGGTGCCGATGCCGATCTGATAGGCGTAGGTGGCGAACAGGTGCGTTGCGTTGGCCGGTCCGCCGCCTGTCATCACATAGACGATCTGGAAGTCGGCGAAGGTCTGAATCACGGAGAACAGCACGACGACCATGGTCACAGGCAGCAGCAGCGGCCAGGTGATGTGCCAGAACCGCTGCCACGGCTTGGCGCCGTCGATGGCGGCGGCCTCGCTGAGTTCGGGACTGATGGTCTGCAGACCGGCGAGCAGGCTGATGGCGAAGAACGGCACCCCGCGCCAGATGTTGACGATGATGATCGAGATCATGGCGAGGTCTGGATCGCCCAGCCAGTTGATCCGGCCGGTGATCAAGCCAAGATGGTAGAGCAGCCAATTGAGAACGCTAAATGTCGGGTCGAACATCCACTTCCAGGCGAAAGTCGAGAGCACGGTCGGGATGATGAAGGGCAGCAGGATGAAAGCACGGGTGAAAGCCTTGCCGCGAAAATTACGGTTGAGCAGCATGGCCAGCCACAATCCGAGCGCCAGCTTGAAGACGGTGGTCACGCCGGTATAGACGAACGTGTTGTAGACGGAGGTGCGAAAGATCCCGTCGTTGAAAATCTTGTAGAAGTTGGCGAGGCCGACGAATTCGCCGGGCACACCGACGCGCGTATTGGTCACCGACAGCAGGATGCCGCGCACGAACGGATAGGCGATGAACATACCGAGCAGCACCAGGGTCGGCACCAGCAGCACGAGTGCGAGCCAACGCTCGTCCTCGAGCAGCCGGAGCCTGGGCCGCGGCGCCTGTGGCATGTAGACTCGAGTTTCAGCGATCGCCATTTCGCTTCACCTCAATGCGCGCGCCAGCTGGCGCATCATGCGAACCCCTGGATTGTCCCGACACCACGCCGGTGACGGAGTGAAACAGCCCTTGAGCGCGCCGCCTCCCGGTGCAGACGGCTCGACCGCTGAAGCCCGATGCGCCCGGCATGCGGCGGCCACCTCGCAGCCGCACGGACCAGTGAGGGCGCACTTTCAAGTATAGATCTTCTTGAGTTCGCCTTCCGCCCACTTCACGGCATCCTCCGCCGCGCTGCCCTGGACTGCTTTGGCGTACATGTCGGTGATGATGTATTTGGTGAGCACTTCCGCGGGCTTTTTGCCTGATGAGGGCAGGGGATAGCCAGGCGTATGGCCGAGCAGGCCAGCGACCTTGAAGGGCGCCATGACCTTGTCCTCGTCCCACAACTTGTGCTTCTCCCATTCGTGGGTCGGCGGCGTCGCGAAGCCCTTCTGGGAAACGAACCATGGCTCGTAGTTCGCCTTTGTGTGGATCCACTTCAGCAACTCCTTCGCACCGGCTTGATTCTTCGAGTAGTTCGGAATGACATGAGAGAAGTAGGTGTGCATGGCGAATTGCCCGGCCGGGCCCTTGGGTAACGGCGCGTGCTGGATGTCGGTTTTCAGCTGCGCGCTTTTCTCGGTGATGTACTTGTCGGGGTTGCGCAGTGACTCGATGTAGATCGAAGCGCCGTTGAGCGTGGCGCAGATCGTTTGCGACAAGAACGCGCGGTTGTTGTTGGTGTCGTCCCAGGCGAGGCCGCCCTCGTCATGAGCTTCTTTCCAGAAGGCCGTCATGAACTTGACCGAGTCGATGACCTCTTTCTTGTTGATGTTGACAGTCTTGCCGTCCTTCTCGATCTCGGTGCCGCCCCACGACCACAGGTAGGGGTAGCTGAACGTCGGGGCGTCGCCGAACGTATGGCCGAGCGTCTGACCGACCGGCCGGCCCATGGCTTTGAGCTTCTTACCAATCTCGCGATACTTCTCCCAGGTATCGGGGAAGGTCGGGGAGCCGACCTCGTCGAACCACGATTTTCGGTAGGCGATCATGGCGCCCACGATAGTCCATGGCAGGGCGATCCACTTCTGGCCGTCGGCCGAGTTCGACTTGCACAGATCGTAGTAGCCGCCTTCGGCCTTGCTCACACTAGTTGCGAGGTCGGACAGGTCGGCGACGCTCTCCGAATATATCTGCGGGTGGTTGTTGAAGAGCATGATGATGTCGGGACCCGCGCCTGACTGAATCGCCGAGGTGATACGCGGCTGCAGGTCGTTGCCATTCACGGTCTCGAGATTAATCTTGATTCCCAGCGCTTTCTCGGCAGCAGGCAGCAGCTCCTTGCGCAGCAGCTGATCGGAAGCCGGCACGAAGTCGTTCCAGCGCAGCCAGTGTACCGTTGTGCCCTGCGCAAAAGCGGGCGCGCGGCCAGTGGCGAGAATGCCGGCGATGCCGCCTGCGAGGGCGGTACCGCTCTTGAGGATGTTACGTCGAGTTACAGTCGTCATACATTCCTCCCTTGGTGATGCCCTTTGGCCGGTCTGACGCCGGCTTGGATTCCTTTTCAGACTACGGCGCCTCCGTGGTTCAACGCATGCGCAAGTTCGCGCGTGCGCAACACGTTGTCTCGACGATCATTTGTTGGTGTTTCCACTCTGCCGGCGTCGGTGGCGATTTCGACGTGAACCAGGTGGATTCTTCGCAGAGCAGGCACTGCAGCCCGCGCATGAACCATACCGCCATACCGGTACCCTCCCGGCGCCGCAGTGGTATTGCCGTCGCCGAGCGAGTTTTCCCCGTCTTGTAGAAAGCTTGGTACCTGATGCTGGCGCGACCTCATTGTCGCCGGTCGCAGCAGGAAATCAAGTACCGGCTTTGGTACGCCGGCCATTGTCTCTTCGCCGCGTCTCGAAGAGCGCTCGACCGACCCAGATCACCGGCTGCACGCAGCCGAAGAGGTTGTTCCTGCGTGCTACTCCGCAGCCGAAGCGATTTCGTGCGGCGAGGCAGTCCGACCTGGCCGGGCACCCTCGTCACCTTGTCTCCTTTCGGAGGGAAGCCCGGCGAACCGACGCAAGGCTTCGGCCATCTGCACGCGCCCACTCACGCCAGTGATCACCACGTCGACCATGGTAAAGGACGAGTGGAAGTGGCCGCGAGCGTCAAGTTGCTCGGCCGGCACACCGGCGGCAACCAGGGCTTCGGCGTAAGCCACACCCTCGTCGCGCAGCGGATCGAACTCGCAGGTCACCACCAACGCCTGAGGCAAGCCCTCGAGTTTGCCGCGCAATGGCGAGGCGCGCGGATCGGTTCGGTCTGCGGGCGAACAGTACAGGTCCCAGAACCAGTACATC
>DATHHQ010000066.1:0-26646 GCA_035490095.1 Bradyrhizobium sp.
CATCGAGTTCACCATCATGCCCGACCGCTCGACGCGCATGCTGTCGTTCATCGCCGGCAAGTTCGACATGACCTTCCCCTCCGACATCACGGTGCCGCTGTTGAAAAACATCCGGCACGATGCGCCCAAGGCGCTCTGCACCATGCGCGAGAGCGGCGTCAGCGTGAACTTAATCATCAACCGCGAGTCCCCGCCGTTCGACAATCCCAAGATCCGCCGCGCGCTGGCGCTGACGCTCGACCGCAAGGCCTTCATCGACATCCTGAGCGAGGGCGAGGCCAAGGTCGCCGGCATCATGCTGCCGCCGCCCGACGGCGCCTGGGGCCTGACCGAGGACAAGCTGAAGGACGTGCCGGGCTACGGCGACGTCGCCCAGGCGCGCGAGGAGGCGAAGAAGCTGATGCAGGAGGCGGGCTACGGACCCGACAAGCGGCTGAAGATCAAGGTTAGTACGCGCAACATCGCCACCTTCAAGGACCCGGCGGTGATCCTGATCGACCAGCTAAAGCAGGTCTATGTCGACGGCGAGCTCGAGATCATCGACACCGCCGTCTACTACAACCGTGTGTTCAAGAAGGACTACGTGGTGGCGCTCAACCTGAGCGGCGTGGCGGTCGACGATCCCGATGTGGCGTTCTTCGAGAACTACGGCTGCGGCTCGCTGCGCAATTACAACAACTACTGCGACGCGGATATGACCAAGCTGTTCCAGGCGCAGTCGCGCGAGCTCGATCCGCAGAAGCGCAAGCAGATGGTGTGGGACATCGACCACAAGCTGCAGGCGGAGATCGCGCGGCCCATCATCTTCTACGGCCGCGCCGCTGGCTGCTGGCAGCCGCAGGTCAAGAACCTCACGCTGCACGTCAACAGCATCTATAACAACTGGCGCTTCGAGGATATCTGGCTGGACCGCTAGTCCTCGGACACCCCCGGTCCCGCTTCCGACGGAACCAAGAAAACTTGCCGGCGGGTGAATGTGAGCCTGCCGGCCGAGCCCGCCGACAAGATCCTTCCCTGGCCAAGCCGTGGCCTGTCCTGCCGCACATGATCGCGCTGGCCATTGTCTCCTCGAGCCAAGATCAATTGTCGACGCCTGGCAGTGCCAAGATCGCGCGAACCCGCGTCTGCAACTGTTCCGGGGACTTAACGCCGGAAGCTTCGACAACTTTCTGCCAGCGTTCCTTGAACCTCGGCAACTCCCGCCAGACTTCCGCAGGAACGTAGTACGCTGTCGAGCCTAACCCAGCCTCACGGCCGAACTCGACTAGACCACTCAGGCGCAGTTTCGGACAACAAGGCAGCCGGGACCCGCCTGAAAGGCATCCGCGTAGCTGGTGAAAAGCGCGAACATTACGACCACTTCGTCAGGCGTTAGGTCTGCCAAAGCTCGGCGTATGGCAGACCGTCGACGCAACGCAGTGTAACCGTCGACAATCTTGTTCCGCGCCAGCCGCAACAACTGCACCGCGCAAGCTGACACGAACAGAGCGATGGCCATCCAGAAGGCAAAGAAAAGCCAGTCACCGTAATCGTAGCGGAGCTTCTCAAATTTGTACTGGCGGGCAATTTCTTCGGGTGCCCAAACTACGATGCCTACTGCAATCGCGACGGCTGGCATGATGATCCATCCCCCAAGGGACTTGAACAAAGCGCCAAGCAGCCGAGCAAATTTCGCCAAGAGCGCTCCCGCCAACTTCAGTCAGTCAAGCCGTCACTTATGATGGCCGATACCGGGCATTCAGCAAGACCCACAAGGTCCCCATCGCGAGGCGTAGGCGGCGGTTTGTTCTCCGATGAGTACAATCCCTGCACCTGCTCGCTAAGCGCGGCTAAGAGATCAGTTTGGGCGGATCGGATCATCTGACGAAAGGACGCACTCGACGCGGAGAAACCTATGGCCGAGTCCTACGCGAAGCATCTCGACCGGCTGGAGCATAGCCGGCACGCAGAGAGGGAGGCGACAGGTCCCAATTACGCGGTCCTGCCGCCGTCACCACCTTCTGAGAGCACCGCGACGCCCATGTCCATCATGCCGGGGGAGGATAGGGCATCTGTTGCGACAGGGGGGGCGCAACAGGGAAGCAAGCACCGCGGCCCTGCTGATGTACTATCGATGGCCGAGGCTCGCATCACTGCATTGGTTTGCGCTCGCTATACGTGAGTATGTACCGTGACCGACGGTTTGTCGCAGCGTGCGCCGGCTGGGAGTGTACCTGAGTCTCGCCGCGATGCTTGTCGTTCCCTTCTGCTGCAAGCGTTGGTACCCCGCAGCAGAGGCAACCCACAACCTCGTGCCAAGGCCGGTAGCTGCGATGCTGCGCGACAAGCTCGTCGATCAGTTCGCGCAGCCGGTTCCGCAGCAGGGCAGCTTCGGCGGCAAACTCGGGCGGCGGCGCGTTGACCTCGGCCAGAAGTTCACGAGCCTCCGCAAGGAAGCCCGCGAACTTCTGCTCCATCTTCTCGTCGTGCGCGATGGCGGCCCAAGCCGGCCGAGATAATCGGCGTCCACCTCGACGGCATAAGCGAAGTCCGGATAGGCAGCGGCCAACTTGGCCATGTCGTCGCGCCAGCCTTGCCACGGCTCAGATGGTCGGCGGCGTATGCTTGAGATGCAGAGCGGTGCGCGCGCCGATGACCGTAAAGGTCAGCGCCGCTTCGAAGACGTGCCGCGCGCGGCGGGCGGCTTTCGATTGATTGCCGCGCAGCGACGCCAGCGCATGGTGCAGCCGGCGGCCGGCCACTGTGACGACGCGGACGAGCGGCGGCGTGATCGGTTGGCGGTCTCGATCAGGGTGTAGATGGCCGCGGCACGCCTGCCGCCGGCGTCGGAGCCGGCGAAGGTCCAGTTGTTGCGGCCGACGGCAATCATCCGGTCATTCTGCCCATATCGGGCCAGAGATCGAGGTCCACTATCGCTGGCATCCGCTTTATGGGCGTCGTGTCCGGCAGCACCGCGGCGAGCAGCGCCTCGCCGGCCGCTTGTCTATCTCGAGGCGGCACCCGGCGTGGTTACGGTGGTTGCGGCCTGGATGCTGGATCCCGTCACCTGCGCCGCAATGGCGATCGGGCGGGCGGCAACGTCGATCGTGCCAGCAATATTGACGCGCTTTGGCGTGCTCTTGCTCTTGGGGATATTGAAGGTCCTGTTGGCCATGCGCGTCGATGATAGCCTAGCGTTCCCGAGCCCCAAGGCGTATCCTACTCACAGCGAGACACTGACTGTGGGCCTGCTCGCGTCATTCCCTCGACGCAGTTTCACCGCAGCCAGCTAGGGACCAAAGCTGGCAGACTCACTCATCGCCACAAGTAGTCCGCCGGTCTTGGTCCCGCCCATGGGGCGGCTGGTCCCGACGATTCGCAACCATCTTCAACATGGCCATCGCCAGCGTGCGCCTGCGCCTCGTGGAAGCCACTTATCGAAGCGACCAATTGTGTTGCGCCGAAAGTGCCCGCCACATATCCCGCACTTCCGTAGCAAGCACGACGACGCACTCACCGCTTTCCGCCGGCCCGGCCGAAGCTGGGATCGGTTTGTCGGGCTGATCGACCGGATTCTGGAAGACGAGAAGACCCGTCCAGCGAAGCAGCGGCAAACCTCGAAACGGATCTTCGAGCGCCTGCGCTTTCCTGCGTGCGCTTCGGCTGGGCCAACCGGTCCGGTTTCCGGATCAAACTCGAATCCAGCGGGAGCGCAAATCCCAGAACCTCCATCAAACTCGGGGGCCGGCGACACTCCTAAACCTTGTGACATCGCGCCTTGGAGAAATCTATAGGTCGCCCCATCTGTTTTTGCCCAGGCTACGATCTGCGCCTCCCTCTTCTCGATCTCCGAAAACGTCCAGTCATCGTGCTGGCACACTTGTTGGACCATGCGCAGATTGTGTTGAATATATGCCTTCTTCTTTTGATCGAATGGAAAGTTCTGCACCTGTTGATTAAGCCCTATCGGGAGAAGCAAAAGATTACCGTGGCGAGCTCCGGCGGATCGAACGGATTGAAATGCAAATCAGAGATGACGACGAAAGTGCCGCTTCCCTCGGCACCGCGAACCGACGGGACGGACGCGATCAGCCCTGCAAGGGAAAGGGCGGCTAGGTCAACGAAAAATGCGACTCGCCTTGCCATGCTGCACCCTTCCCTGCGCGCGGCTCGAATTCGGCCGGCCGCTCACCCTATTTGATCCTGCTCGGAAATAGGTGCTCGGCGAGCTGGATGGCGATCTCCGTGGTCGCGTTGGAGAAATTCGATGCCTGGTTGCCCGCTAGCACGACTATCGCGTCGGCGTCCGGCCAATAGAACATCGCCGTCGTGTAGCCGAAGATCGCTCCGTTGTGGCCGAGGAGCCCGCCGAAGTTTCCGATGCCGAGACCGTAGCCGACATACAGGGGCTTGGTGGTGATCGTGCCAAATTTCATCTGTTCCGCGTGTGTCGCCGGGGTAAGCAGGGCTCCAGTCGCCAGCGCCTTCGCCCATGCTCGCAGGTCCTCAAGCGTCGATATCATTGCTCCGGCGGTCCAGCCCACGGCTGGATTGGTCGCCGTATAGTCCTTGAACTCACCCTTGCCGTCTTCGCCGGCGTAATAGCCGTGGGCGAAGGGCTCAGGGATCGCCGGTGCGATTGGAAAACTCGTATGCCCGAGGCCGAGCGGCTTGAGGATCTTCTCTGTAATGGTCGTTTGAACCGGTTCGCTGGTCACCTTCTCAACGATCATTCCAAGAAGGATGTAGTTAGTGTCGCAGTAGGAAACCTTCTCGCTGGGACCGAAGTCGGGTTTATGTCGCTTCAGGATGTCGAGTACGTCCTGAGGGGCAAAGGACATCAGCGGATTGTCGGTGAAGTCCTTGAGAAACTCGTCGTCGCTGGTGAAGTCGTAAATGCCGGACGTCATACTGAGCAGATGGCGTATAGTGATCCGATTGCCGCTGTCGACACCTTCGAGATAGTTCGAAAGCACGTCGTCGAGGCTCAGCCGGCCATCGTCGACGAGTTGGAGGGTGGCAACGCCCGTGAACGTCTTCGTGATGCTGGCGATGCGTACGTGATCGTCAATTTGCATCGGCGCGTTTGAGGCGAGATCGCTTGTCCCAAAGGCGCGCACCAATGACCCACGACCGGGAATCCAGATGCCTACAATAAGGCCGGGTTGTCGCTGCGCGGTCATTCCTGTGTTGATGATATCGATGAGCGCCTCTTCATCTGCCGGTGGGAAGCGCTCGTCGGCAAGAGCCGTGCCGAGTGACCCAGCGCTGAAGGAGAGAAACAACAGCGCGGCAACAGCCGCAGTCGCCAGCGAGCCCATCCTCCGAACCCCTCCACGAGATGGTGCCAAGCTAATTGCTTCTGGCAAAGTCAACTTAGCACGGCGCTCGCTTGCAGCCAGTAAGCAAGGCTTAGATATCGCCGTTTTTGACCACGAGTAGCATAGTCATGGTGTAGTAGGCATTTTGCCATGAGTTGGCTTTAAGCCCGGTCGTGTCCTTGTTCTGATTTCGTCATCTGTCGGTGCAAAATATCCGACGACGGACATCATGTGGATGGTAGAATTAAGAAGGACCACCCCCGTTCCTTTCCAAATAACGGAGACTCAATGTGCTCCACACCACCAAGCCTGCGGACTACATCCCCATAGAGAAGCTGGCTGAACCCGCCCGCTGCCCCGAGTGCAACGAACTACTCGTCGTATCGGCGGGGGTTTTGCGCCTCGGCCACTACCACTTCAAGGGCGAGGCCATAGAGGGCCTCATCTGGACCTGTAGCGATATGTGCTTCCTGTCTTGGGAGCCATCTCAGCTCATGTCACAAGCTTAGCGCTCTCCCCCACCTCGTGCCGCTGCAACGCGGGACCGTTTTCTTTGCTGGCGCCCCAGCTTAAGCGCGGTGACGTGCAGCTCGCCCTATATCTAGGGGCTGTGTATACCCACAAAATTATCACACGCCAGGCCGACGCTCGGCGATGGAGAGTGCCCTTGAAATGTACATGCGCCTCTCGGTTGTTCCTCCGTCGACCCTCGTGGGCTTAGCCAACCGATGCCTCTTTGAGCCTGCGTCCCGTGCTCTTGATGCTGAGATCTACTGCGGCATCCACCACATCAAAGATGGAAACGATCTGCGAACCCACGCGCTTGTCGTAGCTCGCAGGAGTGGCTTGGTACTCATCTTGGAGCCGGGACTAGAAGGTTGGGTAGAAGTCCCTCCCTTCACCTCAGATATGAAATACGCAGCGTCGCTCGTGCCGGACGGTCTCTACACCATATCTCGTGACCCACGCATCGTGTGCTCCACTGCACTCACGGCCCTCGCGATCACCAACGCTCCGCCCATTCCCTATGACTTCTTAAACGAGAGGCGCGGCTGAGCAAGTCACAGCCCCTCCTCAGCAGTTTTCCTTTTGGTACGTTCGTGCACGGCATCAAAAAATGGAACACTGGCACGGCGTGTCTGCAAATCAGCACACCGATTCATGCACGATCGGCCAAACCAGTGGGTACGACAGGAAGAATCCGCGCATTGAGATCACATGGAATACTCTGTAGAAGGTCGCCCTGCATTGGGAGCTATATTTGGCTTGGACCGACCTAATTTCGGGCTGCTTTGGCTTCGGCACGGCGCCCTTCGCATCTAATCGCCCAGATGAAGATATTGCCAAGGAGGCGATTGCAGCCGCGCAAGCTGAAGGAGCCACCAGAGCTGACTTCGCTCAACTGATCGCGTTGTACCCGCGAAGGTATATAAAAAGCGATCAGGTGCTGCGTGAGCGCATTAGAGAAGAAGCCGGGCGACTCGACAGGTTATGGAAGGTCGCGCCCTCTACTAACGGTCCGGAGACATCCCCGAGCAGTTGACGGCGTTACAACCATGGTGGCCGCTCCGAACCAGAAACCGCCCTGGCCGCTGTGAAAGTCGCGGCGTCGATTCGCCTGTCATAGCTGCGGAAGACGCGCGGTCAGGAGACCGCTTCGGGCGCGACCGGATACCAGATCCCCGGTGCCTGCCCCCTGTCCCTAGCGGGAACTATATCCGGCTGTCCCTACCGAAAACTAGATCCTGCAATATTGATACTGGAGGCTGCCGAGAATCGGTCGCACGGCGATCTCGCCGAACCGCTGAACGGGACGACGGAGCGGTGCAGTCCGACGTGACTTGCGAGCATTAGCATTGGCTGCACCCTGAGTAAGTTAGGGGGCGGCATCCTGCCGGAGCTGCTCAAGCAATTCGCGGTTGACAGTGCCAGTCTGTAGCTGGCCCCTCGCCTGCTGGTACTTGATGACTGCTTCTGCCGTCTTGGTGCCCACTGCTCCGTCAATTGGCCCTGGATTGAAGCCAAATGACCGCAGTCTCGTCTGGACCTCCTGGATTTCGTTACGTTCCAGACGCACTTGGCTGGGCGTCGCCTCCGCAACTGCTCGGTTCGCACTTCCAGCGCGGTTGCTCGCTTCCTTGCTGAAACCGAAGCTTTTAGGTGCATCTGGCGGCAGTGGTGATCTCGGTCCAGGCGGATCAAGTATCGGTTCGCTGTTCGGGTGTTGGTTGGTCGTCGGCTCGGCGGAAGGTATAACAGCGCTCGGCGGTGGCGATAATTGTGCTGACTGTCTCAATTCGAGCGCCAGCGCTTGCTCGGTACTGGCGGCAGATGGCCACAAGTCAAGTATCCCGGGAAGGTTGGCGATGCCCGAGCCAAGGACCGCACCGAGCGCGAAACCAAGCAACAATCTCTGACGGCGGCTACGCGCACGATCGTACGCATTCAGAGCGCCGCGGCGAGCCGCTGTCGCAGCCTCTGGGTCGACCGCTCTTTGCCGATCCCCTCGCTCGGCAAGCTGCCCCGACAGCTTGACCAACCTTTGCTCGGTGACTTCATCGAGTACATTGTCGGCGCGATCAGCAGTGCACCGCTGTTGCAGAGCTTCCCTGCGGCTGCCAGTCCCCGTATCGGCCCATATAGTCCCGTTAGCCGGGCTGATGGCGACATTGGCGGCCAGGATCCTCTGAATGGAGGAATCGAGATCAACCAGTCGATAGGGCTTACGGAGAAAAATGCCGTATCCCTCCGCGGCGGCCATGTCTGTCTCTGCGCCCGATGTGAGTATGGTCCTGGCGCCCGGATGATGTTCGTAGAGCAGACGTAAGAGACTGAATGGATTCGCTTGGCCTGGTGTTTCGAGGTCGGCGAATACGATGTCGACATAGATTGCATCGAGGACGCGTCGCGCCTGGTCTTCACTTGCTGCCTCGATGACATCCAAGCCTGCTTTGCGCAAATGCCGAGCTGTCAATGCGCGTTCGAAAGGCTCGTCCTGCACCACCAGGACAAGAGAGGCAGACCTTCCCGCAGAACCTTCCGCAGTAATAGACTGCGCCAACATGGCGATCCTTTCCCACACCAGTCGCCAATCGAGGACGATGATGTCATCGTCGTCAGTTACATTATTCGTCGACACCAGAGAGCTGCGTCCCGAAAGCTCCGACCTCAATTCCCTGGTCCAACTGGCCGTTCGGTGATGCCCCGCGGCAGCCCGCGTCTCCTGGACCAAAGGGACGCAGAGGGCTCCCTCTAGTGTCCTCCCAGGCGATTCTCACTAAATGTTGAGTGCACCCTATTCCAATTGCTCGGAACGGTGAAGAAGGTAGCGCTGCCGTCCAGTGGAAAAGGCCGTCGCGCCTATCCTCGCCCAGCAACGAACCTTCGTCCGCGCAGACGGTGCAGCTCAACGCCAGGCCCAGCGCCTGATCGGCGTTCCGACCGAGACATGCGTGGAATTCCGTTACGGCGATTTACTTCCCAAACGTTGTCCCTGCTGAAACTATATCCGGCGGTACTGATGATGAAGTCCGCCGAGGATCAGCCACGCTGCGATCTGGCCATATCCGTGGATCGGCCGATGAGCCGGCGAAGCCTTGTCCAGGGACAGATGTGTTCGAAGTTCGTTGTAATAGTCGACATAGGCCACAAGGATGCGGCGCAGATGGGCTTCCCCGAAGACGACGATGTGATCGAGGCATTCGCGGCGGATCGAGCCGATGAGCCTCTCCGCATGCCCGTTCTGCCAGGGCGCCCTCGGGGCGGTCGGGTGATCCCGGATGCCCAACGCAGCAAGACGCTGAGTAACGGCGAGGCCGTAGGCGGCGTCGCGGTCACGTATGATGTGGGTCGGTGCACTGTCCCACGGGAAGGCATCGGTGATCTGGCGGGCGATCCACTCCGCCGTAGGATGGGCCGTCACCGACAGTGATATCAGCCGCCGGCGCTGAAGCCTGAGAATGACCAAAAACGAAGAGCAACTTGGAGCCGACCGTCGGCACGGAGCAGGAAGTCCATGGCACCGACACCGGCCCACATGATTGTTGAGGAAAGTCTTCCAAGTCTGTGACCGCTGTCCATGCTGAATACTACGTCCGACAGTATTCGTGGTGCAGTCCGCCGAGGATTAGCTGCCCTCTGATCCGCACCATCGCGAGCAGGATCGAATTGAAAGAGCGTTGAGTTCCGCGCCGGTGGCAGCAAACGCCTCGGCTGATGATGGGCGCCGATTGTCAGCCGAAAATCGCCGGGCGCGCGTCGCGCCCATCCGCTCGAGCTCGGCTCCGAGCGTCGTGATCTTGCCAGGGCCGAACGCCATTCGTTCGAGCCGTGTGAAGGTGAACTCGAAGTTCGTCGCATTGACACCGACGGTTTTGGTAGCAGCCGCGTTGAAGGTCGTGGTCATGGCTCTCTCTCATCGCATTGCATTGTGGGGTCGTACGCACATAGTTTCAGGATATTCGCCTCTAGCGCGCGCCGACGTACGCCTGGTGTTCACAGACGTCCAGATGCCGGGATCGATGGATGGGCTCAGGCTGGCGCATGCCGTTCGCGAACGCTGGCATCCCATCGAACTGATCGTCACCTCCGCACGTAGCCATATCCCAGTGGATGACCTGCCTGAGCGCGGGCGATTTATTCCCAAGCCTTATAGCGTTACCACGTTATCGAAGGTTTTCTGGGAGATGGCGGGGGCCGACTAGGTGTGTGGTCCCGGGATGAGCTGGTGCGGATCGATCTTGAAGATTGATGGTGCTTGGGTCCAGGTCTCGCAGATGACCTGGTATGGCGTTCGCCACCGCAGCGCCTTCAGGTGCTTGGCGAAGTTGTAGGCGGTGACGAAGGCCAGAACATGGGCCTTGAGGCTTTCCAGGTCGTCGTAGTGGTAGACCTTGACCGTGGCGTCCTTGATCGTGCGGTTCATCCGTTCGGCCTGGCCGTTGGTCCACGGGTGATAGGGCTTGGTCAGCCTGTGCTCGATGCCATGTTCGATGCAGACGCGATCGAAGATGTGCGGACCGAGCCAGCGCGTGGTGGGCCGATCCCTGTTCTTGGGCAGGTCGGCGAAGGCCATGCCGTTGTCGGTGAGCACGATGTGGATCCTGTAAGGGAAGACCTCCACCACGTTCTTGAGGAAGGCCGAGCCTTCCATCTTGCCGACGCTGTCGTGGAATTCGACGTAGGTGAACTTCGAGACCCGATCGATGGCCAGGAACATCACCAGCTTGCCGTCGGCGTGGCGTAACTCGCAGCTGTCGATGTGGACGTAGCCGATCTCATAGGTCTTGAACCGCTTGCGCTGCTCCTTGGTCTCCTCGACCGGCAGCCGGGAGATGCCATGACGTTGGAGGCAACGGTGCAAGGCGCTGCGGCTGAGGTTGGGAATGGTATCCCTCAGGCAGCCCAGCACGTTGTCCAGCGGCAGCAGTGTCTTCTGGCGGAACGCTACCACGATGGTTTCCTCGGCCGGCGTCAGCACCGTGCTCTTCGGCGTCTTGCATTGGCGCATCGGCCATCGTGGTCCGGCTGCGCCATTTCTTCACCGTCTTCGCGTTCACGCCGTATCGGGCGGCAAGGGACCGCGTGCTCTCTTGCGACGCTTGGAACTCGGCTCGAAGACACGGCGTCGTGCGGGCGCTGCCGTGAAGAACGCTTGCCATAGCGCATCCTCCTCCTGACGGTTCAGGATCGATGATGCACCATCAGAGTCCGGGACTGCACAGCTAGTGCTGATCAGCGTCCGCCACGAAGCGCGCGGTAAGTGACCTCGGCGAGCATCGATCCAGCAATTTTGCGAGAGGCGGCCAGACCTACTCGGGATGATCATCAGAACGTGATGGTTTGGGCGTGTTACCGAGAGCATCCGCTCGCTCGGCGAGCACCCGCAGGATCAGTGCCAGCAAAGCTTGCGGCCGGAGAGGTTTCGTCATCAGCGGCCGGTGCCGGTACTCCGCAGGGACCAATGCGGAATAGCTCGTGATGAAAACGAACGGGACCCCCCAACGTGTCCAGCATCATCGATACCGGGAACACCATTTCGCCGCCAATGTTGATATCGGGGCCCGCCCAACGATGCGGCGATGTCAGCCGTCAAGGACGAGGCCGCGGCTATTTTGAGGCGCCACCTTCTGCACCCGCGCGACCGCTAGCAGCGTCCGACATGCCGACGCGTCGCCATTCGACCGATCTCCGTGGCCGGCGTCACGACCTCGGTATCGGCGTCCGTGACATGGCGGCCGGACTCGGGATCGAACTGCGGCGTCTCCTCAGCATGGAAGATGGCACGGCAACGGAAGAAAATAACTCCTTCTATCGCACGTGGCTGAGCCGGATCGAAGGCTGGTCGAGTGGCCAGCGACAAACGCAGATGGAGCGCGCAAGCGCCGGTCAGCGGTTCACTTGACCTAACGGCCAGGACGAGACCCAGTACCTTTATCGAAACATCGCCGGGCGCGAAGGTCAGCAGACCGTTGGCGAGCTTCGTGCCCACGACCTCCATATGGTCGGCGAGCGGCGCCCTTTTTTTCAAAAAGAAATTACGGCCCCCTTGAAGTCCCCAAGCCGCGTTCTTCATTCTCCACCTAGGAATTTGACTAACGGAGGTAAGGTATGACGATCGGGTCAGCTGCTTCCCGGCCCGGCCATGAGCCGGCGGTGCCGCTCCCCTCTTGCCGTCCGCTCGAGGCCCGCAAGCAGGCGAGGGTGGAGCAGGCTATGCCGGAGGACTGCGACGCGGAGAGCGAAATCCGGTATCCGACGGCGCCGCAGACTGTCTCCTGGCCGCGGGTTTTTCCGCAGCTCTGAGCCAGCGAAACCTGCGTGGCGCCCCAGAACGGCAGTCGGCCAAACGGCAGCCCGGCAGCGTGCCGGCGGGCGTCAACGGCCACCCTTCCGTCTTGCTTGACGTTGGCGATTAGCCGCCGGACTTCGTTGCCGGCACACGCCGTTCGTATTTGTAGTCCGGCATCCCCTTCAGCGAGTCCTTGGTCCAAGTCGTCGTCAGGACCAGGGACGTGTCGTCGCGCGAGAACCTGATGTCGCTCCAATTCACCACGACATCCTTCGCACCCATGCCGAGGAAGCCGCCGACCGAGACCACGACCTTCTTGATGGCCCCGCCGCCGTCGACATAGATGTCCTGGACCTTGCCCACCGTCTCGTGATTCTCGTTCTGGACGGTTGCGCCGATGATGGCGGCGCCCGACATCTCGTCGGCCGAATTGAAGTCGCCCGTCGAGGTCGTGGCCATGTTGCGGTCAGCCGCGGACGCCGACCGGTTTGGATCGGCGGCGGTCAACGGACCCTTGTCGCTGAAGACTTGGCCGCGCCAGGACGTGTCGCCGTACCTGTATTCGGGCCTTGCCTTCAGCTCGTCCTTGGTCATGTTGACCATGACCTTCTCGCCGTAGTTCTCAACGCGCAGGTCGGACCATGCGATCCGTACCTCGCGCTCACCGACGCCGAGAAAGCCGCCGACCCCGACCATGACGCTGTCGACGTGGCCATCAGGGCCAATGTAGATCGACGTGATCTGCCCGATCGTTTCGTTCTGGGCATCCTGGATCTTGCGGCCAATCAGCTTGCGCGTGTCGACTGTCGCGGCGGGCGCCGGCAGAGGGCTAGTCGCCGCCCCCGGCGGCGGCGGGCTGGTGGCCTGCTGCGGCTGGGCATAGGCAGCCGTGCCGCAGGTCAACGAGACCGCGAGGATAATGTGCTTGAGCATGTACGCTACCCTACGAAAGCGAGATACCTGGCCAACGAGCGGCAGACGCGGCCAGTTCCCCCGTCTTTCCATGGCGAGCGCCCGTCTGACGAGCCGGGTCCCGGCGGCCGGGCGTTCAGCCCTGACAGCGTTCAAAGACGCTGGAAGCCCGTAGCGGTGGTGCGTTGGTGAGCGCGCGCGCCCGCAGCGCCACGGTGCAGACGAAGCGCGGGTCCTTGCAGATCGTGGCCAAACCCTCGGGCAAAAGCATCTCGGCATATTTGCGTTCCCAGGTGAAGGGAGGCGCCTCTATCCAGCCGATGCCGTGCCCGCCATGGCGCAGGACCAGCACCTGACCATTCCGTTTGGCTTCCCACAGATTGTCGTTCGAGAGGGCGTTGATATCCTCGATGTTGTGTACTGCACAGTAGATCTCGCCATCGAGGCGGCGCGAGGCGCGTTCTTGCACGCACCGTTTGGCAAGTGCAATGAGGCGTACTGCCCCCGGATCGAGAAGAACGGCCGCACAAGCTTCCATCTCGATCCAACGTGGCAGCCGGCGGCCGGTTCGCCTTTCACCCGCGATTTCTGTTGGCAACTGCTCCTGACTGGCCGTCCTGCAGGCCGCCGGCAAGAGCAAGGAGCACGCTCGATGTTGGATCGAACGGGCTGTTCCTTGCTTCAGCGATAGTGAACCAGGCAGGCGCAGACAGACGACACCGGCAAGCGCCATCGGCCGTTCCGTCTGGTAAGCTTGAGCCCATGGCCGCGCGCCACGACGCTGAAATCCTTCTGAACACAATCCGGGAGAGAATGGGCAGCCATTTTACGCTGTCGATGGCGAGTGGCACATCACGCTCTACAACGAGGATGCCGCGCGCCACTTCGGCCGTCCGGCGACAGAGATGCTCGGCCGAAGGTTGTGGGATGTCTTCGCGCACGATGTCCACGCCGCACGCGGGCGAATTCTTTTCGATGCCATGGCCCGGCGCACGATCGTAAAAGGCGAAACCCAGTCAATGATCGGGGAGCGATGGGTTTCCTACTGCATGTTTCCCCTGCTGACGCAGCGCACCAACTGTCCGCTTCATCTGCTTGGAGATCTTGTCGACCGGCGTCCTGGCCTTTGAGTGCTTGCGCAACTCAGCCTGCATCGCCTTCGTCCATCCGCGTCTTATCGGGACTGCCATCTGCCGCTGCGCTCGCGAAGGGCTCCGCACAGCCGCCCAAGGCTCTCATCGTGCTTGTTTGCAATGTGCTACGGCACAGAACTGACTTCACGCGCCATACTCGGCTGGCAGCAAGAACATCGCGTCGAATGGCACTACATCGCGCCTGGCAAGCCGACGCAGAACAGCTTCATCGAGTCCTTCAATGGCAGACTGCGCGACGAATTCCTTAACGAACATCTGCTCACCAGTCTCGCTGAAGCCCGCAGAATCATCGAAGCTTGGCGGATCGACTACAATACCAAGGGACCACACACGAGCCTCGACGGGCTTACACCCACGGAGTTTGCAGCCCACCCCAGCCAGGGGCATACTCAGAATAGACTCTACCTTCTGCGTGAGGTCATTCTGGGGAGCACGTCAGGCGGAACGTGCTCGCGGTTTGCGCCCATCTAAAACTTAGATGGCAGTTACCTTGAAGTACGTAGTTTCGCCCGATTTGGCAGCACGCTAATGTCGAAGCAATCGCGATACACAACGCTTCGATCTCTAGGCACCCATGTGTTGGCGTCTACCGAGAGCGGACCAGGCGGTGTGTTCGCCGAATTGCAGTCATAAGCAATCGACCAAGGAGGAAAGCCAAATGTCTTCGTTGTCACGACTTCGAATCGGGCGGCTTGGCGCCCTTGCCGCCCTTGCTGGGGCTTGGCTCGTAGGCGCTGCGGCATCCGCCGGCGCACAGGAGATGTTCCAACCCCAATGCTTCAAGCCGATGCCCGGGACCACGAAGACCCTGTCCTATGCTGGGAAGCCCGGCCCCTATCGCCTGGCGCTGGTGAACGGCTTCGTTGGCAACAGCTGGCGCATCCAGATGATCCAGAGCCTCAAGGCCTGGGCCACCCGCCCCGAGAACGCCAAGTCCTTCAGGGAACTCAAGATCGTCAGCACTGGCACCGATGTCGCCGCCCAGATCGCGGCGATCGATAACCTGATCGCGGCCGGCTATGACGGCATCATATTCATTGCCGTGAGCCCGACGGCTTTCAAGCCGGTCATCGCCCGCGCCAAGCGCGCCGGCACAATCCTCTCTTCCTTCGACAATGTCGTCGATTCGGAGGAGATCCTGCTCGTCAACGAACCGCAGGTCGAGTTCGAGCAGGTGAAATCGCAGTTCGTCTTCGACAATCTGACGACGAAGCAGGGCAAGGTGCTCGAGATCCGCGGTCTGCCCGGCAATTCGGTCGACCGCGACCGGTCTATCGGCTTTCACAACGTATTCGACAAGAAGCCAGGCATCGAGACCGCGACGGTGGTCGGCAACTGGGATGACGGGACCGTCCAAAAGGTCGTCTCCGACGCCATCGCCACGCACGGTCAGTTCATCGGCATCGTGACACAGCACGGCACGACCGGCCTCATGAACGCGTTGAAGGACGCGAAGCATCCGAAAATCCCAATCGGCGGAGCGGGCGAGAACGGCTCGCTGCGCATGATCCATGACGGCGGCGTGACCAGCATCGCGCGTGTGCAGTCGCCGGCTCTGTCCGTTGTCGCCATGAAAGGCGTCATCGCGCTTCTTGAAGGCAAGAAGCTGCCCCAGCATGTCGGACTGCCGGTTCCGACCCTCTACTCGAAGGATCTGAAAGACGGCGAGAATTATTCCACCTCGCTGCCCGATAATTTCCAGGCAGGCGCCGACTTCAAGGAATGCGATATCGTCCTGCCGTTCCAGGAACTGTTGAAGCAGACGCCGGACAACATCTGACGCCTTGTGACGTCCGCAGGCATTCGCGGCTGCGCCGGCCGCGAATGCGCCGAGCTGTATCGCCCGCAGAGCGCCGATCAAGAGAGTGTGCCATGAGCCCCGATCCCGGGCCCCACAGATGAGCGCAACGCTCCCTCTTGAAGAGGCGTCTGGAGGGCATCCCCTGCTTGCCCTCGCGGCTGTGGGCAAGCGCTATGGCGGCGTCGTCGCGCTCGAAGATGTCAGTTTCGCGGTCTCGGCTCGCTCGATCCACGCCGTCCTCGGCGAGAACGGAGCGGGCAAGAGCACGCTGATCAAGATCGTCGGCGGCGTCGTTTCGCCCGACTCCGGGTCCATCGAGATCGACGGCAAGGAGGCCGTCTTCCTCGCTCCGCGCGACGCGATCTCGAATGGCATTGTTTGCGTCTTTCAGGAACTATCGCTGATCCCAGATCTCACGGTCGCAGACAATATCTGCATCACCGATGCGCCCAGCCGTTTCGGTCTCATCGACCGCCGCGCGCAATTGCGCCGCTCCGAGGCGCTGCTGGCGACGATCGGCTGTGAAGACATCAATCCGCGCCTCACCGTCAAGGACCTGCCGCTGTCGCGGCGCCAGCTCATCGAGATCGCGAAGGCTCTCGGGCGCGATCCGCGCCTGCTCGTCCTCGACGAGGCGACCTCTGCGTTGACGGCGGCGGACGCGCAGAGGGTCTATCGCATCGTCCTCAATCTGCGCGAGCGCGGGCTTGCCGTCATCTACATCTCGCATCGCATGCACGAGATCGAAGAACTCGCCGATACTTGCACAGTACTGCGCGGCGGCCACCATATCGCGACTTTCAAAAGCAGTGATAGGCGTCCGGACGAGATCCTGCAGATGATGATCGGCCGCGATCTCAGCCGCATCTATCCGCCGAAGCCCGCGCCCGCCACTCCGAAGCCGCCCGTGCTCGAGGTTTCGCGCTTCTCCTGGACCAACCGGCTCTCCGACGTGACGCTCACGGTTGGCCGGGGCGAGATCGTTGGTCTCGGTGGCCTCGACGGGCAGGGCCAGCGGGAGCTGCTGCTCGGTCTCTTCGGCGTGCTGCGCGAGACGAAGGGCGTGATCAGGCTCAACGGGCGGAACGTCGAATTGCGCAGCCCGGCAGATGCGCAGGCCGCCGGTCTGTCGCTTGCGCTGGTGCCCGAAGACCGCAAGAGCGAAGGGCTGATGTTGTCGATGTCGGTGCGCGAGAACATGACGCTTGCTGCTCTGCGGCGCGTATCGCGTGGCCCTCTGATCGATCTCGCCGAGGAGACGAGGATCGCCACGCAGGCGGTCCGCGACCTCGCCATCACGGCGGCCTCCCTCGAGAGTCCGGTCGGAAGTCTTTCGGGCGGCAATCAGCAGAAGGTTGTGCTTGCCAAATGGCTGATGATCGAGCCGCGCATCATCCTCCTCAACGATCCGATGCGCGGCATCGATGTCGGCACCAAACAGGAACTCTATGGCGTGATGCGCACGCTTGCGGACAAGGGCGTAAGCATCCTCTTCTACAGCACGGACCATGACGAGCTGATCGGCATGTGCGACAAGATCGTCGTGCTCTACCAGGGGTGCGTCGTGTGCGAGCTGACCGGCGAGGCGATGACGGAAGCCAACATGATGGCGGCGTCGCTGAGCCTGCCGCAAGCGGCGGCGCGCATTGAGGCGTGCACATGAGCGAGGAAGCCCTGGAGCGGATCGGTCGGACGAAGAGCGGCGGCGGCGGCGCGGGCCACCGCGATCTTGGCATCTGGCTGCGGCGCAACCAGGGACCACTGCTCGCATTCACGCTCTTCGTTGGCCTCTTTCTGGTCTTTCTCGTGCTTCATCCGCGTGGCTTCTCACCGCTCGTCTTCCAGACGACGGCGAATGAAGGAGTTGCGCTCGCCCTGATCGCCATGGGACAGACCCTGCCGGTGCTGACGGGCGGTCTCGATCTTTCGATCGGGCCGGTGCTCGCGCTCAGCAACTGCCTCGCCTCGAACGTCGTCAACGGCTCGCCCTTGGAGATCACTCTTGGCGTCCTGCTCGTGCTCGCCACCGGGGGTGCTTGCGGCCTGATCAACGGCGTCATTGTGGTTTATGGCCGCATCCAACCGATCATCGCCACGCTCGCGACGGGTGCCATCTTTACCGGCATCGCCTACCTTCTGCGACCGGTTCCGGGCGGGGAAGTTGATGCCGATCTCGGCGATCTCGCGACGGGGATGGTCGGTGGCGTGGTGCCGGTTTCACTTCTCCTCCTCGTTGCGGCAGCCGTCATCTGGTGGTTGTTCAAGAGCTCGCCTCTCGGCCGCGCAGCCTATGCTGCGGGGTCGTCCGAGGCGGCGGCCTATATGTCAGGCCTCAACGTCGACAAGGCGAAGCTTGCGGCCTACGCGCTGGGCGGCCTGTTTGCCGCCATGGGCGGGCTGGTCCTCGGATTTCAGACGCTGACCGGCGATGCTCAGATCGCCGGCGACTACACGTTGCGATCCATCGCGGCTGTGGTGATCGGAGGAACCTCGCTTGTCGGCGGCAGCGGCGGCGCCATCGGCTCGATCTTCGGCGCCTATCTGCTGCGCACGATCAGGGGCGTCCTGTTCTTCGCGGGCGTGTCGCCCCTGACGCAGCCGCTTTACGAGGGCCTCGTGCTGCTCGCCGCCATCGGCATAGGCGGCGCGCGGATCATCAGCGTCAAGAACCGTCTCGACCTCATGGCCACACAGGAAGTGAGCCGGGGTGAGCCGGCAAGACGGCTCGTCCAAGGCCTGGACAATTCAGTCCTCGTTTCGCTCGCGGCGATCATCCTGATCGTCGCCGTCGGCAGCTTCTTCCTGCCCGACTTCCTGTCCGTGAAATACCTCATCCAGCAGTTGCGCATCGCCTCGTTTCTGGGCGTCATCGCGACGGGGGCGATGGTCGTCATCCTGCTCGGCCATATCGACCTCTCGATCCCGTGGACGATGACCGTCGCCGCCATGGTGTCGACGACGATCACGGGCTTCGGCGGGCTGTGGGTCGATCTTGCCATCCCGGCCGGTCTCCTCGTCGGCCTCCTGGTCGGCTTCGTCAACGGGATCGGCGTTGGAGTCATACGCCTGCCTTCGATGATCCTGACGCTCGCCATGAACGCAGTGCTGCTCGGACTGACGGTCGTCTACACCGGCGGTTTTGCGCCTCAGACCAAGGCATCGCCCCTGATGCGCTGGCTCGGGCGCGACAGCTCGCTGATCGGCATACCGAACGTGCTGTGGGTGTGGCTCGCTCTCGGCGCCTTCGTCGTGCTGGTGCTGCGACGAACCGCACTCGGACGGTCAATCTTCGCCGTCGGCAATCGCGAGATCGCGAGCTATCTCTCCGGCATCCGAACCGGGCGGGTGATCTGCACGGCCTTCGTCTTTGCCGGCTTTACCAGCGCACTCGGAGGCATCCTGCTTGCCGGCCGTTTCGATCAATCTTATCAGGGCATGGGCAACGACTATCTCCTGCCCGCCATCGCCGTCGTGGTGATCGGCGGCACGCATATTCTCGGCGGGCGCGGCACCTATCTCGGCACGGTTGCCGGCGTCCTCGTCATCACACTCTTATCGAGCGTGCTCTCGGTGATGCAGATGCCGGAGGCAACCCGGCAAATCATCTACGGCGTGGTGATCATCATGATGCTGCTGCTCACGGCCGCGAGGCCAAGGCCCGCCGCCCAAGGCAGGAGGCGATAATCGCGACAGGCTCTAACGACGGAGAGAACCGATGCAGCAGTTCTCGACATCGATGCTGCCCGGTCGGGTGCGGTCAGCACCTCTGCCCCAAGCTAATGTCCGATTTTGCGGGCTGATGACGTCCGCATAGCGCGAAACTGATGACACCTCCGCGTCAAGGTCGAACGAATAATTGGAGGTGATTGGGTAGCTATCTCGCAGCGAATTAGCCATTTCCAGTTTTGTGGTGCAGAATCAAGACGAAGCCTAGCGATCTAAGGCTGAGATGCAAAATCAGTTTGACAACCTTACTGGACTGCCTACCGTCGACCCGGTCGAACGTGCAAGCAGTTATGCAAGCGACTATTTGCTGAGCGCTCATCCCGCACTGCGGCCGGCTTGGGAACCGTGGAACTGCCGCGTGGCTGCCGAAGGGGCGGGCGGCATGATCGACGAACGAAGGGGTGTGGGGGAGGAGGAACTGCCCATGGAAGCCGAGGAGCAGGCCGTGGCAGAGATCGGCCCTTCCATGGCGGCGGGTGGCGCGATAGCGGTGGAAGGCGGCGGTCTTCTCGCGGTGCGCGGCATATCCAAGCAATTCGGCGGAACGCAGGCACTGGTCCAGGTCGGCATGCATCTGAATGCCGGCGAGATCGTCGCCCTCCTCGGCGAGAATGGCGCCGGCAAGTCGACACTGATCAAGGTTCTGGCGAGCGTCTATACCCTCGACGAGGGGACCGTGACTTTTCGCGGACGCGACGCGACGAATTCGCTCCGGCGCCTGCCCATCGCCTTCATCCATCAGGATCTCGGCCTCATTGACTGGATGACAGTTGCCGAAAATATCTGCCTGACCCTCGGCTATCCCCGCTTTGGCGGCATGATCGACTGGCGGGAGGCGCGGAAGCGGGCTGCGCAGGCGCTGGAGGCGCTCGGCGCCGACTTCGATCCCGAACTCAGGATCCAGAGCCTCAGCCGGACCGAGAAATCGCTCGTCGCGATCGCCCGGGCGCTTGCCGCCGAGGCCGAGATCCTTGTCCTCGACGAGCCGACCGCGAGCCTTCCAGCCGACGAAGTCGCAAGGCTGTTTGCCGCCTTGCGGCGCCTTCGCGAGCGGGGTGTCGGCATGATTTATGTCTCGCACCGGCTCGACGAGGTGTTCGACATCGCCGACCGCATGGTCGTCCTCCGTGACGGTCGGGTCGCGGGCGAGCGCCGGATCTGCGAGACGACGCCGGAGGAGGCCATCCTGCTCATCGTCGGCCGCGAGCCTTCCCAGGTGTTTCGGCGGCCGGCACAACGGGAAGGGGTTGCGCGCCTGGTGCTCGAAGCGATGACCGTCGAGGGGGCCGGCCCGGTGGATTGCTCGATCCACGCCGGCGAAGTGGTCGGCCTGGTCGGGCTGCGCGGCGCCGGCCAGGAGCATGTTGGGCGCGCGCTTTTCGGCCTGCACCCGATCATCGGCGGGCGCTTTGTGCTCGACGGCAAGCCGGCGCTCGCCAGTTCGCCGCGTCAGGCAATGGCAGCCGGCATCAATCTCGTCTGCGCCGATCGCGTCGGCGAATCGGTGATGCCGAATCTGACCGTTCGCGAGAACCTCTTCCTCAATCCGCTCGCCGCCGGTCTCGGCGTGTTTTCCTTCCTCGCCCCGGGCCGCGAGAACCGAGCCTCGCGCGAGCTCGGTCTGCAGGTCGGTCTTCGACCGAACGATCCGACGCTCGCGATCGAACTGCTCTCCGGCGGCAATCAACAGAAGGTCGTGATCGGCCGCTGGCTGCACCTTGAAAGCAAGGTCTACATCTTCGAGGATCCCACGGCAGGCGTCGATGTCGGCGCCAAGGCCGAGATCTACCGGCTGTTCGATGTAGCTCTCCAGGCGGGAGCGGCGATCATCATCGTCTCGACCGATTTCGAGGAGGTGGCCAAGGTGTGCCACCGGGCGCTCGTCTTCGATCGCGGCCGCGTTGTCGCGGAACTCGGTGCCGGCGATCTTTCCGTCGAGAACCTCCTGGGCGCTGCTTCCGCACGGGTCGGGCAAGTGGCGAAACACGGCGATCTGCAACAAACGACTTCCGGCGGAAATGCAATCTATTAAGTCCAACGCACTCGAACCGACGCGCTCCGAACTCGCGAGGCTGTCAGGCTGGCAGCAGATTGGGCGCATTCTGCCAGTCTACGGCCTGCCGCTCCTGACGATCCTCCTGATCATCTTCTTCTCCATCCTGCTGCCGACGACCTTTCCGACCTACCTGAACTTTCGATCGATTCTCGCCGACAAGGCGATCATCGCACTCCTGTCTCTTGCGGCGACCCTGCCGATGATGGCTGGCCGCATCGACCTCACCGTCGGTTTCGGCATCGTCATGTGGCACATCCTCGCCATTGGCCTGCAGGTCAAATACGGCGTGCCGTGGCCGCTCGCGATCCTGATTGTGCTTGCGGCCGCTGCCCTTGTCGGCCTGATCAACGGCCTCCTCGTCGAGGTGGCGCAGATCGATTCCTTCATCGCCACGCTCGGCACCGGCACGATGCTCTACGCGCTCGCTCTCTGGTTCACCGACGGGCGCCAGATCATCGGCTCGCTTTCGCCCGCCTTCATCGCCATCAACACGACCTCCATCATCGGGATACCGATACCCGCAATTTACGTCATCGTGCTCGCCATCGTGCTGTGGATCGTCAGCGAGCGGTTGCCGCTTGGGCGCCACGTCTATGCGATCGGCGCCAACGAGAAGGCCGCCGCGCTGAACGGCATCCCGGTCAGGGCCTATGTCATAGGAGTCTTCGTTGGCTCGGGACTGATCGCCGGCATCGCCGGCTGCGTGCTCGCCGCGAAACTCCGCATCGGCCAGGCAAATGTCGGACTCGACTATCTCCTGCCGGCGCTGGTCGGCGCCTTCCTCGGATCGACGACCATCAAGCCAGGCAGGGTCAATGTCTGGGGGACGATGTTCGGCGTCCTGATCCTCGCCGTCGGCATCTCCGGCATCCAGCAGCTTGGCGGCGCCTTCTTCGTCGAGCCGCTGTTCAACGGCACCACGCTGGTCATCTCCATCGCGCTTGCCGCGTTCGCGCAGCGGCGGCGTACCATCGCGCGGCCGGCACGGGCCACGAGCGATTCGAGTTGACCGGCGGCCATCAAGCGCGGCTGTCGCCTTAGCGCCGGACAAACCGGGCCTGACGAGCCGTCGGAAGGCTCGCCAGAAGTCTCACACGGAGGGAACGAGCATGTCGAAATTGCGTATCATGATAGGGGCACTTCTCGCTTCTGCTGCCGCCTTCGGATTGTATATCCCGACCACGCAGGCGGACGACGACGCTTTCATGAAGGCGGCCAAGGACTATGTCGCCAAGGCGGCCGCACCGGTGACCGAATGGACCGGCCCGACAACGGGACCGAAAGCACAGGGCAAGAAGTTGGTCATCTATGTTTCGGCTGACCAGCGCAATGGTGGGGCGCAGGGTGTCGGCGACGGCGCCCAGGAAGCCGCCAAGGCATTGGGTTGGGATTTCCGCATTCTCGATGGGCAGGGTTCGGTTCCGGCGCGCACCTCGGCGCTGACCCAGGCCATCGCGCTGAAGCCGAACGGCATCATCCTCGGTACGGTCGATGCGGCCGAGCAGGCGCCGGTCATCGAGGAAGCGGCAAAGGCGGGGATCAAGATCATCGGATGGCATTCCGGCGCGGCGCCGGGGCCGATCAAGGACGTCCCCGGCGTGATCACCAACATCACGACCGATCCGCTCGAAGTCGCAAAGGCTGCCGGTCTCTATGCCGTCGTCGATTCGGGCGGCAACGCCAATGTCATCCTGTTCACCGACTCGATCTACGCGATCGCGACCGCCAAGACCAATGCCGAGAAGGCCGCGGTTGAGGGCTGCACCGGCTGCAAGGTGCTCTCGATCAAGGACACGCCGATCGGCGACCTATCCAACCGCATGGGACAGCTCACCACCTCGCTCCTCTCGCAATACGGCAAGGACTGGACGTATTCGATCGCGGTGAACGATCTCTACTTCGACTTCTCGGCGCCCTCGCTCGCCTCCGCCGGCATCGCCCCGGCAGGCGGCTATCCGCGCCAGATTTCGGCCGGCGACGGTTCCGTGCCCGCCTTCCAGCGCATCCGCGACAAGCAGTACCAGATCGCTACCGTCGCCGAGCCGCTGCATCTTCATGGTTGGCAGGTCATCGACGAACTGAACCGTGCCTTCGCCAGCGAGGCTCCGAGCGGCTACGTCGCCCCGGTGCATCTGTTCACGCCGAACAACATCGAGAAGGACGGCGGCGACAAGAACATCTTCGACCCTAGCAACGGCTACAAGGATCAGTACAAGAAGATCTGGGGCGTGAAGTAAGCGACCCGACCGATCACCAAAGAACCACCGAGGGTGGCGTTTCGGCGCCGCTCTCCGATCTTCGCGATTCCAGCGGCGGCGT
The DNA here is from genome assembly GCA_035490095.1 of Bradyrhizobium sp. Classification (GTDB taxonomy): domain Bacteria; phylum Pseudomonadota; class Alphaproteobacteria; order Rhizobiales; family Xanthobacteraceae; genus Bradyrhizobium. The sequence goes on from DATHHQ010000066.1 coordinate 24,059, forward strand.
CCATGTGGGCGCGGTCTCACATGCATTGCGGGCCGCGCTTTTTTCCGGAACTCCAGTTCCCGCGTGGCTCCGAGCCTGCACAAGCTCGTGAGGGGCGCCCTGAAATTACGACTGCCGGTCCGCCCAATCCCTCTTCGCTCTAGGCATAATCCAATATGGAGACAGACAATGGCCAGCAACGATCTACCGAAGGCCGACTACGCCACCAAAAACATGAAGCTCGTTGGCTACAGCGACCAGGGCGGCCGCTGCGACGGCGTCCAGATCATGGTGAAGTACGGCCATGCCTATATTGGGCACATCTTCTCGAAGGGCTTCACCGTCGTCGATGTCCGCAACCCGAAGAAGCCAAAGGTGGTGAAGCACGTCGCGGCGCCGCCGAACACGTGGACGCTGCACCTGCAGGCATTCGACGACCTACTGCTGGTCATCCACAACAAGGACATGTTCGCGCAGCCCGAGCTCGCCGACGAGAAGAACTACTACAAGGGCTCGGTCGATCATCACGCCAAGGAAGAATCCTCCGGCCGCAATTGGTCGGCGGGCCTCGCCGTCTATGACATCTCGAAACCCGACGATCCGAAGCAGATCGGCTTCATGCCGGTCGAGGGCACCGGGTTGCATCGCCTCTGGTACGTCGGCGGGCGCTGGGCCTATGCCTCGGCGCTCCTCGACGGCTTCTCCGACTACATCCTCGTCACCATCGACATGCAGGACCCGAAGAAGCCGAAGATGGCGGGCAAGTACTGGCTGCCGGGGATGAACGTCATGGCTGGCGAGAAAGCCAACTGGCCGACCAAGAACGGGCGCTTCGGTTTGCACCATGCGATCATCCACGACGACATCGCCTATTGCTCGTGGCGCGACGCCTGCCTCGTGGTCGTCGACGTCAAGGACAAGGCGAAGCCTAAGCAGATCATCCACAAAGTGTGGGCACCCCCCTTCGGCGGCGGCACCCACAACGCCCTGCCGCTGCCCGACCGCAACCTCCTCATCGTCGTCGACGAGACGGTGCTCGACAACCAAGAGGACGGTTTCAAGCCGATCTGGGTGTTCGATAACCAGGTGCAGTCGAACCCGATCAGCATCTCCACATTCCCGGCGCCGTCGGACAAAGACTATCTCCAGGTCGGTGGCCATTTCGGCCCGCACAATGTTCATGAGAACCGACCGGGCAGCTTCCAGAGCTCGGAGCTGATATTCTCGACCTACCAGAATGCGGGCCTGCGGGTATACGACATTAAGGACCAGTTTAGGCCGAAGGAAGTAGCGGCCTTCGTTCCGCCGCCGCCGAAGAAATGGGTCGATCCACGGCCGAATCGGCCGGTCGTCCTCCACTCGGCCGACGTGTTCGTCGACAAGAACGCGCTTTGCTATGTGACCGACTTCAGTGCCGGGCTTTACATCGTCGAATACAAAGGGTGAGGGGTAGTCAAAGATACGAGGCTTGTCGGATGCAGTGGATGGGACTGTCTCGCGGCAGGTCCTTGCGTCTTTCGATGGACGCTTCGCGGACTTCTCCTTCTAGTGGTGTGTTTGACCGGCGTATGTCGCTTCCGGACTATCTGATCTCCCTGAAGCCGACTTCGCCGTCTTCTACAGTCCCAAATCCCGAGACGACGTAACGTGGCAGGAAGTAAGTCGGATCCGCAGCACCCTTCGGGATCGCAAGAACACCTACATTCTGTTCTACGGAAGAACTGGCGAAGCGAGAAAGATGGCGACAGTAATTGCAGCACTGGAGCGCACGACCCACTCAAAGGACATTAGAATCTGCAACGCCGACAAGCTCAATGTAGCCGAACCAGAAACGAGCCAGAAGAAGGCAAGCCCTACGAAGCGATTCAGTGCAATACCCCGCTCACCAAAGCGGCGCCTGAAGGGCCGCAAGTAGGTAGTATTCGCGTGGTGGTGGGTGCAATAGAGCAGCGCGATCACCGGATGGGGGCGCCGGGAGGTTCGCCCTCGCGCGTTGTTGGCCGGAGAGAGTGAGAGGGCTGCGCCGATTTTCGTGACGGTTTGGAGGTCGAGAGAGATTCTCCCGGCCGGCCGTCGCGGAGTCTATCGAGATGGCAAAGGCAAATCAGAAGATCATTCTCAGCGCCTCGCGCGATATCCCCTTCAACAAACTGGTGCTCAGCCAATCGAACGTCCGGCGTTTGCAAGCCGGGGTCTCGATCGAGGAGCTTGCCGAGGATATCGCTCGGCGCACGCTCCTGCAGAGCCTCAGCGTTCGGCCGGTTCTCGATGCCGATGGCGCCGAGACTGGCATGTTCGAGATCCCGGCCGGCGGCCGCCGCTATCGTGCGCTTGAACTTCTGGTCAAGCAGAAGCGCCTAGCCAAGACGGCATCGGTCCCCTGCGTCGTGCGCGATACCAGCGTCGATGCTTCAGCGGAAGAGGATTCGTTGGCCGAAAACCTCCAGCGCGCTTCCCTACATCCCCTCGACCAGTTCCGTGCCTTCAAGGCATTGGGCGACAAGGGTGCCGGAGACGAGGAGATTGCCGCCCGCTTCTTCGTCGCGCCCGCCGTAGTGAGGCAGCGGCTGCGCCTTGCCGCGGTGTCGGAGAAGCTTCTCGATATCTAT
>DATHHQ010000067.1:0-7443 GCA_035490095.1 Bradyrhizobium sp.
GTTTCAATCTCTATGTGCTCAGCGACACCAGCGACGCGAAGATTGCGGGCGACGAGGAGGCCTGCTTCGCAGCGTTCACCTCGCGCTGGCGAGGCCGGGTCGCGATCACCTATCGGCGCCGTACGGTCAACACTGGCTACAAGGCCGGTAACATCCGTGAATTCTGCGAGCGCTGGGGCGGCAAACATGATTTCGCGGTAACACTCGACGCCGACAGTTTCATGACGGCCGACGCCGTTCTCCGTCTCGTCCGCATCATGCAGGCGGATCCCAAGCTCGGCATTCTCCAGGGGCTGATCGTCGGCCTTCCGTCGACCAGCGCCTTCGCGCGGGTCTTTCAGTTCGGCATGCGGCTTGGCATGCGCTCCTACACCATCGGCAGCGCCTGGTGGCAGGGTGATTGTGGGCCCTATTGGGGCCACAACGCGGTACTGCGATTGAAGCCGTTCATCGCACATTGCGCCCTGCCGGTTCTGTCCAGGAACGGAACGGAAGATCGCCATATCCTCAGCCACGATCAGATCGAGGCGGTGCTGATGCGCGCCGCCGGCTACGACGTGCGCGTGTTGCCGCAAGAGGACCTGGGCTGGGAGGAAAATCCGCCAACTTTACTCGAGTTCATCCGCCGCGATCTGCGCTGGTGCCAGGGCAACATGCAGTATTGGCGGTTTCTCTCGCTTCCGGGACTGAAGCCGGTAAGCCGCTATCAGTTGGCGCTGGCTATCCTGATGTTTATCGGCTCCCCGGCCTGGATCGGGCTGCTCGTGCTCGGCACGCTCGCCCTGGCATTCTCCGACACGCCCGCCAGCTTCATTCGCGCCGACGCCGGCATGCCGCTATTGGTGTGCGTGCTGGTGATGTGGTTTTCGCCGAAGATCGCGAGCGCCATCGACATCTTGTTGCGCCCGGAGCTTCGCCGCGCGTTCGGCGGCACCGGATTATTCATCATCAATTACGTCATCGAAACCGTGTACTCGATCCTGCTTTGTCCGATCCTGTGGTTCGGCCACACGATCTTCCTCACCGGCCTGCTTTTCGGCCGCGAAATCGGCTGGATCGGCCAGACCCGCGACGATCACGCGGTGCCATTCACGCTGGCGCTGCACAATTTGTGGCCGCACACGCTGCTCGGATGCGCCGCGCTCGGCCTGTTGGCAGTGACACAACCGGCGGCTATTCCCTATGCGCTGTTTCTCGCTGCCGGACCGGCTCTGGCGATCCCGTTTGCCATGATAACCGCATGGCCGTTGCTCGGCAGTGTTGCCGCCCGGATCGGCATCGGCCGGCTGCCCGAAGAGACGGAGAGGCCGGCGGTGCTGCTGGCGCTGGCGTTGCCCGCGATCGAGTCGGCGGCGCCGTCGCCGCGGCCAAGTTCGGTCTGAGGCGGTGTTCGAAGGCCTCAGGACGGCGCGCGGCATTATCCGGTCACTTCGCATCTACTACGGCGATAGGTCGCGGGCGGTGGCGATGGACCGGCTCTATGGCGGCTTCGTGCGGCGTGGTGACCGGGTGTTCGATGTCGGCGCCCATGTCGGCGACCGCGTGGCCTCGTTCCGCCGGCTGGGCGCGCGGATCGTCGCGGTCGAGCCGCAGCCCGCCATGGTCAAGGTGCTCAAGTTGTTTTACGGGCGCAGCGTCGATGTCGCGATCGAGGCCGTGGCCGTCGGCTGCAGCGTTGGCACGACCACGATGCTGATCAACGCCGATAATCCTACCGTCTCGACGGCGTCACGTGAGTTCGTGAGCGCCGCACGCGATGCGCCCGGCTGGGAAACGCAGCGCTGGACCAAGGCGGTGACGGTGCCGGTGACGACGCTGGATGCGCTGATCGGCAAGTATGGCGCACCGGCCTTCATCAAAATCGACGTCGAAGGCTTTGAGCAAGAGGCGCTGCAGGGACTCACGCATGCCGTTAAAGCGCTGTCATTCGAGTTCACGACAATCCAGCGCGATGTTGCGCTCGCCTGCATCGAGCGCTGCATCACGCTCGGATACACGCGATTCAACGCCGCGCTCGGCGAAAGCCAGGCTTTTGTGAATGCCGATTGGGTCGGCGGCGAAGAGATCGCCCGCTGGCTGACCGTGCTGCCGTACGAGGCTAACTCCGGAGACATCTATGCTGCTCTCGCCTGACGGCAAGCAGCCGATCCGGCGGCGTTTGTACCTGACCGTCGCCGTGCTGATCGCCGCAGGCTACGGCTTGACCTTGGCGATCTTTTATCCCGGCATCATGACCTTCGACGCAAAGTTCGTTTACGGGTACATCGCCAAGGGTGTGCTCGGTGACTGGCAATCCCCGGTCATGACCGTGCTGTGGGGTGTAATCGATCCGATTGCGCCCGGCGCGGGCAGCATGTTCCTGCTGATCGCGACCTCCTACTGGCTGGGCTTTGGCCTCCTGGCATTGGCGGTGGCGCGCCGCTCCAGCCGTGCCGCGCTATTGCTGCCGCTGTTGGCGCTGCTGCCGCCGGCCTTCGTTTTTGTCGGGATCATCTGGCGCGACGTGCTGTTCGCGATCTCCTGGTTGCTGGCCGCCGCGATCGTCTTCGCCGCCGCCGAACGTGGCGCGCGGCTTCGGGTGCCGGTGCAAGTGCTGGCGCTCGCACTGTGCGGATTCGGCGTCTTGCTGCGTCCGAATGCAGTGATCGCCGCGCCGATCCTCGGCGCGTACATCGCCTGGCCGTGCCGAATGCACCTGAAGCGAACGGCGATCCTGTTCCTCCCGGCGATGGTGGGATTCTTCGGTCTGGTGCACGTGGTCTATTACGGCGCACTGGGCGCGACACGGCAACACCCGTTGCAGACAATCATGGTGTTCGACCTCGGAGGCATCAGCCACTTCACCAAACAAAATCAGTTTCCCGTAACCTGGAGCGAGCCTGAGAGCGCACTGCTCCTGAACAACTGCTACCAGCCGACCCAGTGGGACATCTATTGGCGGCTGGAGCCTTGCGATTTCGTGATGCGCCGACTCGAAAAAGAGGAAGACCTGTTCGGCACGCCGGCGATTACCGAAGCCTGGGCGCGCGCGGTCATGCGCCATCCATTGGCTTACCTCAGGCATCGCGCGGCGTTCATGTGGAATTTCCTTGCCGGTAACAATCTCACGATGTGGCTCGACGACATCGAGGGTTCGACCGAGGCCGTATTTCCGGATCGCCCGGCCTTCCGCGCGCTGGTCGCGCTGCACGACATGCTCAAGTCGACGCCGCTGTTCCGGGTTGGTTCGTGGTTGCTGGTTTGCATCATCGTATGCGGGTTCGCTTGGCGGCGACGCGAGACGCCAGAGGGCGCCTTCGCATTCGGCGTTTGCGGATCGGCTGCTGTCTATGTGCTGGCCTTTGTCGCGGTCGGCGTCGCGTCGGACTTTCGCTACGGCTATTGGGCTGTTCTCGCCGGCATCGTTGGTGGCGTCGTCGCCGTGATGGGCCGGCCCGGGCCCGGCGGCCCGGCGAAAGCGCACCGGAATGAATCCTGAGCAACGAAGCTACTTGTTCTCTGCAGGGGGCGCAGGTGCTGCAGAAGGCGTGCCCGCGGCGGGGGCGGATGATGATGCCGTCCATGCCTTGTAATCAGCTTCCGAGACGCCCGGCAGTTTTTTCAGGAACGCGACGATCGACCAGATCTCATCGTCCTTGACACCAGCCAGCGTGAAGCTTGGCATGCCAGTCATGTTGATGCCGTTCCTGACCACCCAAAACAACTGCGCCGGAGAGCGATGATCGACGACTTCCTTCAAGTCCGGCGGATCGGGATGCAGTCCTTCCGAGAATTTGGCCCATGTGACGCCCGGTCCGCCATGACACGTGGTGCAGCCATGTGCGGCAAACGCTTTGGCGCCGGCCTGCACGCTGGCAGGATCGTTGATGGAAGCTGGAGGCTGGTCAAGTGCGTGGCGATCGATCGACGCCGTGCGCACCCGGGTCAGGGCCCAGGTGACAACGGCCGGGTCTTCGGCGGTCCCTGCGACGCTATAATAGCCTCCGAAAAAGAAGACCGCTGCGCCGGCGCCGGCAAGGATTGCCAGCCCGCCAACCTTCGCAAGGATAGGCATGTCGGTCTCCACGTGTTGTTGTGCACGCCAATGGTGGGAAACAATACATCGGCCAACGGTACGCGTGCGTTACGATATCGTGACCATGGCTTGGCCGCGTGCCCTTTGCCGGAACCATATACTGCAACGAGGCTTTGATCAGCCTTATGACAGCGGATGCCCTCCCGCGGGGGCGCGCGCCACACCACACTTCCACAGTGGTCGAAGCATGATGCGCTCCGCGCGTGCTAGTTCTCCGTCGTCAGATCAAGCCACACCCGAAAGCATTGCCATGAAGCGAGAAGCCATCCGCGTCGAACCGCTGTCCTCCTATCTTGCGAAATGGAAGGCGCCGATCTCGCCGGTCACGCGTGCCGGCAACATGGTGTTTGTCTCGGGATTCCCGCCGTTCGATCCCGAGACAGGTGAGATTCTGCCGGTGCCGATCGAGCGCCAGACCGAACTGATCCTGGAGCAGATGAAGCTGTGTCTGGAGACCGCGGGCACAAGCTTGCAGAACGTGATGAAGTGCAACATCTACTGCACCTCGGCCAAGCACTTCCCGGTCGTCAACGCGATCTACGCGCGTTACTTCCCCGAAGATCCACCCGCGCGCATCTTCGTCTGCGTGCCGGAATGGCCGGGGCCGTTCGACATCGAAATCGATTGCGTTGCGGTGATCTGATCGGGCCGGAGGACGCCGGCTTGTCGTTCCGGCGGCCTGCTTGTTCCCGACCGAGAACGCTGCCGGTATCTACCCAGCCAAATAATGTCCGGCATCCGACACAGACTTGATTTGGATCAATCCAATGCGGGCGTCTCGGGCACATCTTGAGGCATGGGCAATCGAGCAGCCAACCCGCAGCAGGTTCAGGCCGACGACCAGAGCAGCGGGCATTTGCCGCGCGTCCCAATTATCATCTCCGGGAGGACGGCGCGCCGCACGCTCGAGGCCTGCGAGCGCGAGTTGACTCAATACAAAGCCATGGAAAGACGTCTGCACGACGCCTTGGCGGAACGCGAGGCCCGGCTTCGTCAGAAAGACGAGTTGATCCGTCGACAGGAGCTATTGAAGAGGGAGTCCGATCATCGGTTGTTGAACGACCTGCAAATGACCATCAGCCTGCTTTCGTTGCAGAGCCGGGGAGCAACCAATGCAGAAGCGGCCTCGCAATTGGCCGTTGCGGCCAATCGGGTGGCCGTTCGACCCCGGCGCCAGCGCGGGACTGGGCATGAGGGTCATTCAATCTTTCGTCCGGCAGATTGGCGGTGCGTTGCGGTCCGGTCGAGGTGATGACGGCGAGGGCGCGCGATTTACCGTGCGGTTTCGCTGAATGGCCGCGGACCCCCGCCGGATGGCGGCCAGCGATGGTTTATCGAACAGGATAGCAACCCTCACGACAGGAGCGACGCAAATGGCTGACGAGAACAAGACCCCAATGTTTGGCGACTTTGGAAAAATGCCGAGCTTCGACTTCACGAAGCTGATGAAGGATTTCAAGCTGCCGGGAGTCGATCTCGCGACGATCATGGACCGCGAAAAGAAGAATATCGAAGCTCTGACTGAGGCCAATCGTGTCGCATTCGAAGGCTGGCAGGCGCTGGTCCATCGGCAGGCCGAGATTCTGCAGGATTCGATCAAGCAGGCCGTCGGCACGGTGCAAGGAGAGGATGCCGGCACCAAGCGCATGGACCTGGCGTCGCACGCTTTCGAAACCGCGCTTTCGAATATGCGCGAACTGGCCGAGATGGCCGCCAAATCTCAGAAGGAAGCATTCGAGGTCATTCGCAAACGCGTCGAGGAAAATCTGGCGGCGCTTAGTGCCCCCGGAACTGACAAGTAGAATACGCTCGCGATGCGGGTCGCCGGTGGTGAGCTTGATTTTAATGCCCGGATCGTGCGCGGACAGGTGGTCCGCCGGCAGTTGACTGCTCCCGCGCCCGCCTTGTTCTGCGCCTTGTCAATCGGTCAATCGCGGGCCGGGAGTTGTCCGTCACGATGATCCGGCCGGCCGCGTCGATGCCTAGAATCAGAGCACTTGGTGTTACGAATAGTCACCGAATTGGGTTCATTCAGGTTTCCAGCTGTGGCCTGCGATTAAGCAAATCGGAAGCCTTTCCTGATTGAATTGAGCGATTGTTTTTCATGCATTGTGATGCAGCTTCGCTCATGCAGATGCCGCTATTCAAGAACGCCGTACAACACGTCGATACAGCACATCGCAAGCTGTCTCGGCTGTTTTCTGTGGTGTGGTACGATCTGTCCTGGCGCTTTGCCCCACCGGGAACCTTTCGCCAGCGTTTCGAGCAGGCGATCGTCAACATGCCTCAGGGCATCTGCCTCTACGACGCGCAGGACCGTCTGCAGTTGGTTAACGAACAGTTCTGCCGCATCTATAGTCAGCCGATGGCATCGCTGCACATGGGGATGCGCTTCCACGATATCCTCGCCAATAGTTGTGCCGTCGGTAACTATCCGGGGCGCACGGTCGAAGACATCTATCGGGAACGGAAAGCGCACATCGACAGCCGTCGGCCGGGCACTTTCCTTCAGGAACTCGGCGACGGTCGGTTGATTGCAATCTACCATCAACCGCTCGAGGACGGCGGATGGGTGTGTACCTATGAGGACATAACAGAAAGACGACGCGCGGAATCCCGTATCGAGTTTCTTGCACAGCACGATGTCCTGACCGAGCTCCCAAATCGACTGCTGTTCAATGAGCGTCTCGACGAAATTCTGGCGATCGCGCGCGAGGACAGTCCGTCCGCGCTGCTCTGCCTGGACCTTGACGGCTTCAAGGAGATTAATGACGACCTTGGTCACGCCGCCGGTGACCTGCTGCTCAAGGAGGTCGGGCGCCGCCTTCTCGCCAATTTACGCAAGGGCGATACGGCGGCGCGTCTGGGTGGCGACGAATTCGCCATCTTGTTGCACAGCGCTTCCGCGGCAGAAGCCGTCGCCACGGCGCATCGCGTGACCACTGCGCTCAACGGCAAGTATGAACTTGACCAATACGGCGAAGCGAACGTCGGTGTCAGCATTGGCATTGCCTGCGCGCCCGCGCATGCAAACGAACCTGAGGCGCTATTATCGCACGCCGACAAGGCGCTCTATGCTGCAAAGAGCGCCGGACTTGGAATTCCCCGTCTGTATGACGATCATCTGAAGAGCGAGACAAAGACGGCGTCGTCTCGGTCGCCACTGGGAAAAAAGCGCCGACAATCGTCCGGCCTGCAAGCGCTTCGACAGGCGGCAAATCTCGCCGACGACTTGCGAGCGGCGATGCATGCTGGTCATCTCTACCTGAACTACCAGCCGATCTACGATACGTGCACCAGGCGCCTGATCGCCTGCGAGGCCCTGCTGCGCTGGAACGACCCGATCAGGGGAAATGTCTCGCCGCTTG
>DATHHQ010000068.1:0-4517 GCA_035490095.1 Bradyrhizobium sp.
AACCAGGCCTGGTCGACGGAACGTGCATTGGAGATCGCGCCGCATCTTGGCGAGTTTGGTCTTGCATGGCTCGAAGAACCGATCCGCGCCGACCGGCCCTGGCAGGAATGGCAACGCCTGCGCGAAGGCGTCGGCTTGCCGCTCGCGGCCGGAGAAAATATCACGAGCCGCGCAGGTTTCGAGCAGGCGCTGGGTGATGACGTGTTGCGGGTCGTTCAGCCCTATATCGCGAAGTGGGGTGGGTTGAGCGTCTGCTCCGATATTGCGCGCGATATCCTGAGATCGGGCAAGATTTTTTGCCCGCATTATCTCGGCGGCGGGATAGGCTTGCTGGCATCGGCGCATTTGCTGGCGGGGGTAGGGGGCGACGGATTGCTGGAAGTGGATGCCAACGACAACCCGTTACGCGATCGCTTCTGCGGTCCCGTCGCCGATATCAGGGATGGCATGGCGACGCTGAGTGACAATGCGGGCCTCGGCATCGAGCCGGATCTGTCGTCGATCGAGCAATATCGGACAGCCTGATCTGTCGGGAAGAACACATGGCTGCGCAGGGATATGACTACATCATCGTCGGCGCAGGATCGGCCGGTTGCGTGGTCGCGAACCGGCTGTCCGCCGATCCATCCTGCCGCGTGTTGCTGCTGGAAGCCGGCGGGTCCGACCGCAATTTCTGGCTCAAGCTTCCGGTCGGTTACTACCGGACGATTTACAACGAGCGTTTCTCACGGCTGTTCAAGACCGAACCGAGCGAAACCACCGGCGATCGCTCGATCGTCTGGCCACGCGGCCGCGTGCTGGGCGGCTCGTCGTCCATCAATGGTCTGATCTTTATTCGCGGCCAGCATGAAGACTTCGACGACTGGGAACGTCTGGGCGCGAAAGGCTGGAGTTATCGCGAACTGCTGCCGTATTTCCGCCGTTACGAACGCTACCAGGGCGGCGAAAGCCAGTATCACGGTGGTCTTGGTGAGTTCGAAGTGTCCGACCTTCGCACCGGCAACCGCGCCTCCGCGGCGTGGGTGGACGCCGGCGTGGAGTTTGGACTTCCGCGCAATCCGGATTTCAATGGTGCAACCACGCTGGGCGTCGGCGCCTATCAACTCGGCATTGGACGGCACTGGCGCACCAGCTCGGCGTCGGCATTTTTGCGACCTGTCGCCCATCGTCCGAACCTCACTGTCGTCACTGGTGGGCAAGTCAGCAAAATCGTCTTCAAAGGCCACGTTGCAACCGGCGTGCAATGGATCCGGAACGGTCAGGTGTTCGGCGCGGCGGCCGACCGCGAAGTCATATTGTCGGCTGGCGCGCTGCAGTCGCCGCAGGTGTTGCAACTGTCCGGCGTCGGTCCGGCGGATCTGCTGCGCGGGCTCGGCATTCCCGTGGTAGCCGACGCGCCGGAAGTTGGGCGCAATCTGCAGGATCACTACCAGGCACGGATGATCGTCCGGCTGAAGCAGCGAATATCTCTCAACGACCAGGTTCGCAGCCCGTACGGGCTAGCGAAGATGGGCTTGCAATGGCTGCTCGCAGCAAGTGGTCCCCTAAGTGCGGGAGCCGGTCAGGTCGGTGGCGCCGCGTGCACGGAATACGCCGTCGGTGGGCGCCCCGACGTTCAGTTCAACGTGATGCCGTTATCGGTCGACAAGCCCGGCGATCCCCTGCATCGCTATTCCGGATTCACGGCGTCGGTCTGGCAATGCCATGGGGAGTCGCGCGGAAAGCTTGCGATCCGTTCGACCGATCCATTCGAGCAGCCGCGTATCGAAGCTAATTATTTTGCCGAGGACATCGATCGGAAGACGATCGTCGCGGGCCTCCATATACTGCGTGGAATCTACCAGCAGAAATCGTTTCGCGAGCTCTGGGATATCGAGATGGTGCCTGGCGAGGCTGTCAACAGCCCGGCCGGCCTTTGGGATTTCGCGCGAACCACCGGCGGGACGGTATTTCACTGCGTCGGCACCTGTCGGATGGGAAGCGACGACAAATCGGTGCTCGATCCCGCGTTGCGCGTTCGTGGCGTCGAAAGATTGCGCGTGATCGATGCATCTGTCATGCCGCAGATCACGTCGGCCAATACCAGTGCGAGCAGCCTGATGATCGGGGAAAAAGGCGCCGCCCTTGTCATGTCATGACGGCCGGCCAGCTGGCCTGAACCGCCGAAACTGAAAACCGAGAACGTGAGATGGATTTGATTTCCGACAGCCATGTTCCGAAATACGCCCAGATCGCTGATATCTTTCGCCAGCGTATCTCCCGAGGAATATGGGCGCAGGGCCTGCGGCTGCCAGCGAATGAAGAACTCGCGACAGAATTTGGCGTCTCCCGTGTCACCATCCGCCAGGCGGTCGACTTGCTGGCCCGCGATGGAATCATCGAAGCCCGGCAGGGCCGCGGCACCTTTATCACCGGCACATTGAAGCAGGATCGCTGGCTCAAGGTCGAGACCACGCTGTCCGACCTCGCCGAGGTCTACCGCGACACATCGCCGGAGATCATCAACATTTCGGAAAGCCGCACCGACGCGCCGCTGCTGCCCGAAGACGGCAAGGCGGCGGCGCATTATGTTTATATGCGGCGCGTGCACTCGCGCGACGCGCGGCCGTATTGCGTGATCTCGATCTATCTGGATGAAAAGATATTCCGAAAATCCCCCAAACGCTTTCGCAAGGAAACCGTGATTCCGATTTTGAAAGATATGCGTGATCCAGCCATCAGCAGTGCACGGCAGACGCTGACGATCGGCACCGCCGACCTCGAAGCAGCAAGGCTGCTGCAGGTGCCGCTGAATTCGCCCGTTGCCGAAGTCCGGCGAGTTTTCACGTCCGCCGATCGAACCGTTATTTATCTCGGAGAAGTCACCTATCGCGGCGATTTCATCCGCATCGATATGGATTTGCGGCCCTGAGCGCGCCGCTCATCCCGTGTTTGATGACATCAAGAAAAGAGGACGATTTCACCAGAGCCTACTGAACGCCGGCGAAGGTGAGCCGGTTGCCGCGAGGAAGCTCGGTGGTTTGGATCGACGCGACTCCTATCTCGGCCCCTTTAATGTTTCAAAAATCTTGCCGTTCATCAGGAGAGCGATTTCGGATGCGGGCAGCGGCTTCTGGCATTCCGACAGCGGATTGAGCCAGAAATTCGAACTGGGCAACATTTCGAACAGATTGCGCGCGGCGGCACCAAGGCAGGTCTCGGGCTCCTTGACGTAGTCGGATATACGTTTTTTTGACGTGAAGGCAGGGTGCCATTTCATGCCCTTGAATTCGACCGTGGCGATGTTGATCTTCTCCTGGAATTTGAGCGAGCGGCGGCGGCCAGGTTTCATTGGCGCTTCAGGCGTCAGAACATAAATCTCGGTTTCCAGCAGCGCTTGATAGAATGCAGGAACGACATCTGGGTCTTTCGCGGCAGCCTGCATCAGGGCTTCGAGACTGTTTTCCGGTTCAAACACGGCGACCCTCCCATCGAAGCTGATCATGGATCAGAGTTTCTTGTGTGCTGCACTTCCCGACAGGTCGCACCGCTCTAAGCCCTCGTTTTTTTGGCGATCACGTCAGCTCTGTTTGTCACGAAGAGTGCGGTAAATTGTGTTGCGCGACACGCCCAGCCGCCGCGCAGTTTTGCTGATGTTGTTGCCTGTCTCCGCATATGCCGTCAGCACATGCGCGCGCTGCATTTCATGCAAGTCGTTTTTAAGCCCGCCATGGCCTGGCGCTTTGCCGGGCAGTCGCTCATCGATTGAATGTCCAAAGACAGATTCGACTGCAGCCTCGTCGATCAGGTTTCCATGCTCGCCCAATGACAGCCTTGAGAGCACGTTGCGCAATTCGCGGATATTGCCATCCCAATCCAGTTCCGCCAATCGATCAATCGCACTTTGTGTCAAGTCCGCGGAGGGATCGATCTTCTCGATCAGATGGCGCGCAATCTCGGTGAAATCCGAGCGTTCACGCAAGGCCGGCAATGTCACCTCCAGCGTGTTGAGGCGAAACAGCAGATCGGACCGGAAGCGGCCCTTTGCAATTGACTCGTCGAGATCAGCGTTGGTGGCGGACACCAGGAGAACATCGACCTGGCGTTTGGCGCCGCCGACCGGCCGCACAGTCCAATCGTCCAGGAAGCGCAACAGGACGGCTTGCAGCGTCACCGGCATGTCGCCGATTTCGTCGAGGAACAGGGTGCCGCCGTCCGCCTCTCTGAATAGTCCCCCGGAGCCGCCTTTCCTGGCGCCGGTGAAAGCGCCCTCGGCATAGCCGAACAGCTCGGCTTCGATGAGGCTATCGGGGAGCGCCGCGCAGTTGACGGGGACGAAGGCGCCGGCCCGTCCGCTGGCGGCATGGGCATGGCGGGCGAGTTGTTCCTTGCCGGTACCAGTCTCGCCGCGGATGAGGATCGGCATCTTGCGCGCCGCCGCGCTCTCAACCCGCCGCACAATTCCCGCGATCGTCGGATCAGCGGATACGAATTGCGGGGCGACTTCTTTGGGTAGCGGCGGCCGGGGCCTGGAAACT
>DATHHQ010000069.1:0-2020 GCA_035490095.1 Bradyrhizobium sp.
ACATCCGTGAATTCCAGCTCTCCGCCGGAGTCCCTCGCGACCATCTCTACGACACCACCATGTACATCCTGTGCGCCATGCTGGTCGCGGGCTTGATCTGCAACTACCTGGTCAAGCCGGTCGATTCAAAGTGGCACATGAGCGCTGAAGAAGTCGCGAAGCTGCAGGCGGCGACCGCCCGGAGTTCGGCCGCAACGCCATCGGGCTCGTTCGGCATCGGGTTCGGCGGTCTCGACGCGAAAGCCGCGCTGTTCTGGGCCTTCGTCGGTATTCCGCTGGCATGGGGAGTCTGGATCACGCTGCAGAGCGCGGCCAAGATTCTCTGATTAACCACGGTGAATGGGCCGGGGCATGGCGGTGAGAACCGCCGTGCCCCGGGTCCCCGTTTAATCGATAAATTCTTTCTCTTGGCATCTGGCATACCACGGACTAGAGTCGCCCAGGAGTGCCACCGGAAGAGATTTCAATGAGCCACGATGCGCATCAGGTCCGCTCGTTCGAACACCCCGGCGAGGGGCGCCGGCGCGCGAAATCGACCCCCAAGGGCCGCCAGATCGAGCCCCAAGCCGCTGAAGAGATTTCGCTTTTGCTGGGTGACCGGCCGCGGCGGCGCGACCTCTTGATCGAACATCTGCACCTGATCCAGGACACCTATCGTCAGATTTCGGCAGCCCACCTCGCGGCGCTCGCGGACGAGATGAAGCTGGCCTTTGCGGAAGTGTTCGAGACCGCCACCTTCTACGCGCATTTCGACGTGGTGAAGGAAGGTGAGGCCAACATCCCGCCGCTGACCATTCGCGTCTGCGACTCCCTGACGTGCGCGATGCTGGGCGCGGAAAAACTGCTGCATGAGTTGCAAAATAGCGCCGGCCCGGGGGTTCGCGTGGTGCGTGCGCCTTGCGTCGGCCGCTGCGATACCGCGCCCGCCGCCGAGGTCGGTCATCACTTTGTCGATCATGCCAGTGTTGCAAGCGTGCTCGCCGCGGCCAAGGGCGGCGAAACCCACGCGCATCTGCCTGACTATGTCGGTTACGACGCGTATGTCGCCGGCGGCGGCTATGCACTGCTCAATCGCCTGCGCTCCGGCGAGTTGGCGAAAGAAGATCTCTTGAAGTCGCTCGACGACGCCAGCCTGCGCGGCCTCGGTGGTGCGGGTTTTCCGACCGGGCGAAAGTGGCGCGCGGTGCTGGGCGAGCCCGGGCCGCGGCTGATGGCGATCAACGGCGACGAGGGCGAGCCTGGAACGTTCAAGGATCGCTATTATCTCGAAACCGATCCGCATCGCTTCATCGAGGGCATGCTGATCGGCGCGCATGTGGTGGAAGCGCCTGAAATCTACATCTACATCCGTGACGAATATCCGGCCTCGCGCGAAATTCTCGAGCGCGAAATCGCAAAACTGCCGACCGGCGGTCCGGTGCTGCATATGCGGCGCGGCGCCGGCGCCTATATCTGCGGCGAGGAATCCTCGCTGCTGGAAAGCATCGAAGGCAAACGCGGATTGCCGCGGCACAAGCCGCCATACCCGTTCCAGGTCGGGCTGTTCGGATTGCCGACACTGATCAACAACATCGAGACGCTGTGGTGGGTGCGCGACATCGTCGAAAAAGGCGCGGACTGGTGGAAGAGCCATGGCCGCAACGACCGCCACGGCCTGCGCAGCTATTCGGTGTCGGGGCGGGTAAAGAATCCCGGCATGAAGCTGGCGCCAGCCGGCATCACGGTGCGCGAATTGATCGACGAGTTATGCGGCGGCATGGCCAAAGGACATACCTTCCACGCTTATCTGCCGGGCGGCGCGTCCGGTGGCATCCTGCCGGCATCGATGGACAATATTCCGCTCGATTTCGGCACGCTGGAAAAATACGGCTGCTTTATCGGTTCGGCCGCGGTCATCATCCTGTCCGAGCAGGACAGCGTGAAGGGTGCGGCGCTCAATCTGATGCGGTTCTTCGAGGACGAAAGCTGCGGTCAGTGCACGCCGTGCCGTGTCGGCACCCAGAAGGCGGCGCTGTTGATG
>DATHHQ010000070.1:0-16349 GCA_035490095.1 Bradyrhizobium sp.
GTGTTCGAGGCGTGGACCAAGCCCGAGCTGTTCAGGCAGTGGTGGGTGCCGAAGTCGATGGGAATGTCCCTGCTTTCCTGCGAAATGGATGTTCGTGTCGGGGGCAGGTACCGTTTGGAGTTCGCACACGGGGACTCACAGTCGGCGTTCTTCGGCACGTACAAGGAAGTAACACCGCACTCGCGCCTCGTCTGGACCAATGAGGAAAGTGACGAGGGTTCCGTCACGACGGTGACCTTCGCGGAAAAAGGCGGCAAGACGTTGCTGGTCATGCACGAGCTTTATCCCTCGAAGGAAGCTCTCGACGCCGCCGGCACCGGGGCGGCGGATGCGATGGGAGAGACGTTCGAGCAACTGGACGAGCTTCTCGTCACCCTGGGCGCGAGCGTGGGACGGTCATGAAGTCGGCGATCTCGCGGTCGGCCGCCTGGCTCTTCACTACGCGGAAGAGAACCCCGACGAGGTCGTCGCCGCCTTCTGCGGACCTACGAGACCATCATCAACCTCATTGGCAACACGACCAACCGAGGTGGTCTCGTCGTGCGCGTCCGACTTGACCCACCTTTTTGCGCGCTATTCTACGCTGGAGCACTACCGACTCCCGGAACCGACTTTACATCGTCCTAAAAGTGGGCGCAGATCGGCTTGCGACGCAGAGATAGAGAACGCCAGCTAAGCGAGATGCGAGCTAGAACGACAATTGCGGCATGGCGAAAATTGCCACCGAACCTACGCTATTGCCGCCGTTTGCCCCCTCACTCCCACTCAATCGTCCCCGGCGGTTTCGACGTGATGTCATAGACCACCCGATTGACGCCCTTGACCTCGTTGATGATCCGCGTCGCGGTCTCGCCCAAAAATTTCATATCGAACGAATAAAAATCCGCGGTCATGCCGTCGGTCGAGGTCACCGCGCGCAGGCCGACGACGTATTCGTACGTCCGCCCGTCGCCCATCACGCCGACGGTTTTGACGGGCAGCAGCACCGCGAACGCCTGCCAGATCTTGTCGTAGAGGCCGGCCTTGCGGATCTGGTCGATATAGACGGCGTCGGCATCGCGCAAAATCTCGAGCTTCTCCGGCGTGATCTCGCCGGGGCAGCGGATCGCAAGGCCCGGGCCCGGGAACGGATGCCGGCCGACAAAGATTTCCGGCAGGCCAAGCTCGCGCCCGAGCACGCGCACCTCGTCCTTGAATAGTTCGCGCAACGGCTCGACCAGCTTCATATTCATGCGATCAGGCAGACCGCCGACATTGTGGTGCGACTTGATCGTGACCGAGGGACCGCCGGTGAACGATACGCTCTCGATCACGTCGGGGTAGAGCGTGCCCTGCGCCAGGAAATCGGCGCCGCCGATTTTTTTCGCTTCCGTATCGAACACATCGATGAACAGGCGGCCGATGGTCTTGCGCTTCAGTTCGGGATCGCTGACGCCAGCGAGCTCGCCGAGAAACAGTTTTGAGGCATCCACATGCACCAGCGGGATGTTGTAGTGATGCCGGAACAGATCGACCACGGTCTCGGCTTCCTTGAGCCGCAACAGGCCATGATCCACGAACACGCAAGTGAGCTGATCGCCGATCGCCTCATGGATCAGCACCGCGGCAACGGCGGAATCGACGCCGCCTGATAGCCCGCAGATCACCCTGCCCTTGCCGACCTGCGCGCGGATTTTCTCGATCGCCTCCTCGCGAAAGGCGCGCATGGTCCAGTCGCCGGTGAGGCCTGCGACCTTGCGGACGAAGTTGCGGATCAGCTTGGCGCCGTCGGGCGTGTGCACCACCTCGGGGTGAAACATCAGGCCGTAATATTTGCGCTTCTCATCCTGGATCACGGCGAACGGCGCATTCGGCGAGACGCCGGCGACGACAAAGCCCGGCGGCATCCTGGTGATGCGGTCGCCATGGCTCATCCAGACCGGGTGGCGCTCGCCCATGCCCCAGGTGGAATCGAACAATTGGCTTTCGGCCTTGACCTCGACATCGGCGCGGCCGAACTCGCGGTGGTGGCCGCCTTCGACGTCGCCGCCGAGCTGGGCCGCCATGGTCATCTGGCCATAGCAGATGCCGAGCACGGGAACGCCGGAATCGAAGATCGCCTGCGGCGCGCGCGGCGAGCCCGCCTCATGCACCGATTCCGGCCCGCCGGAGAGGATCACCGCCTTCGGCTTCATCTCCTTGAAGGCGGCTTCGGCCTTCTGGAACGGCACGATCTCGGAATAGACGCCCTCCTCGCGCACCCGGCGCGCGATCAGTTGCGTCACCTGGCTGCCGAAATCGACGATCAGAATCTTGTCATGCGCCGAGGCCACCGAAGGCACCGACTCTGCTGCTGGCTGTGCTGCTATCATGGACAGCAATTACGCGACAGCGCGCCGCCGGGCAACCCTTCCAGAGCCGTCATGGCCGGGCTTGTCCCGGCCATCCACGGTCTTTTTGGGCCGGTAAGGACAGGAAAACGTGGATGCCCGGGCATGACGGTACAAATTCAAGCTTTCGCGTTGGCGCCGGATATTATCAATGGAATCCCGCCGCGATCCCGACAATCTGACCGTCCAGGCCATTGAACCCGTGATGAGCCCCGGGCTCACAAGGGTCGCCTTCATTGAGCCCGCCGCTCACCCAGACCGCCCGGGCGCGGCCGGCCGACCACTTGACGAACGGTTCAACACCGGCCGGCAATGTCGCCCTGCAGCTATCCTGGCGGTGATGGATCACAAGCGTGCGCGGCAACGACGACGGTGAGCCGAGGATCGACATGACATTTTGACCGCTGCCCGACTCGGCGCTGAGGAATCCGGATGTCAGCACCAGCGCGTCCGGCCGGGCGCCGCGCGCAATCCCCTCCGCGGCGCGCAGCGTGCCGCGGCTGGTGCCGATGATCGTGACCGGCCGCTTGATCGCGGCCATGTATTGAACCGCGCTATTGAGATCGGTGCCTGCATCGGCCACGAGCACCGCCAGCCCTCGCGCCGCATAGGCGTGCCGTGTACGGACCAGTTGGTTGAATTTGAGCCCGTTAATATCGCCGTTGTCGCCCGCATTGATCGCCCCGCTGCCGCCCGGCAGCAGGATCACGCTCGCGCGCGGCGCTTTCGGTTTTATCAATACGGCGCGGGAGCCGCCGATGCTGACGGTCTCATCGGCAAAGGCCGAACCACAGACAAGGCTGAACAGCATTGCGGCCGCGCCCAAAAAGCCTATCCAACGGTGCCGTTTCATGATGCTCCCCGTTCAATTCGACGAATCTTCAAATGTGCCATGAGTGGCTCGCGCCTCAGGATGAGAAATGCGTGCCCCGGATGCTGCGCAGCGCGAAGCGGTGCGCTGCTGATCCGGGGTCCATTTAGCACGCTTCGCATCGGCTTGGGTCCCGGCTCTGCGGTGCATCGTGAAGAACGCTGCACCGCGTCCGGGACACAGGACGCGACTCTCAGGACGGCGTATTCCTTTTCAGGATCGAGACGAAAAATCCATCCGTCCCGGTGCGGCGTGGCGTCATCAAAAGTCCTTCCGCCGATTGCAGCGTGGCGGCGGCAAAATCCTCCGCCTTGTCCCACAGCACGGTTGTGGTCTGCGACGGCGGCACCACCGCAAATTCCGGATGGCGGGCGACGAAGCTTCGGATCTGCTCGCCGTTTTCCTGCGGCAATACCGAGCAGGTGATATAGGCGATCCGCCCGCCCGGTTTTGTCAGTGCGGCGGCACGATCGAGCACTGTGACCTGATCCTTCAGCCGCACCTCGAGCGCGCCCGGGCGCATTCGCCATTTGGCATCCGGATTGCGCCGCCAGGTGCCGGTCCCGGTGCAGGGCGCATCGATCAGCACCAGATCGGCGGAAGCATGGATATCGCTGAGCGTATCATTCGGACCCTTCGGAGTGCGGATATCGCAATTGTGGACCCCGGCGCGGGACAGCCGCTCGTAGATCGGCGCCAGCTGCCGCTTGTCATGGTCGGTCGCGATCAGCCGGCCCTTGCCCTGCATCATCGCCGCCAGCGCCAGCGTCTTGCCGCCGGCGCCGGCGCAGAGGTCGATGACCTGCTCGCCGGGTTTTGCCGCCGACAGCAACGCCGCCAGCTGCGAGCCCTCGTCCTGCACCTCGATCGCGCCCTTGATGAAATCTTCCTCGGAATGAATGCCGGGGTTGCGGGCATCGGCGCCGAGTTCGATGCGCAGGCCGATCGGCGACCATGGCGTCGGTTTTGTCTCCAGATGCGCCGTCGATGCCAGCACCTTCTCGCGCTTCGCCTTCAAGGTGTTGACGCGCAGATCGAGCGGCGCCCGGCTCGCCATCGCGGTCGCTTCGGCGACGCGGTCATCGCCGAACACCTGGGCCAGATATCCATCGAGCCATTCCGGATAATCGCCCGCGATGTGCGAAGGCGCATCCGCTGTTGACCGCAACGCGAGCGCGGCGCGTTCGTGCTCGCTCAGCGGCTCCGGCGCGAACCGGCCGCCGTCACACAGGGCGGCGATGGCATCGACATCCATCGCGCGCTCGGCCTTCAGCATGCCCAGCACGCGCGCGCGCGGCGTGTCGCTGTCCATGATCCATGCGCTCGATGCGCGCCGCCGCAGCACGTCCCAGATCAGGCCGGAGATCGCGGCGCGATCGCCCGAGCCGGCATAGCGGTGCGCGGTGCCCCACTCCTTCAGCGCCTTCGCCGCCGGGATGCGTTGCGCGTCGATGGTATCGATCAGCTCAATGGCCGCGGAGAGCCGCGCTGCGGGAGTCATTCAAGACTTTCGGTTCGAGAACGGGAAGGCGCGCTAGATCAACAAAAGCGTCTTCAGCGCGAAATACAGCCACATCGCGAACAGCACCAGCACGCCGGCGAACCACGCCAGCGAACGCTGCCGGACGTTGTTCGAGGTCACGAAAATTCCGGCATGGGCCAAGCGGGTGACCACGAACACCCACGACAACAGCACGATCACAAGGTCGGCATGGCGCAGCGGCAGCGCCAGCGCGATCAGGGCGTAGAACAAGACGGGCACTTCGAACTGGTTGCTGAAGCAATTGCCGATCTGGGTGGTGTGGGTGGGCCAGTTCTGCTGACCCAACGCGATATCCTTGAAGCTGGTTTCCCGCTCCGCGAGCGCACGGCCGCGCGCCGTGGCCATCCAGAGCAGGAGGGCAAAGGTGAGCCCCACCAGGACGAAGACCGGCAGCAAAACCATTTGAACCGACATCGGAATTCCCCCCGGGGCGAAGCGCCAGGCCCCACGCTATAGCGGCAGCCCCCCGCCCTGACAATAAAACCCCGCCCCTTGGGTTGAACCACAATCCACGCTCCGGTGACCAACTAGCGATAGTTCCAGTGATTTCGGTCTCGAATCGGCTCCAACGCACCCCGCGAGATGCTGCGATGAATATCATCACCCCATTGCCGAAGGGCGCGGCCCAGGCGGCCGAACTGCCTGACAACTCCGTCACCTCGTTCCTCAAAATGGTCGGCGACGGCACCGGCCTTTTCGCCAATGACAGCCCGGATGGCTGGCTCGGCATGCTGATGTCGGGGCTCGCCGGCGTCGCGACAGCGCTGGCGGTCGCCATCATCCTGACCGTCTATTTTCGGAGCGGCTATCGCAGCGCGCGCGATATGTTCAGGCACGGCCTCGCCGCCGTGGCGGTGCTCGCGCTTCTGGCCTTCGTGGCCTCCGATATGCGGCATGCCGCGCTCGCCTATCTCGGCATCAACCCGTCAAAGCCCGCGATCGAGTTCGAAATCCGCCTGCCCAAGGTCGCCGCGTCCGAGGTGGCCAACAGCCAGATTGAACTGCACACCGACCGCAACCAGACGCTGGCCCAGGTACAGGGTGCGCTGGGGTCCGATGACGACGGCCACAGCATCATCCGGGGTTCGGTGCCGCTCAAATTTCGCACCACCGACCGCGTCGTGGTCCTGAATCTGCCGGGCCAGGCGCAGTGCCGGTTCAAGCTGCGGCTCGCCGCAAGCCCGAGCCACTCGGATCAGTTCGGACCATGGCATCTGGCCGATCGCGTCGCCTCGCCGAACGGCAGCGAAGAAACCCGCACCGAACAGAATGACGCCTTCGCGATCCGCTATCGGGTGCTCTGAGCAACGACCACAGTTGTCATGCCCCGCGAAAGCGGGGCATCCAGTACGCCGCTGCTTCTCGACCCCATCACAGCCGCTCTGGATACTGGATCATCCGCCTTCGCGGATGATGACGGCTGTGCAACGATGACAGCTTTGCACAGCTTTCCAAAATTTTGTCATCGTTCCGACTTCCGTCAAAATATATAATCGGAGCGGAAGGAATGTTGCATGCCCGAATTTCGCCTGATCCAGATTTCCGACACCCACCTTGCCCGCCGCCTGCCGACCTTGACCCAGAATTTTCATCGGGTCAGCGAATACATCGACGCCAGGCGTCCCGATCTCGTCGTCAACAGCGGCGATCTTGCTTTCGACGGGCCGACCAGCCGCGACGATCTCGAATTTGCCCGCGAGCTACATGCCGCCCTTCCCGTTGCCTGCCGTTATTTGCCCGGCAATCATGACATCGGCGACAACCCGACGGAGCTTGGTCCGGCTCCGCCTCAACTGGCCACGGAACAGCAGCGGCAGAATTTTCTCTCGGTCTTCGGTGAAGACCGCTGGCGCTTCGATGCCGCCGGCTGGCGTTTCATCGGGCTCAATTCGCTGGTGATGAACACCGGTCTTGCGAGCGAAGCCGAGCAGTACGACTGGCTCGGTTCGCAACTCGCCAGCACCGACGGCAAGCCGGTAGCGCTGTTTCTTCACAAACCGCTTTACCTGAATTCACCTGAGGATCCGGAACTGGCGGCGTCGGCGATACGCTACATTCCGATGCCGGCACGAAGCCGCCTGGTCGAGATGCTGCGCGCCGCCGATCTGCGGCTGGTCGCCAGCGGCCACGTTCACCAGCGCCGCGATTTCACGTATCGCCACATCCGCCACGTCTGGGCGCCTTCCGCCGGCTTCATCATTTCCGACGCGAGGCAGGAAGTGATCGGCACCAAGGAGATCGGGCTGGTCGAATACCGCTTTCAACCCGACAGCTTTGAGGTCCGTCACCTCAGAGCGTCCGGTCAGATCGACATCGACCTGGATTCGCTGATCGGCAGCTAGCTCAAAGCGGACGGCATGTCCGCTATGACGCTAGCCACGCGAATAGAGGGACCTCTGCCGGGCCGCCCTTGCTACCGTGTCGTGCTAAACCACCGTAACGAGCTTCCGGTCGCCTGTGTGGTGCTTCCGGTGGTCTGCGGATCGGAAGCCGCCGCCGTTGCAGGCCCTTGCTGCTTGCGTCGCTCGGTCCTGGCAAGTCTTTTGCGAGCCCGCTCCTGAGCTTGGCCCGTTGCTGCAGCGCCCTTTTCCGCCGGGGTCACCTCTACCGGAGCCACCGCTACTATCGGAGCCACCGCTACCGGAGTGACTTTCTCCGCTGGCGTCACCGCTACCGGAGTGACCTTCTCCGCCGGAGTTGTCTTCGCGGACGGCTCCTGTTGCGATCGCGGCTCTGATATCTGCTGTTTCTCTTCCGGGATCGGGCCACGCTCGCGCTCGATCAGTTCGCGGCACTGCATCGGAAAAACCAGGTCACCCCGGGCGGTCAGGCCGATCGGCATGCAGCCACCCGCCGGCACACCGTCCGACTTCTGAACGTCTGCTTGTGCACTGCGCAAATCCATTGCGTTTGCAGGCTTGTTATCCGGCTGTGCGAACGCCGCGGTGGCGAGCACCGAGATAAAGCCTGCGAGCAAAAGCTTCATCAAATTTTTCCTTACGCGTACGCGAACGGTTGTGCACTACCACAGCGGAACTCGAAATATCAATCACCGAATGCCCGAATTATGAGCATTTGAAAACAAGGCCGTCACACCGATGCAATTATGTCGCGCTCTATGGATGCAGGCGAAAGCAGACAGTCGACGCCTCCCCTCCCGAGATCGGCGCCCCCTCGCGGGAAGCCCCTCAAATATAGCCCCACAATCGTCTCACGACCTCGCCAAAATCGCTTCGCGACGCGAATTGGGCTTGAGCGATGCCAGACGAGCACAGTCCTGTCCCCAGCCTTTGGGTCCTCATTGGACCGCATTGAACGATCCTTGAGCGCAGCTACCGGAGACAGTCATGATCAAGATCGCAATCACGCTGGCGACGCTGCTGTGCGCAACCGTGACGCACGCTCAAACCGTGATCGAAAAACTGTGCATCGTGACCGCGGCGCAAGATTTGCCTCGCGTTCCCGGTCTTGAGATCAAAGCCAGCCGCATTACGGTCGCGCCGGCCGAGTATCTCGGCAATCAGGACATGAAATATTTTGGCGCCGAAATCGATGTCGTGGCCGCCGGCCAAAACATGACCTTTGCGTTTGCCTGCGGGACCTCGCCGCGGCAGCAGATTTTTACGCGATCGATTGGGATCGTGCGCTAGATTGGCGTGCGTTGCACCCATGATCAGAAGATTGCTCGTGCCGCCCGGTCGGGGGCTCACTTGCCGTTTCGTTCATTCCAGGCACCGGGCAAATCTCCGGGGTGCCG
The DNA here is from genome assembly GCA_035490095.1 of Bradyrhizobium sp. Lineage (GTDB taxonomy): Bacteria > Pseudomonadota > Alphaproteobacteria > Rhizobiales > Xanthobacteraceae > Bradyrhizobium. The sequence continues at coordinate 8,541 of DATHHQ010000070.1, forward strand.
GATGGGTCTGGTATGTGTCAACACCGCTGACAGGCCTCAGCAAGAAAACGAGGCGCAGAGCTGTCGGCATCATCGTTCCTTCTTGGCGCGTTCGAATGCCGTAGGGGAAATGCATAGCCGGCCTCAGGAATTCGGTCTAAGCTGCGCGGCGCTCGGGGGACATTTAATTTTGACCTGGAGCCAGATCATGATGAAAACGCCATTCATTGCCGCTACGGCCGCCGTAGCCCTTTCGTTCGCGCAACCGGCGCTGGGACAATCGGACGGCAATCAGCTCGGCACTGTGCATTTCGAAACATCGTGCAAACCGGAAGCGCAGAAGCTTTTCGACAGCGGAATGCTGTACCAGCACTCGTTCTGGTACCGCGCATCGCAACGGGTGTTCGAGGACGCGCTGAAGGCCGATCCGGAATGCGGCATCGCCTATTGGGGCGTCGCGCTAAGTCTGCTTTGGAATCCGCACGTCGCGGCGCCCGCAAAGAACCTCGCCGAAGGCGCGGCCGCAATTGCAAAGGGAAAGAGCGTCGGCGCCAAATCTCAACGCGAGCTCGATTATCTCGACGCGCTTGCGGCCATGTACGCCGACCATGAAAAAGTCGATCACCGCACCCGCATTCAGGCCTATGCCAAGGCCATGGAACAACTAGCGCTGCGCTATCCGAATGACGACGAGGCCCAGATCCACTACGCGCTTGCGCTCAACACCTCGGCTTCACCGGCCGACAAGACCTACGCCAGTCAGCTCAAGGGCGCGGCGATCCTGGAGCCGATCGCACTACGCCAGCCGCAGCATCCCGGCGTGTCACATTACCTGATCCACCTCTACGATTACCCGCCGATCGCCGAGAAAGGCCTCGATGCCGCGCGACGCTATGCCAAGATTGCTCCAGCCGCGGCGCATGCCCAGCATATGCCGTCACACATTTTCACGCGCGTCGGCTACTGGACTGAATCGATCACATCGAACGTCGAAGCGGCGCGTGTCGCGAAGGAATCCAAGGATCTCCACGACCAGCTGCATGCGATGGACTACCTCGTTTATGCCGATCTGCAGCTCGGACAGGACGAGAAAGCCAAGGCCGTGATCGACGAGATGATGACGGTCACCGGCTTCACTGAGACGTTCTTACCCGGGCCGTATGCACTGGCTATTTCGCCGGCCCGCTACGCCGTGGAACGCGGCGACTGGAAGGCCGCGGCCGAGCTTCAGGTCCGCCCCAGTCCGCTGGCCCAGGTGCAGGCGATAACCTATTTTGCTCGTGCACTCGGCGCGGCCCGCTCCGGCAATCCCGACGCCGCCAAGGCCGACATCGCCAAGCTCGCTGAACTGCGAGATAGACTGCGTGACGCCAAGGACGCCTATTGGTCGGAGCAAGTGGATATTCAGCGGCAAGTTGCGACCGCCTGGGTGCTCTATGCCGAAGGCAAGCGCGATGACGCGCTAAATGCGATGAGTGCCGCCGCCGATGCCGAGGACAAGACCGAGAAGCATCCGGTGACGCCGGGTGTGCCCAAACCCGCGCGCGAACTCTATGGCGTCATGCTGCTTGAAAGCGGCAATGCCAAGGAAGCGCTCACCGCCTTTGAAGCGACGCTAAAGAAAGAGCCGAACCGGCTGGGCGCCTATGTGGGCGCGGCGATGGCCGCCGAAAAGTCCGGTGACAACGCCAAAGCTCGGGAGCACTACAAGAAAGTCGTCCAAATCGCCGACGCCGCGGATAAGGCCAGAACCGACGTTGCAGGCGCACAGGCGTTCCTGCAGAAGCAGTGAGATACCCGCGGCGAAGACACCGGAGCAAGCCGTGAAGAGATTCTTTCTGCCGATTGTGTTGGGCATCCTTCCGACCCTGGCCAGCGCTCAGCCGCTTCAGGTCACTGGATATTCCGGCTATCTCGGCGAGTGGGAGTTGACCGCCACCGTCACGGAAACGGCTTCCGGCCCCACGAAGGAATACTCCGGACCATTGACGATGAGGCACGTCGGCCTGTGCACTCAGGATGGTCCGGAGGAGAAGACCGGTGAAATGCGTTTGCAGCTATCGACCTCGTCATCGCAATTGAATGCGACATTCTCGGTTGCCGGCGTCGAATGCACCTACAGCGGACAATTGACAGACTCTTATACAGGCACGATGGCCTGCCCGGATCGACAGGCCGTTCCCCTCAAGCTATGGGTGCGATAGTTGCCTGCCTAAGAGAGTCCCTGGCGACGCTTGCGGGCCTCACGTCTTGTCGGGTCCGACCCGCACCAGTTGCTTGCCGAAATTGGCGCCCTTCAGAAGTCCCATGAACGCGCCCGGCGCGCTGTCGAGCCCTTCGGTGACGAACTCGCGATGCTTGACCTTGCCCTCGCGCACCCACCCCGACATGTCGCGCAGGAAGTCCGCATGGCGCGCGGCGAAATCGCTGACGATAAAGCCTCTGATATTCAGCCGCTTGGTCAGCACGGCGCGCATCATGGATGAAGCCCATTTCGGCGCCGATGCCTCGGTGTCGTTGTAATGCGCGATCAGGCCGCACACCGGAATCCGCGCGAACGCGTTGAGCAGCGGAAACACCGCTTCGAACACCGCGCCGCCGACATTCTCGAAATAGACGTCGATGCCCTTCGGGCAGGCTTCCTTCAGCTTGGCCGCGAGGTTGGGATCGCGATGATCGAGGCACTCATCGAACCCGAGCTCGCCTCTGACGTAATCGCATTTTTCCTTGCCGCCCGCGATGCCGACGGCACGCGCGCCCTTGATCCTGGCGATTTGCCCGACCGCCGAGCCGACCGCGCCGGATGCTGCGGCAACCACGACGGTTTCGCCGGGTTGCGGCTTGCCGATATCGAGCAGGCCGGTATAGGCGGTCATGCCGGGCATGCCGAGCACGCCGACCGCGGTCGAAACCGGCCCGAGGCTGGGATCGACCTTGCGCAGGTCCCGGCCATCGGAAAGCGCGTGCGACTGCCAGCCGACGCGCGCAAGTACGATGTCGCCCTTGGCAAAGCCCGGATTGTTCGAGGCGATCACCTCGCACACGGTGCCGCCCTCCATCACCCCGCCGATCGGCACCGGCGCCGCATAGGACGGGCCGTCGCTCATGCGCCCGCGCATATAGGGATCGAGCGACAGCCAGATGGTGCGCAGCAGAACCTGGCCCTCGCCGGGTACAGGTATCGTATGATCCTCGACGCGGAAATCCGACGCCTTGGGCTCGCCGACGGGGCGAGAAACCAGCACGACGCGTCTTGCGGATTGGGCCATGTTTGTTTCCTCCGATTTTTGTCTTCGTCATTCCGGGATGGTGCGTTAGCACCAGACCGCAGATGTGCAATTGCACATCGGGGAATCTCGAGATTCCGGGTTCGATGCTTCGCATCGCCCCGGAATGACGTTTCCGATTCAGGCCGTGAGTTTCGCCAGCGCCGAGTCGAACGCCGCGGCAGCACTCGGCAAATCCTTGAACGCAAGCCCGCTATCGGCCGACTGCTTCTGCGCCTCCGTCGCGGTGGGACGAATCTCGGCCACCGGCTTGGCGTCATCGAGCAAGGCCTGCGGCGCGATCACATGAAACTCATGGGCTTCGACCGGCTGATCCTTGAGCAGGAAGACGCTCAGCGAGACGATGTCCTTGCCGCGCCGATATGAAATATAGCGGTCGACCGCGACCGAGCCGTCGCGCTGCATGCCGCCAAGTTTGGCATAGCCCTTGGCGTCCAGCAGTTTGTGCGCCTTGAAGCCTTTCACGCCCACCGAATTTGCTTTCGCGGTCTCTTCGGACAGGTCGTATTTCCCGGCCATCTCCTTGCCGACAGTGGCGAGTTGACCGGACATGTCGTGCTCGAATTCCTTCACTTCGGTACGCGGCTTCGATGCCTTGCGGGGCTTTGCGGCATCGCGCTTTTCCAGCTCGGCCTTGCATTGGGCGATGACTTCGGCAACGGATTTCCGCTCCGCATTGACCAGCAGATTCTTCAGATCCTGATCTGTAAGTGCCGCAATCCTGTCGTCCGACCAATCGACCATAATATTCAACTTCTCTTCTGAATTGTGTTGGGATGAATTTTGTCGGAAACCGCGGCACAATCGCGAACGTGAATTCGCGTGCGGAGCGGCGATCCGTAGGCCGACAGTACCGCGTTTCGCGGGCCTTGTGGTGGTCAATTTAGCCCTGAAACTATGCCCCGCCGGGGTAATTCGGGCTCTCGCGCGTGATGGTGACGTCGTGGACATGGCTTTCGCGCAAGCCCGCGCCGGTGATCCGCACGAATTGCGCCTTCTCATGGAACTCGGCGAGGTTTCTCGCGCCGACATATCCCATCGCCGCGCGCAGTCCCCCGGCGAGCTGATGCATGACGTTTCCGACCGGGCCCTTGTAGGGCACCTGACCCTCGATACCCTCCGGCACCAGCTTGAGCGTGTCCTTGATGTCCTGCTGAAAATAACGATCGGCGGAACCGCGCGCCATCGCACCGACCGAGCCCATCCCGCGATAGGCCTTGTAGGAGCGGCCCTGCCACAGGAACACTTCGCCCGGGGTCTCGTCGGTGCCGGCCAGCAAGGAACCCACCATGGCGATGTCGGCGCCGGCGGCCAGAGCCTTGGCAAGGTCGCCGGAATATTTGATGCCGCCATCGGCGATCACCGGCACGTTGGCTTTCTTGGCGGCCTCGACCGCATCCATGATCGCGGTGAGCTGCGGCACGCCGACGCCGGCGACAATGCGGGTGGTGCAAATCGAACCTGGACCGATACCGACCTTGATCGAGTCGGCGCCCGCATCGATCAGGGCCTGCGCACCCTCCATGGTGGCGATATTGCCGGCGATGACCTGCACGGCATTGGAGAGCCGCTTGATGCGGTTGACGGCTGCGAGCACCCGCGAGGAATGGCCGTGCGCGGTATCCACCACGATCACGTCGACGCCCGCGTCGATCAGCCGCTCGGTACGCTCGAACCCATCTTCGCCAACGGTGGTCGCGGCGGCGACACGCAGCCTACCTTGCGCATCCTTACAGGCCAGCGGATGCGCCACCGCCTTTTCCATGTCCTTCACGGTGATCAGGCCAACGCAGCGGTACTGCTCGTCGACCACCAACAGTTTCTCGATGCGATGCTTGTGCAGCATCCGCTTCGCCTCGTCCTGGCTGACGCCTTCGCGCACCGTCACGAGATTTTCGTGAGTCATGAGCTCGGAGATTTTCTGGCGCGGGTCTGTGGCGAACCGCACGTCGCGGTTGGTAAGAATCCCGACCAGCTTGCCCGGCACGCCCTTGGCCGCGCCCGTGACCACCGGAATGCCGGAGAAACCGTGATCGCTCATCAGCGCCAGCGCGTCCGACAGCATGGCGTCGGGGCCGATGGTCAGGGGATTGACCACCATTCCGGATTCGAACTTCTTCACCTGTCGCACCTGCGCGGCCTGGCCATCGACGTCGAAATTGCGGTGGATGACGCCGATGCCGCCGGCCTGCGCCATCGCGATCGCCATCCGCGCTTCGGTGACGGTATCCATCGCGGAGGCGATAATCGGGATGTTGAGCGGGATGGCCCGGGTGACGTGGGAGCGGATATCGGCCTCCGAGGGCAGGATATCCGAAAGGCCGGGTTTCAGCAGCACGTCGTCGAACGTATAGGCTTCGCGTATCGCCTGAAGTCCCTGCACCAGCGCCATTACCAACTCCATTCGGCGGCCCGTTCGCCGCGATACGACCTAAGGGATGAACAGCTCCTTCGGCGATACTATTGGCATCGCCGTCGAATCGAAGCCCATCGGTAGGGTTGGCGGTGGTCGATAGCATGGCGGGCCGCCGAATCAAAGGGCTTGCCAGCCATGCACAGGCTTTTCGCAATCTGGCCCGGGTTTTCCCCGCATCGGGCGGGTAACCCGGTTTCCGCCGCGTTAGCGCGGATAACCCGGCGGCGGGCCGTGCTGGCGGATCGCCTCCACCACCTCCCGATGCCGGCGCTCTTCCCGTTTCAGATGGACCGCGATCACCGCATGCGCCGAGGGCACCAGCAGCAGGACGTGAAAAACCAGCCCGAAAATCACGCAAAAGACGATCAGGAACAGGTTGAAAATCGCCGAAAATGGCTGCCCGTTCAGCAACAACCCAAGCGGCGGCAGCAGCACTGACAGGACATAGATCATGACGGCATCTCCGGCGGCGTCACGCAGGATTTAGGTGGTATGCGGGGTTCTGCAATAGCCTCACCGGCGATGCGGTGTTACAGCCCCTCCTCCCGCTTCTTTCCCATCCCGCTTTCCGAATTTTGATGACCAAAGAACGCCTGATCCCGCTCATCGTGGCTACCGCCCTGTTCATGGAGAACATGGATTCGACGGTTATCGCGACTTCGCTGCCGGCGATCGCCGCCGATATCGGCACCAGTCCGCTGACACTGAAGCTCGCCATCACCTCGTATCTGCTGTCGCTGGCGGTATTCATTCCGGCGAGCGGCTGGACCGCCGACAGGTTCGGTGCGCGCATGGTGTTCTCCATCGCCATCGCGGTCTTCATGGTGGGTTCGATCGGCTGCGCGCTATCCGGCTCCGTCACCGATTTTGTGATCGCGCGCATCGTGCAGGGCTTCGGCGGGGCGATGATGACCCCGGTCGGACGGCTGGTGCTGCTGCGCTCGATCGACAAAAGCGCGCTGGTGAATGCGATGGCCTGGGTCACGGTGCCGGCGCTGGTCGGCCCGGTGATCGGTCCGCCGCTCGGCGGATTCATCACCACCTATCTGTCCTGGCACTGGATCTTCCTGATCAACATCCCGATCGGCCTGCTCGGTATCGTCATGGCGCTGCGCTACATCGACCCGATCCGCAGCGAGGATCCCGAGCGCTTCGATCTTTACGGGCTGGTGCTGGCCGGGATCGGGCTAGGCGGCATCGCGTTCGGCCTCTCGATCGCAGGCCTCAATCTGCTGCCATGGACGATTGTCATCGCGCTGGTCGCGATCGGCACCATTTCCATGACGCTCTACGTCATCCATGCCAGGCGGACCGCTTCGCCGGTGCTGGATTTTGCGCTGCTGCGGTTGCCGACCATGCGCGCCAGCATCATCGGCGGTTTTCTGTTCCGGCTCGGCATCGGCTCGCTGCCGTTTCTGCTGCCGCTATTGATGCAGGTCGGGTTTGGCCTGTCGCCGCTCCGCTCGGGGCTCGTGACCTTTGCGTCCGCGGTCGGCGCGATGGGCATGAAGACGCTGGCGGCGCGCATCATCCGCACCTTCGGTTTCCGCAACATCATGACCATCAACGCGGTGGTGAGTTCGATCTTCCTCGCGGCCTGCGCGCTGTTCACCATCGCAACGCCGTTGCTGCTGATCATGATCCTGCTTGTGGTCGGCGGCTTCTTCCGTTCGCTGCAGTTCACCGCCATCAACACGCTGGCATATGCCGAAGTCGAGCCGGCGCAGATGAGCCGCGCCACCACGCTGGTCAGCGTCAACCAGCAACTGGCGGTTTCCGCCGGCGTCGCCGTCGGCGCGTTCTCGGTGGAGTCGACCATGTTGCTGCATCACGTCAGCGAGCTCAGCGCTGCCGATTTCGCGCCGGCGTTCATCGTGGTGTCGGTGATCTCGGCGGTTTCGGCGTACTTCTTCTACGAGATGCCCGCGGATGCCGGTCATCAGGTATCGGGGCGCGGAGTTCTCGCGGTCGCCCCGGAGCGCGACGCCGAACCGGAGGAGACCGCCGCCACCGAGACCGCCAACGCCAGGGATCAGCGGCTGGGTTGAGATATCTGCGGTCAGCTAGACCGCTCCTGCAGACGGTCGCACGTACGTTTCTTGCTCCCATAACGGGACCATGCTAGTC
>DATHHQ010000071.1:0-3448 GCA_035490095.1 Bradyrhizobium sp.
CGACACAATCGTGATCCCAAGCCCTTCAAATGGACCAAATCCGCAGACGACATCCTTCAATCAATCCAGCGCTTCTGCCTCCGCAATGCCCCGGTAAACGCATGATCAGAGGCAACGAACTTCTGGTTCAGGACACTAGCAAACGGGATTATCAGCCACTCGCCGCCCCGACCTTTGAAAAGCGCTTGCGGATGCGCAACGACAGCTCGTCGCAGACCTCGCGATAGGCCTGCAGCTTCTGCTCGCGATTGCCCTCGGCGCCGGTGGGATCGTGGGTCGGCCAGTATTCCACGTCGGCCGCCAGCGTGCGCGTCAATTCCAGTGCCTTGTGGTGCGCCTCGGGCGACAGCGTGATGATCAGGTCGAAATTGAGCCCTTCCCAATCGTCCAGTTCCTCAAACGTCGTCGGCTTGTGACCGGAAATGTCCTGGCCGAGCTCCGCCATCACCGCCACCGCGAATGGATCGAGCTCGCCTTTGCGGACGCCGGCGGATTTCACGTAAAGCGCGTGAGGAAACATCTGGTGCAGCAGGCTTTCGGCCATCGGCGAACGCACGCTGTTCAAGGCGCATGCGAACAGCACGGCTTGCGGCGTGCGCGTGCGCGAAGGCCCCTCCATCCGCTCAAGCTTCTTTTGTGTTGCGCATGATCTGTCGACAACCGAAGCCGTTTGCTGGCGAAAACCCGGGGCCACTTTTCGGGATCATCCGTCCTGCCCCTTCCAGTGCAGGACCGAGATCAGCGTGAACAGCCGGCGGGCGGTTTCGAAATCGACCCGCACCTTGCCTTTCAGCCGCTCCTGCAGGGTGCGCGAACCTTCGTCGTGAATGCCTCGGCGGCCCATGTCGATGGCCTCGATCTTGTCGGGTGTGGCGGTGCGGATCGCCTGATAGTAGCTGTCGCAGATCATGAAATAATCCTTCACGATTCGTCGGAACGGCGACAGCGACAGCAGATGCGCCACCACGGGCGTGCCGTCTTCTCGGCGGATATCGAACATCAGCCGGTTGCCGGTGATGCCGAGGTGCAAGGCAAACGGCCCCGCATCGGCGCCCTCCGGCGCGAACAGATTTTTTTCGATCAGGTCGTAGATCGCAATCGCACGCTCGTGTTCGATGTCGGGACCGGAACGCCCGATCGATTCCTCATCCAGCGTCACCGCGACGATGCGATTGTGCGGATCCTCCTCTGGCGGCGGTTTGGTCATGTGAGGTTAAGGCGCAGCCCGACTGAACGCGCGTGGGCATCGAGGCCTTCGGCCTTGCCCAGCGTCATCGCCGCCGGTCCCAGTGCCCGCAACTGGTCCGGCCCGCATTTGAGGATCGACGTTCGCTTCATGAAGTCAAGCACCCCGAGCCCGGAGGAGAACCGGGCGGACCGCGCCGTCGGCAGCACGTGGTTGGAGCCGCCGACATAATCGCCGATCGCCTCGGGGGTGTGGGGCCCCAGAAAGATCGCGCCGGCATTGCGGATTTGCGCGGCGACGCTTTCCGGATCCGAGGTCATGATCTCCAGATGCTCGGCGGCGATGGCGTTGGCAAGCTCGATCGCCTCGTCGAGCTTTTTCACCAGGATGATGGCGCCGAACTCGTTCCACGAAGTCCGCGCGATTTGCGCGCGTGGCAGGGTCGCGAGTTGCGATTCCACCGCGCGTTCGACCTCGTCCGCAAGCGCCGCACTGTCGGTGATCAGAATCGACTGCGCGTTGACATCGTGCTCGGCCTGCGCCAACAGATCGGCCGCGATCCAGCCGGCATTGCCAGTAGCATCGGCGATCACGAGCACTTCCGAGGGACCGGCGATCATGTCGATGCCGACCTTGCCGAACACCAGCCGCTTGGCGGCGGCGACATAGGCATTGCCGGGGCCAACGATTTTTGCAACTGGCGCGATGGTGTCCGTACCGTAAGCAAGGGCAGCCACCGCCTGCGCGCCGCCGACGCGATAGATCTCGGAGACGCCGCCGAGATCGGCTGCCGCCAGCACCAGCGGATTGAGCTTGCCGTCCGGCGACGGCACCACCATCACCACGCGCGCGACGCCGGCGACGCGTGCCGGCACCGCATTCATCAGCACCGAGGACGGATAGGCGGCGGTGCCGCCCGGCACATACAGACCCACGGCGTCGATTGCGCTCCAGCGCCAGCCGAGCTCGACGCCGAGCGCATCGGTGAAGCGCTCGTCCTTCGGCAATTGCCGCCGATGGAAAACTTCGATCCGGTCCCGCGCGAATCTGAGCGCGTCGAGCGTCCCGGCGTCACAGGCCTTTACCGCCGCATCGATTTCGGCCGGCGTAATGCGCAAGCCGCCAGGCTTGAGGTCAAGACGGTCGAATTTGCGCGTCGCCTCGATCAGCGCCAGGTCGCCCCGCGCAGCCACATCGTCGACGATGGCGCGGGTCGCGCTCTCGATATAGGCCGATACCTCCCGCTTCATCGCGAGGAAACCCGCGAATCGCTGGGCGAAATCGACGCTGTTTCTGTCTAGTCGAACAGGCATGTTGGCTTTCCGGCGGTGGGCCCCATTGGAAGGCCCACTGCTCAATGGCGCGGCGACAAATCGCCGTCAACCCTTTGCTATCGCTGAGTGTGAAGCTGGCTCAATCCGTAGGGTGGGCAAAGGCGTTTTTGCGCCGTGCCCACCGTTCGGGTCGGAGTAACCAGCAAAGATGGTGGGCTCGCTTCGCTCAGCCCACCCTACGGGGCGGTCGCCGGCCACCGCTCAAGCGTCCCACCCGGAGGGCTCGGCGCCTTCGCCGAGATCGCTGGTCCCGAGATCGTCGGCGCCGAGGTCGGTCAGCTCGCATTCCAGGCACTCGACGTCCAGCCGCAGCGCCCCGCCCTGGCTGAACATCAGCACCACGCTGCCGCCGGGCGCCTCGCCGGGATGAAACTCGATCCCGACCAGTTCCAGCACGGTTTCCGGCGCCCCCAGATCGATGTTACGCGACTTGCATGACAATACCCGGTCGAAGCGCAGCACCGCGACCAGGCGGCGCGGCGCGGTTTCCCCGGAAAGTGTCTGCTCCCAGTCCAGCCGGTTCATGCCGACCAGCAGCCGCTTTTCGCCTTGCCGCCAGATGATGTCGGAAGTCTGTACGCGGGCATCCTGCACATGCGTGGAAATCACGGCAAGGTCGTCGGCATCGAGCGCGATCAATTTGAGCTGGGCCGTCACCGCATGCACCTATCATTTGCGCGTATTCTACCGCAGATCAGTCCACGCAATCTGCGCAAACTTGATGCAAAGCAAAACCGGTATCCATCCCGGAACATTTCCGAGGACATGCTTTTGCGGAATCCGCGCGCCCGTTCAATCGCTGATGCGCTCGATGGAAGCGCCGCACGCCGACAGTTTTTCCTCGAGCCGTTCAAACCCGCGGTCGAGATGATAGACGCGGTTGACCATGGTCTCGCCTTCGGCGGCGAGCCCCGCGATCACCAGCGAC
>DATHHQ010000072.1:0-3438 GCA_035490095.1 Bradyrhizobium sp.
GCCGCTCTCGACCGTGCGGCGTCAGGCGGGCATTCTTATGGATGTCCATTCGGCTCTCCCAAGGAACGTTGACGTCTCGACAACATCAGCTTCCTCGGCCTGAGCCGGATGGACAACCTATTGAAAGCTCACAGCTAGAGCACGTTCCGCTCGGATGGAATCAGCCGAGCGGAAGGTCGTGCTCTAGAATATTTAAATTCTAGAGCAGCTTATGTCCGACCAGATGGAAACGCGTGCGGTTCCACCTGGTCGGACGCTGCTCTAGCGAAGGCTCAAGATGTAGGCGACCAGCGCGTCGCGCTCGGAGCGGCTGAGCGAGAAGTCCGGCATGTTCGTGTGCCCTGATGACAGGTACTGGGCAAGAGAGACCGCCGTTGTGCCTGGCTTGGCGGCGATCGCCGAGAAGCTCGGCGCGCCGCCGGACGTCGCGGTGGGCGGGTTACGTTCGACGACGTGGCAACCCATGCACCAGTGTTCGGCGAGTGTGCCGCCGACCCCAGGAGACTGCGCCGCTGCCGGGAGCGGCAGCATCAGCAATGCCATCGCCATCGTTCTTCGCATCTGCTTCACCATGAGTAGGCAGGTCGCTGCCCTGATCTCTGCAGATGGTCGTTTAGCCGGAACGCGCGTCTTCAGCCTTGATCTCTGTCAAAGCGGCCGGATTCAGTCACACATGGAACTGCAATGAAGCGGCAGGCCCCAGGCCAATCCTTGAACGGCCCCTTGGCTACGCGCCGGGTCGACTAGGACGTCCTTATCCTCGGTTCCTCCTCCACGTGCCACCGGACCAACGAAAGCCACCACATGAACCAGAATGGCCCGGCAATCACTATTCCAATGGTTCCGGCCAGCCAGCCGATGGCGGGACTATGCCCGGCCCGCTTGCTCAGCACCGACAGCGGATAGCCCCAGGCAATCATGACGACAATGACGATGATCGAATTCCGTAACGCAAACCACTCCACTCTCTGTCTCTCCTCGTCACTTGAGCACACCCCGGCCGAAGGCTGGATTACACCGACGGCTTTTACCGGCGCAATGACGTGCTTATGCGCCAGCCGTTCGGCTCGGATCCGGCCAAACATGCACGCCTAGAGCACCTACCGATCATTTTGCATCGGCTGGCCAGCAGTGTGGGGAAACTCACAGATACCTTTGAGTATGTTGCTACCGTCCCAGGGGAAGGCAGGAGCATTCCCATGACAGCAAATTCGGTACTGGCTCACCTTTTCCGTGCCCGCTCGAACATGGCGCAAGCCGCAACGGCGCTTGTGGACTCCGAGCAACCGATGCGCCTGGCGCCAACCTTGACCGCGGACGATCTGCCTGCGGGGTTCGAGGAAATCCTGGAAGTGCAGGTGTTGGGATATCGCGAAAGACTCACGTCGCTTCACGGCGGCGGCCGGCAGCGTGTGCTCGATCCCGTGTGGACGCTTATTCCCAAGGTGTAGGCCCGCGCAGCTTCGGGAGCTGCGCGCCTGGCTTTGCAATATTTCGCGGTTCGCACCATGCTCTGCCGATCCTCGTTCCGGCGTAGCGTCGCCGGGCTGCCGACAGTCCCTCGCATTCTGATGGCGTGCTTCGCATTGCTTCTTGCTGCTCCCGGCCTGTCTGCGGCGGATGAAGAGACGAGCTGGACGGTCCTCACGGTGGCGCGCAACGGCAACTGGGGAATCGCCCGTGCAAGAACCCGGAGCGAGGCCATTGCCGGCGCCCTGGACCGATGCCAGGCAATGACGGCCGATGAGAGCGACTGCGGCGGCGAGCTCGTTGCGTTCAGGAACGGTTTGGCGCTGGCGCTGATGTGCGGCGACCATCGCGTCATCGTAGCCGCCAGCGACTCCGAGGAAGCCGATAGCTCCGCCCTCGACCGGCTGCTCGCTTTGCGGGGACTCTATGGCCCCGATTTTCCGGCGTGCCGGCACTTGCTGCGCATCGACTCCTATGGCGCGCTCACGACCTTCAAGGCGAGGCGAGTCGAAGGCGGCTACTCCCTGGCCCTCCCGAAATGACGGCATCGTCGCGCTGCAGCGCGGCTCAAATGGCTTTTGCGCCGACGGCGAGCAGGACCTGAAATGCCATAAAGGCAATCAACAGGGCGATGAGCACGTACTCGATCGCCCTGCCGCGCCGCCAGCTCTTCTTCAAGCGACGGAAATAGTCAAAGCCCAGAGGCTTACGATTGATGGCGTTCGACAAGTTATTGCACCCGCTCGACCAGGCGTCCCCCTTATCGCAGTGCCATTGCTGAAAATGTGACTCGTGTCACACATCGATGGTCTATCTTGTTGCCCGTCCCGGACCCTGGCCGCGGCCCCCTTCGCCTTCGGCGGGGCTTGTTCGACTTTGTTTCCAGGGGCGGTCACGCTAAAAGCCCTTCGCAGGGAGTCCCGGTGACGCTCTTGGTGTCCCGTCCCCGTGTCTTTTAGGGATGGAATGAACTTCAAGGAACTTGTCGAAAGCCATCCCGAGATCATGCGGGATCGGCACGCCCTCTCCTTCTCGGAACAACGCGGTCCCGCCGAGATCGCGGCCGCCTTCGCGCGATCTGGTGTCGTCATGTTGAAAGGCGCGCTGGCGCCCGAGACGCTCGCGACGTGCGCTGAGGCTTTCCGGCGCTTCGTCCTCCATTCGTCCGAAGCCAAGGACGGCCTGGCACGCGCGGGGCACCGCCTTCAAACGGGCGACGACGAAACCAGCGCCGGCAGCTGGCACAGTCCCTGGGCGGTGCGGGATCACGATCGTTTTCCGGCCGCCGTCATCATCTCGGCGCTTCTTAAATCCTGGACCTGGGATGTCGTCGAAGAGATCTGCGGTTCATCGCATCTCGCCATCGTGCTCAAGTTCTGCACCGCACGTCATGGCATCGACACGCCGCTCGGCGTCGGTGCGCATCAGGACGCAAAAGTCGTGGCGCCTGATCTGCCCTTGTCGATCTGGATTCCACTTCACCAAATCGTGCCCCATCTGAATTCCGGCCTTGGTTTCGTCGTACCGGACCCCGGCCGCGTGCTGCCGACGCTGCCGCATAACGACGTCGGTCCGGAATATGTCCTGGGGGATCCCGCGAGGCTGTGGATTCCGCCTTACGCCACGGGCGACCTCACCATTCACTCCAAGTTCGCGCCTCACTTCACGACGGGCTACGGAACACTCTCCGACCGCTTCAGCCTCGAAATCCGCGCCACGCCGCGCAGCGCCCTCCCCCCGAGGCACGAAGATCCGGCCATTTGCGTATCGCGACGAAACGGCATCCCGACCATTGTGGAAGCGAGAAGTTCAGCCGGCAGTGCCGCCCAAGGGTTTCTCGATTCTGCGGAACTCGGCCGTTCGGCTTCCAAGGATCTGCGCAAGGTCCGTATTTGAGAAGGTGGTATGGACGGGTCAAATTAAATGGCGCGCTCTCGCTTCTTCCCGGAGCATGTCCGGCAAGGCAAG
>DATHHQ010000073.1:0-7044 GCA_035490095.1 Bradyrhizobium sp.
CCCTGCCGCACATCGCGAATCCGCTCGTTCAGATTTGGCAGCAGACGTTCTTCGCCGGTCACGGTATTGCCGTTGAGCGACAGCCGCACCAGCATCCTGCCCGCCAGTGCGCCGGTGAACAGGCTGCCGGTCCATTTCGGAAACAGTGCCGCGGTGTAAAACGTCATGCCGGACGGGGCGATCGACGGCACCCAGTATTTGATCGGCTGCTCCATGCCGTCGCTGGCAGTGCTCTCGTGAATCTTGGCGCCGTTATAGTCGATGCCATAGCCGATCACGGGCCAGCCGTAATTCTTGGCCTTGCCAATGATGTTGACTTCATCGCCGCCGCGCGGGCCGTGCTCGATCTCCCAGAGATCGCCCGATGCGGGATTGATCGCGAGCCCTTGCTCGTTGCGATGGCCGTAACTCCAGATTTCCGGCTTCGCACCTGCGCGGCCGATGAACGGGTTGTCTGCGGGCACTGAGCCGTCGGGTGCGATCCGGATCAGCTTGCCCAGATGATTGCCGAGATTCTGCGCCTCGTCGCGGTATTTGAAATGCTCGCCGAGCGTGACGAACAGATTGCCATCGTTCGCCTGCACGATACGGCAACCGTAGTGACCGCCTGACGACAACGGTCCCTCCTGCCGGAAGATGATCTTGACGTCGTCGAGCCGGCCATTGCCGTCGTTCAGCGTTGCCCGCGCCACCGCGGTACGGCCGCCACCGCCGGTCCCTTCGGCGAAGCAGAAGTAGATGGTTTTGTTTTGCGCGTAGGATTTGTCGATGATGACGTCGAGCAATCCGCCCTGGTTAGACGCCCAGACCTCGGGCACGCCCTTCAGCGGCGGCGAGAGTTGTCCTTCCGCGGTGACGACGCGCATGCGGCCCGGGCGCTCCGTCACCAGCATCCGGCCATCCGGCAGGAACGCCAGCGACCAGGGATTGACCAAACCGCTGGCAATGGTCTGCACCTCGAGCTGTCCCGCCGACGATGCAAACGATACGTTTTCGCCGCGTGTTCCCGTAGCGATCAGGAATGATGCTGCCAACAGGATCGCCGCCGTCAGCGCCGCGGTAACAAGTCCGACAGGTGTTTTCATCGTTGCCCGATAGCGATGTTGATCACCGTGCTGGTGCGCAAGAGTACGAATGGCCAGGAAAGACAATCGAGCTATGCCGGAATCGGCATCGCCATGGCGATTTTGGTCGAAAGCACCGTGAGGGTGACGATCAGGCACAGCGACACCGCGCCGAACGCCAGCGAGGCCGCGACGGCATGAGTCAGTCCGGACGAAGCAACTAGTGCAGCGCGGCCATGGAAACCTGCTGCGTCGGGCGACCGTGTCATGGCCGAAATCCTTGAATGCGCAGGCGAATCACCTGCGGCGTGCAAAGTATTTCGCAGCAACCACGGGCAATATTGGGGCAAAACTGCCCGGAAAATGGCGAAATAGGGGCGCCTGTAGCTTTTGTCGCTAAACCTCGGCGGCAATACCGGGCGAATCATCGACCTCGGCGTTACAAGGCCAACAGTCCATGGTGACGAAGCCCGGGGTCTGCTCGACCCGCCGCAACCATGCACGAATCGCGGGGAATGTCGCGAGGTCGTAATCGCAGCGGTCGGCGACATGGGTGTAGCCGTAAAGGGCGATATCCGCGACCGTGAGCTGGCCCGTTGCGAAATAGGTGTGGGTCTTGAGGTGATTTTCCATCACCTGCAACGCGGCGTAGCCGCGCTCCATCCAGTCTTCCAGCGCGTGGGTCTGCAGGTCGCGGCCACCCTTGACCAGCGCCAGCCAGAAATATGCCGCCCCGATGTTCGGCTCCAGCGCATGTTGTTCGAAGAACATCCACTGCAGCGCCTCGGCGCGTTCGATCCGCGATTCCGGCGCGAGCGGCGTGCCGCCGGCGACATACCAGAGAATGGCATTGGATTCGGCGAGGTAGCGTCCTTCCGCGACTTCGAGCAGCGGCACCTGGCCGCTAGGATTCATCGCGAGAAAGTCCGGCGTGCGGCTCTCGCCGCGCAGAATGTCGATCTCGATCGCGCGATAGGGCGCGTTGAGCAGCGCCAGCGCAAGGCGAACCTTGTAGCTGTTGCCGGAGCGCTGCATCGAATAGAGCTTGTACATTCTGGATTTCATTTGATCGGTAGGACACGCTGTGCGCGACGAGCAAGATCTTCTCGCTCCGCAACGCGGCTAAAGAATGATGCCGATAGCGAAGCGTCGCAAGGCCCAAGAACTTTAAAGGCTCTATAAAGTCAAAGATCTTAAAGGTTAACGACCTGCAAATAGTCGAAAGCTTTGCCGCACTGCACCCGCGTGGAAGATCTTACCAACGCGCCGGAACAAATCGGATCACGCTTGCGCGATACCGCGAACCTTGATCGCCGGTCCCAGGCGATCCCGCACTGCACGCTGCACTATGAAAACGTATAACCCCAGCAATACCAGCAGACCAATGGGAATGCCGGTGACGCCGGCAATGGCGCGTGACAGCAACGGCATGAACCATGCGGCCGCCAACAGGCTAATCTCATAGTCGTGGAAGCCGCGGTTCATTCCGTGGCGCACAAAGAATACGATCGCAACCGCCAATACGACGAGATCATAGTCGAGCACATAGGGCGTCGCGAGCAAGCTCGCTGTCGCCAGCGCCGAAGCCTTGAGCTCGAATACGGCATTGCTCTGCCACAGCCACGCAAGACTTGCGGCCAGCATCAGCGCTAGCGCGATCTGTATGGCGTAGGCCGAGTGAACGCCTGCGCCCCACATCCGCATCGCCGAAAATACCGATTGAATTTTCTCCCAGCCGATGCCGCCCTGCTCGAGCACCACCGTTTGTGTGAATGTCATGGAATCGGCGAAAGCGTGCCAGACGCCGCCGCCGAATGTCACGAAGCTGACCGCCACAAGGGCCGCGACGGTGGCCGCGGCGGCGCCGATGGTGTTCCACCGTCCGCCCGCCAGCAGCGCCACGGGAATCAAAACGCCGAATTGCGGCTTGTAGGCGAGCAGGCCGATCAGCACGCCCGCGAGCCAGGGCCGGCGATCCAGCCAATGCAGCGCGCCGCCGAGCAGCGCCGCGGTAAGAAATCCATTCTGGCCATGGCCGATGTTGATGAACACCGCAGGGAAGGCAG
The DNA here is from genome assembly GCA_035490095.1 of Bradyrhizobium sp. Taxonomy (GTDB): domain Bacteria; phylum Pseudomonadota; class Alphaproteobacteria; order Rhizobiales; family Xanthobacteraceae; genus Bradyrhizobium. The sequence goes on from DATHHQ010000073.1 coordinate 3,131, forward strand.
CCGCGATCAGCAGCGTTTCCGGACGGGGCATGATGGCACGCATCGCCGCCAAATAGGCAGCAAAACTTGCCGCAAGCCAGATCGCGAGACCCCACGCATACGGAAGGGAGGCCACCAGAAACGCGATGGCAAGGAAGAACGGAGGGTAGAGCCAGCCGTAGAACGGCACCTCGCGGCCGCCGAACACGGCCTTCTCGGCGGCATGCTGGCGCGCCGGCTCGTAGGCCTCCGCGGGCCGGCCCTGCCAGATCAGCGTGCCGGCGGCATAGACGTTGGAGAAATCGGTGCCGATGGGCTTGCTGTTGCGATCGATCAGGCCGTCCGACGCCGCGATCCAGCCGACCAGTGCGAGGGTGCAGATGGCGAGCAGGATCAGGCTATAGCCGCGCATCCGCGCGTCGGTCAGCCAGTCGCCGGATCGCAGCCCTTGCCAGATATGTGTCATTTTACCGCAGAATTTTATGAATGTTGCGCCGACCGTAAATCGAGCCTTTTAACGTTCCCTAAAGTTTGGGCGTGCCGGACCAACCTTCTTGCGATGCAGCGTGGCGCGCTTTAGGGTGCGTCGATCCCAACAAAAAGCGTCGTGGATCGGTGTGGCGGTTCGGGAGTTGCCCCCAGCGCTGGCCAATTCATGACGTTTGCCAAGGAGATGATGATGCCGTTTCTGTCCGCTGCGCTCGACCGTGTGAAGCCGTCCGCCACCATCGCGGTGACGGATAAAGCACGCGAGCTCAAAGCGGCGGGCCGCAACGTCATTGGTCTCGGCGCCGGCGAGCCCGATTTCGACACCCCCGCCAACATCAAGCTGGCGGCGATTCACGCCATCGAGGCCGGCAAGACCAAATACACCGCGGTTGACGGCATTCCCGAGTTGAAGCAGGCGATCATCGCCAAGTTTCAGCGCGAGAACGGTCTGACCTACAAGCCGAACCAGGTCATTGTCGGGACCGGCGGCAAGCAGGTGCTCTACAACGCGCTGATGGCCACCATCAATCCGGGCGACGAGGTGATCATTCCCGCGCCCTACTGGGTGAGCTATCCGGAGATGGTGGCGCTCGCCGGCGGCGAACCGGTGCCGGTGGTGTGCACGGCGGAGCAGGGCTTCAAGCTGCAGCCGGACGCGCTCGAGAAGGCGATCACGCCGAAGACCAAGTGGATCATCCTGTGCTCGCCCTCGAACCCGACCGGCGCCGCCTATACGCGCGCCGAACTGAAGGCGATCACCGACGTGCTGGTGAAGCATCCCGACGTCTGGGTCATGACCGACGATATGTACGAGCATCTGGTCTATGACGATTTCGTCTTTACGACGCCGGCGCAGGTCGAGCCGAAACTGTACGACCGCACGCTGACCGTGAACGGGGTGTCGAAGGCCTATTGCATGACCGGCTGGCGTATCGGTTACGCCGGCGGACCCGCCGAATTGATCAAGGCGATGGCGACCATCCAGTCGCAGTCGACCTCGAACCCGTCGTCGATCTCGCAATGGGCCTCGGTGGAAGCCCTCAACGGTCCGCAGGATTTCATTCCCGTGAACAACAAGATGTTCAAGGAGCGCCGCGACCTCGTGGTGTCGATGCTCAATCAGGCCAAGGGCATCGATTGTCCGCGGCCGCAGGGCGCGTTCTATGTCTATCCGTCCTGCGCCGGCACCATCGGCAAGACGTCGCCGTCGGGCAAGGTGATCGCCAACGACGAGGATTTTGTTACCGAACTGCTGGAGACCGAAGGCGTCGCGGTGGTGCAGGGATCGGCATTCGGGCTCGGTCCGGCGTTTCGGATTTCCTATGCGGCCAAGACTTCCGATCTCGAGGACGCCTGCAAACGCATTCAGCGATTTTGTGGCAATCTGAGGTAGTCAAATCACTTCGCCGTCGAACATCTGATATTTTGACGGCGGATTTGGGAAGCGCCTTGTTTTGGACACGGCGCTTGCGTTCTGATCCCCCGCAAGCTCAATTCGTCATGCGGAGATCAAATTCATGCGACTTTCGACACTTAGCGTTGCCATCGCTGCACTCGTTGCATCGTTCGCAAGCGCCCACGCGCTGCCACCGGTTCAGGCCGGTATTTTGGAATGCCGGGGCGGCCAGAATGTCGGCTTCGTCGTCGGCTCGGTGACCAGCCTTGAATGTGTGTTCCAGAGCGAAGGCCGCCGTCCTGAGCCCTACATCGCAACCGTCCGCCGCTACGGCCTGGATATCGGCTTCACCGATCAGACCCGGTTTTCCTGGGCGGTGAATGCACCGACCACCAGGATTGGACGCGGCGACCTCGCCGGCAATTACGGTGGCGTCGGCGCCAACGCATCGGTCGGGCTCGGCGGTGGCGGCAACTTTCTGGTCGGCGGGCCGCAAAATTCCTACGCGCTGCAGCCCATCAGCGTGCAAGGGCAGACCGGGTTGAACGTCGCGGCCGGTGTCGCTGATATCGAATTGCAGCCGGTCCGGTTTGCGCATGGCGGTTCTCGCCGGCACATGCATCACCATCGCCGCCACCACTGAAGAACTTCGAAGCTACCAAAGAGGCCCGCTCAGGCGGGCCTCTTTTTTGTCGGCGTCATGGTTTGTTGGCGTCACGGGTCCCGTCATCCCCCGAATATACGACAGCAGCGGCGAAGCGCGGCAAATCTGGCACGGCCGCGAATGTTGTGTCATAGAAACAGCGAGCGCCGGGGCCATGGCGCTTCCTGATTTTCTGCTCGCATCACAACTTTTCAGCCGGAGATTTTCTTCATGCGCCGCTCATTCATCCTTGCCGGTGTCGCCATTACCATCACCATGCTGGTTGCCCTGCTTGCCCGCGCCAATGCCCAGCAGCCGATGCAGCGCGTGCAGGTCGGCGTCCTCGAATGCCGCGGCGGTTCAAGCGTCGGCTTCATCGTCGGCTCGGTGACCAACCTCGGTTGCGTGCTGCGGGTCGAGGGCATGCCGGAGGACCGCTATGTCGCGACCATCCGCAAGGTTGGCCTCGATCTTGGCATCACGCAGGAATCGGCGCTGGCCTGGGGCGTGTATGCGCCGGTCGCGCGGCTCGGGCCCGGCGATCTCTCGGGCAATTATGCCGGCGCACAGGGCAGCGCGACCATCGGCGTCGGCCTCGGCGGTAACGCGCTGGTCGGCGGTTCGGCCAATTCGATCGCTTTGCAGCCGCTCAGCGTCCAGGGGCAGGTCGGCCTTAGTGTCGCAGCCGGGCTGGAAAGCCTCGAACTTCGGCCGGGAAGGTAGTCAAGGTCGCGGTTGTGTCTCTTTTTCCCTCTCCCACATGGGGAGAGGGAAAGAAATCACGATGCAGCGCAGCGACGTTTTTCCGGCTTGCCAAATCGTCACCTTAGGGGGAGCATCCTTCCCGCCGACCCAATCAAGGGCCGAGCTCCAGATGAGGAGGCGGCAATGGGACAGGACGTCAGAAGTCCTCGCGGTCCACGGTGCATTGCGCTGGTGGGCCCTTTCCAAAGCGGTAAAACCACACTTCTTGAAGCGATATTGGCGCGCACGGGCGCAATTCCCCGCGCCGGCAGCGTCGACGCCGGAACGTCGATAGGCGACGCCAGCGCCGAAGCCCGCCGTCACAAGATGGGCGTCGGCCTCACCGCCGCCACGACCACTTTCATGGGCGACAGTTACACGTTCATCGACTGTCCCGGCTCGGTGGAGTTCGCGCATGACATGCGCGCCGCGATCCCGGCGGTCGATGCCGCAGTAGTGGTGTGCGAAGCCGACGAACGCAAGCTGCCGCAACTTCAGCTGATCCTGCGCGAACTCGAAGACCTCGGGGTTCCGCGCTTTCTGTTTCTCAACAAGATCGACAGGGCCAACAAGCGCATCCGCGAGACACTCGCGACATTGCAGCCGGCGTCGCGGATTCCGCTGGTGCTGCGGCAAATTCCGATCTGGAACGGCGACCTGATC
>DATHHQ010000074.1:0-16945 GCA_035490095.1 Bradyrhizobium sp.
TCATGATACCTCTCGTGATCACAGTGGATGACAATCGAAACGCGCATCTTAATCCGCAATCGTGACGTCAGCGACGAACAGCGGCTCACGTACCACCTGACCCGCGAACGGCGATCCCTGCTCGAACCAGGAACGCGGCGCGGGCGCGCCCCACAGCGTTTGCCGGCGCGGATCCTTCAGCGACCAGCGCATCGGTTCATGATCGTGATCCCCGGTGAAGTAATCGCTGGTGTAGAGCTCCAGGCGGTGGCCATCGGGATCGCGGACATACAGAAAGAACGCATTTGAAATGCCGTGACGGCCGGGCCCGCGCTCGATGTTCTTGAGGAAGCCGCTCGAGGCCATCACGTCGCACAGATGCAGGACGTTCATCGCGGTCGGCACCCAATAGGCGAAATGGTGCAGGCGAGGGCCCTTGCCGTTGGTGATGGCGAAGTCATGCACGTTGCCCTTGCGATGCATCCACGCCGCCGCGATGCGCCCATTGGGGCCGTCTTCCTCGCCGTATTCGGTCAGCCGGAAACCCAGCCGCGCGTAGAAGTCGACAGTGTCCTGAACCTCGGCGGCGAACACGTTGAAATGATCGAGCCGTTGCGGGTGGCAACCCTTGTAGAGATCGTAGCGGCGCAACAGATGCGGGCGTTTCTCCATTGCTGCATAGAGCTCGATCTGGAAGCCGCACGGGTCGGTGAACTGCAGCGTGCGGCCCTGGAACGGCTGCTCCGCGAACGCGTAAGTGATCCCGTTCTCGGAACAGAAGGCCGCGGCCTTGTCGAGATCGTTTTCGTTGCCGACCTTGAAGCCCAGCCGGTTGCAGGCGGCACTCGCCGCCTTGCGCAGCACCAGCGAGTGGTGCTGATGCTCCTCGCTGCCGCGCAAGTATACCGCTCTGTCGTCGCGATCCTCGACATGAAGCCCGACGGTCTTTTCGTAAAACTCGCCGCTGGCGTTCAGGTCGACAACGTCGAGCACGACATGGCTGGATCGGACGATGTTGAACGGCGGATCGAAGATGTGTTGCGGGATGGGCATCGGCGTTTCCTAATTCCTAGATCGGTCTGTCCTCATGGTGAGGAGGCGCCTCTTCGGCGCCGTCTCGAACCATGTTGTCCGTGTGGCCCATCCTTCGAGACGCGGCCATTCGGCCGCTCCTCAGGATGAGGGTACTCCCAGCCGCTGGATCTTGTGGGTTCCCCGCGCCAGCGAGACGTGCTTGGTTTCCATGTAGAAGTCGAACGAATAATCGCCGCCGTCGCGGCCGATGCCTGACGATTTCATGCCGCCGAACGGGGTCGGCAAGTGGCGGACATTCTCGGAATTCAGCCAGATCATGCCGGCCTCCAGCGCGTCGGCGACGCGCAATGCGCGGCCCATGTCCGAGGTCCAGACATAGCCGGTGAGGCCATACTGCACGGCGTTGGCGATTTCGATGGCGTCGCTCTCGTCGCGGAACGGAATCACGGTCAGGAAAGGACCGAATACTTCCTCTTGCGCCACACGCATGTTGGCGTGCGCGCCGGTGACCAGCGTCGGCTGCACATAATGGCCGCCGCCGGGGCCGTCATGCGCCTTGCCGCCGACGGTAATGACAGCGCCATCCTTCCGCGCGACGTCGAAATAGGCGCAGACTTTTTCCAGATGGCGTTCATGAATCAGCGGCCCGATTTCGGTCGCGGGGTCGAGCGGATGCCCGATCTTGAGCGCCTTCACGCGCGCGGTGAGTTTTTCGATGAATTTTTCCGCGATGCCTTGCTGGATCAACAGCCGGCTCGACGAGGTGCAGCGCTCGCCGTTGAGCGAATAGATCATGAACACGACTGCATCGAGTGCGCGGTCCAAATCCGCATCGTCGAACACGATCACGGGGTTCTTGCCACCGAGCTCGAAATGCACGCGCTTCAGGCTTGGCGCGCCCTGCGCCATGATCGCTGCGCCGGTCGAGGTTTCGCCGACAAAGGCGATTGCCTTGATCGCGGGGTGCTCGGTCAGCGCTTTGCCGGCTTCTTCACCGATGCCGTGCACGGTGTTGAGAACGCCGTCGGGCACGCCGGCCTGTTTCACCAGCCGCGACAACAGATCGGCGGTCACCGGCGACCATTCCGCGGGCTTGTGCACCACGGTGCAGCCGGCGGCGAGGGCAGGGGCGATCTTCCAGGTCGACAGCATAAATGGTGTATTCCATGGCGTGATCACGCCGACCGGGCCGATCGGCACGCGCGTGGATACGTTCCAGTGCTCTTCGCTCGGCATATTCAAGCCATCGCGCGCGTCGGTGCATTTGTCGGCGAAGAAACGGAAGTTCTCGGCAGCCCTGAGCGCGGCCTTGGCCATGAAGCGATGGGCCTGGCCGGTGTCGATGCATTCGAGCACCGCGATATCGTCGGCACGGTCTTCGATGGCGTCCGCAACCCGATGCAGCAATTTCTTGCGCATCGTCGCGGGCATGTCGCGCCAGGCCTTGAAGGCCAGCGCGGCTGCCGTCGCGGCGCGATCGATATCTTCCGCGTTGCCGCGCGCGACCGACGCCAGCACCGCGCCATCGACAGGCGAGTTCGTTTCAAACGTTTCGCCCGAGATCGACGCCACGATCTTGCCGTCGATCATGTGTCCGATACCATCGGCTCTCAGTTGTTTCAGCAGCGGGGCGGCGCGGTCGCGATTGGCCTGAAACACGTCGGATGATTTTGGCATGACCTTATCCATGCGCGGCCTCCGCCTTCAGAACGTCGTGGATATTGTTGCGCTTCCAGCTGGTTTCCTTGTCGTTGATCTGCATGTCGAACGACAGCGCGAACTTGCTGCCCGCAAAGACCGGGTCGAGATGATCGGACAGCGCTCGAAAAATATGCTCGCCGGCCTTCTTGCGGGTCGCGAGATCGCGGCCCTCGCCAAGCCGCAGCACCATGTCGAGAAATCCGAAATCCGGTGTACCATCGGCAATGGCGTAGTGCTCGCAGCGCACCGCGCGGACGCGAATGCCGCCGAGCGGAAAGATCCCGGTTTCCACCGCGGCCTTGCGGACCACTTCGACGACTTTGTCCATATCGACACGCGCGTCGAGATTGGCTGAATATTCGATTGTGAAATGCGGCATGTCTGGATCACTCCTCTGCGGGGGCGTATCAAGCGAAGTAGCAGCTCACCGTGCCATACGGACCATAGTCGGCCTGGATCGTGTCGCCTTTGCGGGTCTCGATCGGGCGAATGAACGATCCCGCCAGCACCACCTGGCCGGGCTCAAGTGCAAGTCCGTTGGGCGCGATCTTGTTGGCAAGCCAGGCCACGCTGGTGGCGGGATGATTGAGTACGCCGGCGGCAAGCCCGGTTTCTTCCAACTGACCGTTACGATAGCACAGCGCGCCGATCCAGCGCAGATCGGCCTCCAACGGCCGCAGCGGACGGCCGCCGAGCACAATGCCGGCATTGGCGGCGTTGTCGGCGATGGTATCGAATATCTTTCGGGTCGACTTTGTCACCGGATCGACCCGCTCGATCCTTGTGTCCAGGATTTCCAGCGCCGGCACCACGAAATCGGTCGCATTCAGCACGTCGAACATGGTGCAGTGCGGCCCGGCAAGCCGCGCCTTCATCACGAATGCCAGTTCGGCTTCTATCCGCGTACCGATAAAGCGGTCGGATGGCACGAGGCCGCCATCGGCAAAGAACATGTCATCGAGAAGAATTCCAGAATCCGGCTCATCGATACCAAGCGCGCTCTGCATGGCCTTCGATGTGAGGCCGATCTTGTGGCCTTTGACGACGCGGCCCTCGGCGACCTTGATCTCGATCCACGCCTTCTGGATGGCATAGGCGTCTTCGATAGTGATGCCCGGGTGATCCAGCGATAGCTGCCTGATCTGCCGTCGCGTCTTCTCCGCCTGATGCAGCCGCTCGGCGGCGAGACGGATATCGTCTTTGGTCAGTGCCATCTCGGTCGAGGCCAACTGCGCGATGAAAGGTCGTGCGGGAATATGATTAACATGTTAAGTGAAGTCAAACCGAATTGAATTTTGTTGCAGCGCAAACACGCCGTGGTGCAACGGTCGGCAGCTGCTGATGGCGGGACGATTGATCATGGCGCGGAAAAAATCGCCCGGCACCGCCGGTTCGAAAGCGGCAAGCGAAACCGCTGTCCGGCGGGTGCCGATGCGCGAATTCTCGCGTTCGCTGCCGATGTCGCTGCTGCGCGCGCGCGAGGCGGTGATGCGGCATTTCCGTCCCTCGCTGCGCAACCACGGCCTGACCGAACAGCAATGGCGAATCCTGCGCGCGCTCGCCTCGATCGACGCCATCGAGGTCACGGAACTCGCGCACGTTGCTTTCCTGCTGGGTCCGAGCCTTTCGCGGATTCTGCGCGACCTGGAGGCGCGTCATCTGATCGAACGGCGGGTGGCGAAAGCCGATCTGCGCCGCGGCGTCGTGTCGATCTCGGCTAAGGGTTTGAAGCTGATCGAAGCGGTGGCGCCGTCGTCGGAAGCCATCTACGACGCCATCACCCGGCGCTACGGCGCCCGCAAACTCGCCGAGCTGCAGGACATGCTCGGCGCGCTCGAGGCAAGTCTGTCGGAGTTGCCAGTGGTTGGCGAAGTCGAGTAAGCGCAAATTTGCATGATGCTCTTGATGGGACGCATAGCTCCGATTGGATGCATGTTGTTTAAGCATCGAAAAGCTCTCGCCCGCGGCCGTGAAGCCGGGGAATAGGTCCGCTTCGCGCCTGTTAATCTTTTGCCGCATCCGGCATTAACGACACGTCCGCGCCGTTAGTCGACATCGTCGCGATATCAATTTACTCCGCACGCGAGAGTCCGTAGATACGCACACGGTTTTGCGTCCTTCGCGGATGCCAATACCAAGAAAGGCCGACAAAGAAGCCCGGCCTCCATGGAGGAATAGATGAAACTTACGAGACGCGATTTCGCGGCTGGCATCGCTGCCGGTATTGCTGCACCCCACATCATCGGCAGCGCGCGGGCGCAGGGCGCCACCATCAAGATCGGCATGTGCGTCCCGGTGACGGGTCCGGCGGCGGAGCAGGGGCTTTGGGCGCAGAACGGGGCGAAGCTTGCGCTCGCTGCGGTCAATAAGGCCGGTGGCATTCTCGGCAAGCAGGTCGAACTCGTCATTGAGGACGATCAGACCACCAATCCAGGCATCGTGTTGGCGTTTTCGAAATTGGCCGCGCAGCCGGATATCGTTGCGTTTCTGGGCTCGATCCGCTCGACCCAGGTGATGGCGATGGCGCCCGACGTGCTCAAGCTCGGCAAGCCGGTGATGATCGGGGGTACCAATCCGGATCTCACCCATATGGGCAATCAGTGGCTGTTCCGCTTCCGCCCGAATGACAACTATTCCGGCCGCGTGATCGCCGACTACGGCGTCAACACGCTCGGCAAGAAAAAATGGGCGATCGTTCATTCGACCGACGCATTCGGCACCGCCGGCGGCAAGGCGCTCGCAGACGCGCTTGGCAAGCTCGGCGCGCCGCCGGTTCTCGATCAGGGCTACGCCAACCAAAGCCAGGATTTCACGCCGGTCGTGCTGGCTGTGAAGCAGTCCGGCGCGGATGTGCTCGGTACTTACTTCACCTTCGAAAACGATCTCGGCATTTTCGCCCGGCAATTGCGCCAGCTCGGCGTCAATATTCCCTGGGTCGGATCGCCTTCGGTGGTGGCGGTGTCGTCGACCAAGCTGGCAGGCCCGGCGCTGTTCGGCACTTACGGCGTGGCAGACTACGCGGAAGATTCCAGCGAGGCTTCGAAGGCCTTCGGCAAATCCTATCGCGAGGCCTACAAGACCGCGCCGGATAACCAGAGTGCGTGGCCCTACGACGCCATCACCATTCTGGCCGCGGCGATCAACAAGGCCGGCTCGACCGATCCGACAAAAATCCGGGAGGCCATTCTCGCTGTTAAAAAATATGCCGGCGCGGAAGGCGAGTATAATTTTGACCAGAACGGCGACGGCCTGCACGGCTACAACATCGTGAAGAACGAGAAGGGCACCATCGTTTACGACAAGCATATCGACTTCAACGATTGATCCGGCGTTGTCGGTCCCTCCCGATGCGGAGGGGCCGACACGTCCAAACCTGCGGTTCGATATTCGCGCATCCGGTTCTCACGGATTGTTCCACCGGAACTTCGGCTGGCAGAACCCGCCATTATCGACAGCAGAGCCGATCAGCTTCTCGTAACCGAGCGTTTCCATGGATCTTGCACTACAGCTACTTTTCACCGGTATAGGCATCGGCGCCGTTTACGCGCTGGTCGCGCTCGGCTTCGTGCTGATCTTCCGCGCCACCAACGTGGTGAATTTCGCGCAAGGCGAATTCTCGATGGTCGCGGCCTACCTGATGGTCGTGTTCGCCGTCGATTTGGGATGGCCGTACTGGCTGTCGTTCCTGCTGTCGCTGGCCGGCATGGCGCTACTGGGCGCGATCTTCAATCTCGGGGTCTATTATCCGCTGCGTCATCGCACATTCCTGCCGGTCATCATCGCGACCATCGGTGCGTCGATCCTGCTCGCCAATTCCGTGCTCGCGATTTACGGCCCGCAGCCGCAGGTGCTGGAGGGCTGGTTCGAGACGCCCGGCATCCAGCTCGGGCCGGTCTATCTCGACAGCCAGTATCTCTTGATCATCGCGGTCACGATGATCCTGGTGGTGTTCAATTACTGGTTCTTCGAGCACACGATGCTGGGCAAGAAGCTGCAGGCCACCTCGCAGGACAAGGAGATGGCGTCGCTGCTCGGCATTTCCGTCTCCACCATGATCATGATCACCTTCATCTATTCGGCGGTGCTTGGCGGCCTCGCGGGCATCCTGGTGGCGCCGATCCTGTTCGTCTCGATCCAGATGGGCTCGACGATCGCGCTCAAAGCCTTCGCCGCCACCATCATCGGAGGGTTCGGCGACGTTGCCGGTGCGATCATCGGCGGACTGGCGCTCGGCATCATCGAAACCTTCGGTGCCGCCTATATTTCAGTGCCCTACAAGGACGGCTTTGCTTTCCTGGTGCTGGTGCTGTTTCTGGTGTTCCGGCCTCAGGGCATCTTTGGCGAACGCGTCGCGGAGAAAGCATGAGCGCCCCCAGCGAGAATATGCCGATCACCGTGCCCGCGACGCGCGCGAAGCCGTTGCTGATACGTCACCTGCCTTATTTCATCGGCGCCGCCATCGTCGTCGCGCTTGCCGCGACCATGCGATTCGACGGTTACATCCTCAACATCCTGATGCAGGCGACCACCTTTGCGATCGCGGTGTTCGGTCTCTCCGTGGTGCTTGGCCTGTGCGGGCAGATCAATCTGGCGCAGGCGGCGTTCTTCGGTTTCGGCGCCTATGCGGTCGGCATCGGAACGTCGGACTACCACATCAGCTACTGGCTGTGTCTGGCGGCAGGATGCCTGATGGCGCTGGTCGCCGGAGCGGTGCTGGGCATGTCGACCTTGCGCCTCGGCGGGCATTACCTCGCCATGGTGACGATCTCGTTCCAGCAGATCGTCACGCTGGTCATGATCAACGCCATCTGGCTCACCCACGGTCCGGACGGCGTGCCGCGGATCGGCCGGCCCGATTTGTTCCAGAACTCGCAATCGTATCTCGCCTTCTGCGTCGCCATGCTGGCGCTGGTCGGCTATTTCGTCTGGCATCTTCCGGATACGCGGCTCGGACGCGCGATGCGCGCGGTCCGCGACAACGAGCTTGCGGCCGGCGTGGTCGGCATCGATGTGTTCCGCACCAAGGTCTATGCCTTCGCCCTCAGCGCGGTGCTGGGCGGATTGGCCGGCGGTCTTTTCGCCGGCGGCTTTGCCTATGTCAGTCCGGATCAGTTCTCGTTCGCCGAGTCGATCGTCTTCCTGACGATGTCGCTGCTGGGCGGTGTCGCATCGCCGATCGGGTCGGCGATCGGCACCGGCCTGCTGATCCTGATTCCGGAATGGCTGCGATTTCTGAAAAGCGTCCCCGGCCTGTATCTTGCGATCTACGGATTGTCCGTCATCCTCATCATCCGCTTCATGCCGGATGGTATCTGGGGATTCATCAATGTCGCGACCCAGCGCTGGCGCAGCCAGATCAAGGCGCCTCCGGCTGCGGCAACCCTGCAACTCAAGCCCGCGACCGTCAGCGGCGATACCGTGCTCGAAGTCACCAGCCTGTCGAAATATTTCGGCGGCCTCAAGGCTGTCGATGGCGTCGACATTGCGGTGAAGCGCGGCAGCGTGCATGCGTTGATCGGTCCGAATGGTTCCGGCAAGACCACGACGCTCAACGTTCTCTCGGGACTCTACAAGGCGACGTCAGGCAAGATCCTGCTCGACGGCACTGATATCACCGACATGCAACCGCATCAGCGCACGGCGGCAGGATTGGGACGCACGTTCCAGAATATCCGCCTGTTCCGGTCGATGACCGCGCTGGAGAATGTCGAGATCGGTGCTGAGCGGCCGGGCAACACCCTGATCGGCAAAGGCGGCGATGCTGCCCTGAGCGAACGCGCGATGGAGGCGCTGACCTTCGTCGGCCTCGGCCCGCGCGCCAACGAACTGATCTCGAGCTTTTCCTACGGCCATCAGCGCCTGATCGAGATCGCCCGCGCGCTCGCCGCCAATCCGACCTTGCTTTTGCTCGACGAACCCGCGGCCGGATTGAATTCGAGCGAGAAGCTCGAACTGCATGAGTTGCTCAAGCGCATCGCAGCGCAAGGCCTGACCATCCTGATCATCGATCACGACATGACGCTGGTCGCGGAAGCGGCCCAGCATATCACCGTGCTCAACTTCGGACGCCGCATCGCGGACGGCGAATCCATGGCGGTGCTGCGCCATCCCGATGTCGTCTCCGCCTATCTCGGGACCGAATAATGCCGCTGCTCCAAATCAACGATCTGATTGTCCTATACGGCGAGATCGAAGCGCTCCGCGGCGTGTCGATCAGTGTCGACGAGGGGCAGGTGGTCACGCTGCTCGGCGCCAACGGCGCCGGCAAATCGACCACGCTGCGCGCTATCTCGGGGCTGGCAAAGCCGGCGGCGGGCGAAATCCTGTTCGACGGCAAATCGATCGCCGGTCTCGGACCTGAAACCATTGTCCGGCTCGGCATCTCCCATGTGCCGGAGGGGCGGCGGGTGTTTCCCGGCCTCACCGTCAAGGAAAACATCATGCTCGGCGCGTCGAACCGGCGCGTCTCGAAATCAGACCTGTCGCGCGAAGCCGACGCCATGTTCGATCTGTTTCCGGACATCCGGTCATTTTCCAATGCGCTCGGCTGGACCTTGTCGGGCGGGCAATTGCAGATGGTCGCGGTGGCGCGCGGATTGATGGCGAAGCCGCGGCTGCTGCTGCTGGACGAGCCCTCGCTCGGCCTCGCGCCGGTGATCGTGCAGGCGGTGTTCCGGATTATTTCGGAGATCAGGCGCAACACCACGGTCTTGCTTGTCGAGCAAAACGCGCGCATGGGACTTTCCGTCGCCGATCACGGCTACGTGCTGGAAACCGGCCGCATCGTGCTGGGCGGCAAGCCCGACGAATTGTGGGGCAATGAAGCCATCGCTGCCGCCTATCTCGGCGGTCATGCCAAGGTAAGCGCGTAAGCCGCGAAAGACGGATCGATGGTCACGATACAAGTTCAAAACCTGATCAACTTCGTTGCCGAAGTTTTCGCGCACTCGGAATCCTCTCCCGAAGAAGCCAGGCGCATCGCGACATACCTGACGACCGCAAACCTCACCGGGCACGACAGCCACGGCGTGATCCGGGTGCCGGTTTACATCAGGTGGAAGAAGATGGGCTCGGTCGTCCCCGATCAGACCGCCGAACTCGTGGTCGATACGCCGTCGCTGGCGGTGGTCGACGGCAAGTTCGGTTACGGACAGACCGTCACGCCGCAGGCCGTCAGGATCGGCATCGAGAAGTGCAGGAAGGCTGGGCTATCAGCGGTGGCGCTGCGCAATGCCGGGCACATCGGCCGCGTCGGCGACTGGGCGGAAATGGCGGCCGCCGAAGGGCTGGTATCGATCCATTTCGTCAACGCCGCGGGCTCGCTGCTGGTGGCGCCCCATGGCGGCGTCGAGAAGCGGCTGTCGACCGCGCCTTATTGCGTCGGCATTCCGCGCCAGGGGCAGGACCCGATCGTGCTCGATTTCGCCACCTCGATCGTCGCCGAAGGCAAGGTCCTTGTCGCAAGCCGCGGCGGCAAGAAACTGCCTGATGGTGCGCTGATCGACTTCGACGGCACGTTGAGCGAGGATCCGGCCGTGCTGTACGGGCCGTACAGCGCGGAGGGGCCGCGCGACCACACCAAGGGCACAGGCGCGATCCGCGCGTTCGGCGAGCACAAGGGCTCGGGTCTCGCCTTCATCTGCGAGTTGCTCGGCGGTGCGTTGACCGGTACCGGCGCCACCGCGCCGGACCGGCGTTTCGCCAACGGCATGTTCGCCGTCTATGTCGACCCCAAGGTGGTGGACACCAGCCATTTCTTCGACGGCGAAATCTCGCGCTATGTCGACTTTATCAGGGCCACCAAGCCGGTCGCCGGCGTCGATGCCGTGTTGATCCCCGGCGATCCCGAGCGGAAAATGCGGGCCGATCGCACCAAAAACGGGGTGCCCTTGCCTGACGATACCTGGGCGGCGATAGTGAATACCGCACGCGAAGTCGGTGTGAACGAGGTGAGCATACAGCGGGCAACGGCATGATGCGCCGTAACGAACATGTCCTCATCCCCGGATGAGCGCACTTGCGCTCACTCGGGAGGAGCGGCGTCTTCGCCGCGTCTCGAAGGATGGGCAGCGAACCTCATGGTTCGAGACGGCGCAAGCGCGCCTCCTCACCATGAGGACTCAAACGTCAAACGGATCGAAAGCAAAAAAGGAAACGTGACCAATGGCAAATAACGTCAAGAAAGTATGGGCCTCGGGCAAGGCCGTGGTGAACGCCTGGCTTGCGATCCCATCGGGATTTTCGGCCGAAGTGATGGCGCAATGCGGGTTCGACAGCGTCACCGTCGACATGCAGCACGGCGTGCAGGATTACCAGTCGATGGTGCAATGCTTCCAGGCGATGAACGGCCATCCGGTGACGCCGATGGTCCGCGTGCCCTGGAATGAGCCCGGCATCATCGGCAAGGTGCTCGACGGCGGCGCCTATGGCGTGATCTGCCCGATGATCAACACCAAGCAGGAGGCGGAAAACCTCGTTGCCTACAGCAAATATCCGCCGCGCGGCACGCGTTCGAACGGCCCGATTCGTTCCGGCATGTACGGTTCGGCCGGCACCTATCAGCAGACGGCCAACGACGAGATCGTACTGCTGCCGATGATGGAGACCAAGACCGCGGTCGAGAACATGGAATCGATCCTCGATGTCGAAGGCATCAACGGCGTCTATATCGGTCCCTCCGATCTCGGCTTCTCCTATGGGCTGGTGCCGAAGCTCGACCGCGACGAGCCGGAAATTCTCAAGATCTATGAGAAGATCGTCAAAGAGTGCGGCAAGCGCGGCCTCTATCCCGGCATCCACTGCAGCGGCGCCGATGGTGCGGTGCGGGCGATCAACATGGGCTTCAAGCTCGTGACGCTGTCCAACGAAAGCGGATTGATGATGACCTATGCCAAGATGCAGGTCGCCCAGACCCGCAAGGATTCCGGCGGCAAGGCGTGAGGTAATCTGTGCTACAATGCCCTCATGCTGAGGAGGCCTGAAAGGCCGTCTCGAAGCATGAGGGCATTGTGACGTTTGCGGCCATCCTTCGAGACGCAGGCTGCGCCTGCTCCTCAGGATAAGGTCCGTCTGTTTAAGACAAGGAGACATCCCATGGCCCCAGCACCCGTCATTCGCCTGCATCCTGATGATGGCGTGCTGATCGCGCGCTCGAGCCTGCCGCCCGGCATGGTCGTGGCGGAGGGCGTGACCACGATTGAGCGGATTCCGGCGGGCCACAAGGTCGCGACCCGCGCCATCGCGACCGGCGAGCCGATCCGCCGCTACGGCCAGATCATCGGCTTTGCGACATCTCCGATCGCGCCGGGCCAGCATGTTCATACCCAGAATTGCGGCATGGGCGATTTCGCCAAGGACTATGCCTTTGGCGTCGACGTTACGCCGACGCCGAACTTCGATCTGCCCGCGACCTTCGATGGCATCTGCCGTCCCGATGGCCGGGTCGCGACCCGCAACTACATCGGCATCCTCACGTCAGTCAACTGCAGCGCGCATGTCGCCGGCATGGTCGCGGATGTCTTCAAGAAGAATCCGTTCACCCACGACAATCCGCTGGCGGATTTCCCCAACGTCGATGGCGTGGTCGCGCTCACCCACAAGACCGGCTGCGGCATGACCCAGGACGAGCCGCTGACCATCCTGCGCCGCACGCTCGGCGGTTATGCGCGGCATGTGAATTTTTCCGCCGTGGTCGTGCTGGGCCTGGGTTGCGAGGTCAACCAGATCGGTGGATTGATGAAAGAGCAGAAGCTCGCTGGCCGTCTGCGCGAACTGGAGATTCAGGAAATCGGCGGTACCCGCAAGACCGTGGAAGCCGGCGTCGCCTTTGTGCGCGAGGCGCTCACCGACGCCAACAACGTCAAGCGCGAGCCGGTGTCGGCCAGTGAGTTGACCGTGGCGCTGCAATGCGGCGGCTCCGACGGTTATTCCGGCGTCTCCGCCAATCCCGCGCTCGGTGCTGCCAGCGATCTCTTGGTGCGGCACGGCGGCACCGTCATTTTGTCCGAGACTCCGGAGACCTACGGCGCCGAACATCTCTTAACGCGTCGCGCGGTCAGTCGCGAGGTCGGCGAAAAACTGGTGGCGCTGATGCGCTGGTGGGAGGCGTACACCGAACGTGAGGGCGCCGAGATGAACGCCAACCCAAGCCCCGGCAACAAGGCCGGTGGTCTGACGACGATCCTCGAAAAATCACTCGGCGCGATGGCGAAGGCCGGCAGCACCAATCTGGTCGATGTCCTAAACTATGCTGAAGCGGTGACAAAAAAGGGTTTTGTCTTTATGGACACGCCGGGCTACGACCCGGTGGCCGCGACCGGACAGGTGGCCGGCGGCGCCAATCTCGTCTGCTTCACCACCGGCCGCGGCAGCGTGTTCGGCTGCAAGCCCGCACCGTCGATCAAGCTTGCGACCAATTCGCCGATGTTCAAGCGGATGGAAGACGACATGGACGTCAATTGCGGCACCATTCTCGACGGCGAGGAGACGGTGCAGGAGTGCGGCCAGCGCATTTTCGACCTGATGCTGAAGACGGCTTCGGGAGCGCCGACCAAGAGCGAGAGTTTTGATTTCGGCGGCGCCGAATTCGCGCCATGGGTGCTTGGCGCGACGATGTAGAGGCATTGACGTCCTCATCCTGAGAGCCCGCGTCACATTGTGCCGTCGCCATCCGCGAAGGCGGATGGCCCAGTATTCAGAGCGTCGACGTTCGATCGCGAGCGCTCTGCAATACTGGATCGCCCGGTCGAGCCGGGCGATGACGGCTGGGGCGGGTTCCCACGCCTTTGCAGCAGGCAATCGCTGCCCGTTGTTAGTGCTTGATCCACATCAGAACCGGTGTTCTGCTTAAAAAAGCTGCTGGAGCACTCAGCCTGTGTCGATCTTCGTCGCACTACATCACGTCACGCACTACAAATATGACCGTCCGATCGACCTCGGCCCGCAAACCATCCGGCTGCGGCCGGCGCCGCACACCCGCACGCCCATTCTGAGCTATTCGCTCAAGGTGACGCCGCCAAACCATTTCGTGAACTGGCAGCAGGATCCGCAGGGCAACTGGCTGGCGCGGTTCGTCTTCCCCGGAAAGGCCACCGAACTGAAGATCGAGGTCGATTTCACGGCGCAGATGACCGTGATCAATCCGTTCGATTTCTTTGTCGAGCCTTCCGCCGACAGCTTTCCGTTCGCCTACACCGACGATCTCAAGACCGAACTTGCGCCTTATCTGGCGACGCTGGAGCCCGGACCGCTGTTGTCGGCGTACCTCGCGGGCATTCCGCGCGAGGCGCCCAGCACGGTCAATTTTCTGGTCGATCTCAATGCGCAATTGCAAAAGAAAATTCGCTACATCATCCGGATGGAGCCCGGCATCCAGACGCCGGAACAGACGCTGGAATCGGGTGCTGGATCGTGCCGCGACTCGGCGTGGCTGCTGATCCAGATCTTTCGGCACCTCGGTCTCGCCGCCCGCTTCGTCTCGGGTTACCTCATTCAGTTGCGCCCCGACATCGATCCGGTCGAAGGACCGCGCGAGGTCGAGAGCGATTTTACCGATTTGCACGCCTGGGCCGAGGTCTATCTTCCGGGCGCCGGCTGGATCGGCTTCGACGTCACGTCGGGGATGCTGACAGGCGAGGGGCACATTCCCGTCGCCGCCACGCCGCATTATCGCTCGGCGGCACCGATCAGCGGCGCGGTCGGATTCGCACAAGTCGAATTCGGCTTCGAGATGAACGTCAAGCGCATCCGCGAAGCCCCGCGTATTACAAAACCGTTCTCCGATGAATCCTGGGCGCGCCTCGACAAGCTCGGCGAGCAGGTCGATGCCGATCTGAAGGCCGGCGACGTGCGTCTGACGATGGGCGGCGAGCCGACCTTCGTTTCCGTCGACGATCTGGAATCGCCGGAATGGAACATTTCCGCGGTCGGTCCGACCAAGCGTGGGCTGGCGGACGATCTCATTCGCAAGTTACGGACACGGTTCGCGCCGGGCGGCCTGCTGCATTTCGGACAGGGCAAATGGTATCCCGGCGAAAGCCTGCCGCGCTGGGCGTTCGGACTGTATTGGCGCAAGGATCGCGTGCCGATCTGGAAGAACTCCGATTTGATCGCGAAGATCGAGGGACCGCGCCAGGCCGGAATCCAAGACGCCGAGCGCTTCGCGGAAGGGGCTGCAAAAAAACTCGGCGTCGATTCCGAATATATCATGCCGGCGTTCGAAGACCCTTCGCACTGGCTGCAGAAGGAGGCCGGCCTGCCGCCGAATGTCGATCCGAGCGATTCCAAACTGTCCGATCCGGAAGAACGCTCACGCATGGCGCGGGTGTTCGATCAGGGACTGAACGTTCCCAAGGGATTCGTGCTGCCGATCCAGCGCTGGAACGCCGATGCAAGCAAATCTTCCTCGCGCTGGAAGAGCGAGCGCTGGAAGCTGCGGCGCGGCAATTTGTTTCTGACGCCGGGCGATTCGCCGCTGGGCCTGCGGCTGCCGATCGCGTCGTTGCCGCATATCCCAGCGGAAGACTTTCCCTATATCGTCGAGCAGGATCCGCTCGAGCCGCGCGATGCATTGCCGGTCTATGACGCGACGACGCCGACCGAGGCCGCGCCGCAGCAGGAAGTGCAGGAGCAGCAACTCAAAGGCGGCGGTGTGCGCACCGCGATGTCGATCGAGATCCGCGACGGCATTCTGTGCGCCTTCATGCCGCCGGTGGAGAAGCTGGAGGATTATCTCGAACTGGTCACGGCGGTGGAGGCGACCGCCGAAGAAATGCAGATGCAGGTCCATGTCGAGGGCTATCCGCCGCCATTCGACCCGCGCGTCGAGGTGATCAAGGTGACACCCGATCCCGGCGTGATCGAGATCAACATCCAGCCGGCCTCGAGCTGGCGCGAATCCGTCGACATCACATTCGGCCTTTACGAAGATTCAGCCCAGGTCCGGCTCGGCGCCAACAGGTTCCTTGTCGATGGCCGGCACACCGGCACCGGCGGCGGCAATCACGTGGTGGTCGGCGGCAGCACACCGGCGGATTCACCGTTCCTGCGCCGCCCCGATTTGCTGAAGAGCCTGGTGTTGTATTGGCAGCGGCATCCGTCGCTGTCCTATTTGTTCTCGGGCATGTTCATCGGCCCCACCAGCCAGGCGCCGCGCATCGACGAGGCCCGGCATGACGGCCTTTATGAACTGGAGATCGCGCTGGCCCATGTCCCGCCGCCGGGAATCAAAGCCCCGCTGTGGCTGGTGGATCGGCTGTTCCGGCACATCCTGGTGGATATCACCGGCAACACCCACCGCGCCGAGCTCTGTATCGACAAGCTTTATTCCCCCGACAGTTCTACTGGCCGGCTCGGGCTGGTTGAATTCCGCGCTTTGGAAATGCCGCCCGATCCGCGCATGTCGCTGGCGCAGCAACTGTTGATCCGGGCGTTGATCGCAAAGCTCTGGCGCGAGCCGCAGCAGGGCAAGTTCGTGCGCTGGGGCACCACGCTGCATGATCGTTTCATGCTGCCGCACTTCCTCTGGGAGGATTTTCTGGGCGTGCTCGCCGAGTTGAAGCAATCCGGCTACGATTTTTCACCGGATTGGTACGCGGCTCAGCTCGAATTCCGCTTCCCCGCGTTCGGCCGCGTCCATCATGGCGGCGTCGCGCTCGAAGTGCGCCAGGCCCTCGAACCCTGGCATGTTCTCGGCGAGGAGAACTCCGCCGGCGGCACCGTGCGCTATGTCGATTCGTCGGTGGAGCGGCTGCAGGTCAAGGCCAGCGGATTTGTCGAAGGCCGCCACGTCGTCACCTGCAACGGCAGACGGATGCCGATGACGGAAACCGGCCGTTCGGGCGAGGCGGTTGCGGCCGTCCGCTTCAAGGCATGGCAGCCGGCCTCGGGGCTGCATCCGACCATTCCGGTCCATGCGCCGCTGACCTTTGACTTGATCGATACATGGAACGGCCGGTCGCTGGGCGGCTGCGTCTATCACGTCGCCCACCCGGGCGGCCGCAGCTACGACACCAAGCCGGTCAATTCCTACGAAGCCGAGGCGCGGCGGTTGGCTCGGTTTCAGGATCACGGCCACACCCCCGGCAAGATCGATCCGCCTCCCGAGGAACGCACGCTTGAATTTCCTTTGACCCTCGACTTGAGGACGCCGCTCCTGCATTGAGAATATGGCGTTAGGCAGGAGAGTCGGGATGGCGGGAGACGCCGGCCAGGGAAGCGGTCACGGAGGCAG